>NZ_CP034562.1:945000-1260000 GCF_003970675.1 Flammeovirga pectinis
CAGAGAGTTTCTGTAGCAAGAGCCTTAGCCATGAACCCCAAAATGCTTTTAATGGACGAACCTTTAAGTGCCTTAGATGCCTTAACAAGAGGGACTTTACAAGAAGAGATAGTTAATATTTGGGGAGAGGATAAAAAGACGTGTTTGTTAATTACGAATGATGTTGATGAAGGGGTTGTAATGGCCGATAGGATTATTCCTTTAAAACCAGGGCCAAAGGCAGAGTTAGGTCCTAACTTTAAAGTAGACTTACCAAGACCGAGAGTTATTGCAGAAATCAATAAAAATGAAACGTACAAACATCTTAGAAATGAAATTTTAGAGTATTTGATTGCAGTTGGAGCATCTAGAAAAAGTGAAAAAACAACTTCTTACGAATTGCCTGATTTGAAACCAGTAATGCCTGGGAGAGTAAAATGGGGTATTCAAAGAAGAAAAGAAAAACAACAATTTTTTTAGATCAAGATCTATTTAAAAATCAATTAATAACGATAAAAAAGTAAATTATGATGAGTGTTTTAGAGAAAAAATTAATAGTATCGTCAACCCAAATTATTGAAGATACAAGACCAGATATGTTGGTTTGTAAAGATATTGCTAAAATTTATCCTACTCCTAAAGGTGATTATACTGTATTGTCAGACTTACAATTGACCGTAAAAAAAGGGGAGTTTATTTCTGTAATTGGTCATTCAGGTTGTGGTAAATCTACATTACTTACAATGATTGCGGGGTTAAACGACATTAGTAAAGGAAGTGTTTATGTAGATGGAGATGAAGTAAGAGGGGCAGGGCCAGATAGAGCGGTTGTATTTCAATCGCCAAGTTTATTTCCTTGGATGACTGCTTTACAAAATGTAATGATTGGCGTTAAACAGGTTTTTCCGCATGCTACAAAAAAGCAAAAACAAGATATCTGTAAATACTACCTTGATAAAGTAGGTTTAGGGAATGATTTTGATAAAAGAGCATCGGAACTGTCTCAGGGAATGCAGCAAAGAGTTGGCATTGCAAGAGCATTTGCTTTAAAACCAAAGGTGTTACTCCTAGATGAGCCTTTTGGAATGTTAGATTCTTTAACTAGAGGTGAATTGCAAGATGTATTGTTGGAGGTGTGGCAAAAAGAACAGATTACTGCAATTATGATTACTCATGATGTAGATGAATCTATCTTCTTGGCAGACCGTGTGATTATGATGACCAGTGGACCTTTTGCTAAAATTGGTGATGAACTTGCAATCCCTTTTGAACGACCAAGAAATAGAGTAGATATATTAGAACATCCAGATTACTATCAGTACAGAGGCTATTTAATGGACTTCTTGAATCATTAAAACTCACAACACACTTAAACAACACAAAATAACTAACAGCAAACAGAATGAATCATTTTTTACTAAAGAATCCGAAAAAAAGGTTTACGGCTTCATATATCACTGCCCTTTCATTAATTGCCCTTTTAAGCATAACTAGTCAACTTATAATCAGATCTGTTTTAACAGAACAAGAAAAAGATGCTAGGATTATTAATATATCTGGACGTCAGAGAATGTTAAGTCAGAAGATTAGTAAACTAGCTTTACAACTAGAAAGAGCAACTTCTGATAGAGAATATTCTTTATTGAAAAGTAAATTAGAAAATGTGATGCACCTTCTGTCTACCTCACATTATGGGCTAATGAACCGATCTGAAGAGATGGCTTTGGAAGGTGAAAATAGCGAGACAATCAAGAAAATGTTCGAAGGTATTACCGATAATTTTGAAGCAATTTTTAAAGCCGGAAATAGCATCTTATTATCCTCGCATGCCTATGAAGTTAAAGAAGATGTATCAATCATTCTAAAAAATGAGGCCTCTTTTTTGAAGCAAATGAACACTATCACTTTCCAATATGATCATGAATCTACAAGCAGAACAAAAAAAGTATCTCTAATAGAATACATTCTCTTATTTATCACTTTAGCATCTATTTTTCTGGAGGGTTTTTTCATTTTTAGACCAGCAGTTAATGCTATTGATAAATACCTTAGAGAAACGATAAGTAGAGGAATTGCATTACAAGATGCTCATGAAAATTTAATGGAATCTCAAGAGAAAAAAGAACTTGTAGAAAGAGAGTTATTTGAACAACTTCAGAAAAACCATGAGTTGCAAATCAATATAAATAAAGACTTAGAGTTAAAAATAAACGAACGAACAAGAGAAATTCAGGATCAGAAAGAAGAAATTTTACAGCAAAGTAATGAGCTAAAGTATCAAAACGATATGATTACTAAAGTGAATACTAAGCTTACGGAGAACATTAGTTATGCAAGAAAATTACAACATTCAATTTTAGGAAACCGTCAGTCTATAGTAGATCAATTTAAAGATGGGTTTATTACAAGTAAACCAAAAGATATTATTTCTGGAGATTTCTATTGGTTTTATCAAATAGATAATCTTCGTTTTTTAATTGCTGCAGATTGTACAGGACATGGTGTTTCTGCTGCTTTTATGACTATAATAGGAAATTTATTATTGAATGATATTATTACTAACCAAAAGGTTTATACACCAGATAATATACTCAATTTACTTGATATGGAATTGTATGCTTTGATGAACTTAAAGAATACAAAAAAAATACATGATGGTATGGATTTAGGACTGGTTGTAATAAATAGTGATACGAGAACTATAGAATTTTCTGGAGCAAAAAGACCTCTTTATTTTGTCGGAAAAGAGAATACAATAGAGAAATATGCAGGTTCAAAATCTACTATTGGTTATAATAGTAAATCCGTTCGGAAAGATTTTAATTCTACACTTATTCATTACCAAGGAGGAGATAGACTTTATTTAACTAGTGATGGTTTTCAAGATCAATTTGGAGGAGAATCAGACACTAAATTTATGCAGAAACGCTTTGTTGAGGTATTAAATAAAACAATTAATCTATCAATGGAGAAGCAGCAAAAAGTACTTGATACCGTATTTGAGAAATGGAAGGGGGCAAGCACTCAGACAGACGATGTGCTAGTAGTTGGGGTTGAATTGTAAAACAAGAAGGCTATTTCATTCTAAATAATGAAATAGCCTTCTTGTTTTAAAGACAATTATGTTTATTCTAGCCTATCTAATAAGACTATTTTTTTCCACCCTTCTGGATTAAGAAAAATATCATCATTTTGCTTCTCAATTACTTTTTGAATTTTTCGTACTAAACACAAACAAGTATTATAGCGCATATCAATATTCTCAGCTAGCAAAGCAACATTTACATTGTTTTTATTGTAGAATATAAAATAGAGAACGTAAAAAGATTTTTGTAAAGGAATTTTCACCCTATGGAAAATGGTATTTATTCTTTCAGATTCAACATAGTTGCATTTTTTACATCTTCTACCTTTTTCTGTTTTTGAGTATAAAAGAGATTCACATTTTTTGCAAGAATAACAATGTTCCCACTTTAGGTTATCTAAAACTTCTAAACAATATTTTTCTGAAGGGAATAACATAATAAACTCATTAAATGAGAGTAAGGAGCTATAAGAAACTTTTTCTTTATAAGTGAAATTTTCTTTTTCTAACTGCCCAATTTTTGCTTGTAGCAGGCTATTTTTAAAATTAAGAATTTTACATAATTCAGATTTTTGTTGAATTTCTTTATCCAATAAATTTTCTTTTTCAGCTTCAACAATAGCAGAAGCCTTTATTTTTTCTCTATTTAAATACTTTTTTTTTAATAAGAATACAATTAAAAATACAATGTAGGTCAGACCAGACAGTAGAAGTAATACGGTCTGTAGATGTTCGTGTAATAATTTTTTCATAGTTAGTTATATCCTTGAGTATTTCATCAACTGGTTTTGAATAATCAGAATTAAAATTTAGGTCGTAATTCTTAAAAGTTCTCATATTGATTAGTTAATGTATATTAATAATTTGATTACCTATGTGATTATACCTAAACATGAATCTTAAATTTATTATTAAATAATCAATTGATAGTTAGGTGTTTAATGTTTTTATTAAACTGTTTATTATAGATTTAAATCAATTTTTTTTTTCATTCTATTTGATCAACATTTGAGATGTGATCGAGAATTGTTTCTAACTATTTTTATTCCAAATACTTAATATTCTATCAAATCTACTACACCTTTCAACTGATAGAATAAACAATTATTAAGCTTACTATTGAATAATTTATTAGGAGGGAACTCATTTTATTAAACACCAAAATCTTACAACATTACAATGAATTATTGAATAAATAAGTACGTTTCTTTTGCTAACCTCAGGAGTAATTAGAAACCAAAGCAATCGTCAAAAAACTAATTAAATTTTATACTAACGTTCATTAATATGAAATATGCATTTAATACTACTACATTATGCTCTAGGAGTATATTGCTCACTTTTTTTATCTTTATTATTGGTAACCTTCAATTAACCGCCCAGATAAATGGGGAGGCAAACAATACAACCAATGATCACCAAAAAGAAGTAATTGGATACTTTACGCAATGGGATGCGTGGAAAGGTACAGGTAATAACCTCCCAATAAATGGAGTTTACAATCAGTTAAATTTAGATTATTCTCAATATACAATACTAAATTACTCTTTTTTTGGAGTAGCAAAAGATGGCTCTTTGCATAGTGCTGATTTAAAAAATCCAGCTATAAATAATGCCAATGAAGAACAAGACCCAGGAGAAGTTCTCCATCCAGATGTGTATAGTAGTTGGGATTACTATCTATTATTTGGAGAATTGGATTTAAAACTATCGATTGATGCAACAGCTACGGCACAAGGGTTTATAGCGCAAGGAAATGGTTGGCACAATACAGGTTGGAACATATCTGGAGATTTCCCTATTCCTTGTAAAAAAAGTAATGGAAGAAAAGGTTTACTTGAATTAGGAGAGGAGAATGGTGTAGAAATTTTAGCTTCTATTGGAGGTGCTACAATGAGTAAACATTTTCCAACTATTGCAGCAGACCCAATTAAAAGAGCTCGCTTTATTGAAGATATAAATAAACTAATGGCTTTAGGGTTTGATGGTATTGATATCAATTGGATATACCCTGGAAGAGGTGGACTTAATTTCCAAGGAACACAGGCTGACTACCATAATTTTACGCTTCTTATTCAAGATGTTAGAGCAGCTATAGGACAAGATAAATTATTAACAGCAGCGTTTAATTCCAATGCAGGACAAGACCCTTTTGAATGGAATCTACTAAGCAGGTCTATTGATTTTTTCAATATGCAGACATTTGATATTAATGGTAGTTTTTCTGAAAAAACAGGACATAACTCTCCACTACATAATTACAAATCAGATCAAAATATTTCTCTTGAAACATCCTTTAATTTAATGACAGGAGCGGGGGTTTTTTCTGAGAAAATAATACTTGGAATCCCATTTTACGGTGCAGGAATAAAGACTAATGGCAACGCAGCTTTAGGTAGACCTGTTATTGGAGCTGATACAGACACGTTTGCAGCATGGGATGGAAGGCCTTTTATAGGGCCAATTTCATATATTTATGATACATGGTCAAAACATTGGGACAATACTGCGAAAGTTCCCTATTATACTAGAAGTAATTATTTTTTGAGTATTGAAGATACTACAAGCACCAAAGAAAAGGCTCTCTTTGTAAATCAAAATGATGGAGGAGGAGTAATTATTTCTCCTGTATGGGGAGATTTAGATTTTAGTGAAGTAAGAACAATCTATGGAAGTAAATTAAGATTTTGTTTAGAAACGAAATCACCTTTTGTAAATAAAATAAATCAAACTTTTTCAGAATATTTTGAACCAGGCTTATTTTTTCAGTCGCTCGAAGACGGAGAAGTTATTTATACTTCAACATTAAAACCAATTGAAGTAATACTAAGTGCTTTTGATCAGAGTGGAATAGAGAAACAAGTAGTAACTACAGTTGATACACAAGAATTTTCTGGTACTCATTTTTCATGGACTCCATCTAGTTATGGTAGTTATACGTTATCTGCAACAAATAGTAATGGAGAATCTGAAACGAAGCAGATCACAATAGTATTTAAACAGCTAATAACACAACAAAAATATGATGAAATTTTCCCTAATCGTTTTGGCGTAAATCAAATTCTACCTGGTGAAGATTTCTTCTCTTACGCTAATTTTTTAGAGGCTATCAATAGAATGGCTAACATTAAAGTTGTTTTTGAAAGAAGGGCTACGACTAATTTGTATAGGCTTACAAGAATTGATAAAACTACAAATTCGTCTACAATTATTAGAGCAGATACAAATTTTGATGCAACCGAAAACCTATCAAAAAATATTGTAAGGCAAGAAGTTGATTACGGAACTTTTATAAATGAAGGAGATTCTACAATAAGAAAAAGAGAGTTAGCAGCTTTTTTTGCAAATATTTCTCAGGAAACAACAGGAGGTTGGGATACTGCACCAGGTGGTAGATATGCTTGGGGTTTATACTTTAGACAAGAAGTGGGGTATGAAAATGGTCAAATTGGTTATGTGGATAATACGTCAACAGTATACCCTCCAGTGGCAGGGAAATCTTATCATGGAAGAGGCCCAATTCAGTTAAGTTGGAATTATAATTATGGTGCTGCAAGTGAATTTTTATACGGTGATAAAACCATTTTACTAAATGAGCCTGAAAAAGTAATAGAAGATGGAGCGTTGGCTTTCCAGACAGCTATTTGGTTTTGGATGACTCCGCAGTTTCCGAAACCATCTGCACATGATGTAATGGTTGGAGATTGGTTACCAACTACTTATGATACACAAAATAACCGTCTACCGGGCTTTGGCGTGACCGTTAATATTATTAATGGAGGTTTAGAATGTGGTAGTGGAACAGAAATACCTAAGGTGCAATATAGAATAGGCCATTATCAAAGACATAGTGAAATACTTGATGTAACCACAGACCTTAATGGACAAAATGATTGTAATGCTTGTGGGTGTAAAGACCAAACTCCTTTTGGAGGTATAGAACCAGAACCTATTTCTGCAGCAAGAAAAACAACGAACTCTAATACGGAAGAAGAAAGTTTTATTGATCAAGAGAGTGAAAGCACAGAGTTAGTGGTTTTCCCTAACCCCTTTACAGATATATTAAAGCTAACTACGGTGAATGAAATTACCAAAATGGTACTATTTACAAATGATGGGTTATTTATAAAAGAACTCCCAATTCAGACAATTATCGATTTTAGTAATCTATCCTCTGGGACGTATCTCTTAAAAATTATGATTGGAGAAGAGGTGGTTACTAAGCAGATAATTAAACAGTAAATTTTATTTAAATTTTTAAACGATTATCAGTATGAATGTTTCTAAATTAAAAAAGCAGTTATTGTGCTTGTCATGTTTGTTATTACTTAGTTTTCAGTCTTTTGCTGATACTTTTAGTTCTGAGCTTTTAACAGACAGAGTGAACGTATATTGGAATACAAGTATGCAAGTAACATTTCGTTATAGAATTTCAGAAGGAATTTGGCAGGAAATAAGCTATGAATATGATGATAATAATAAACCTAATGGCAAAACAATTGGGGAAGGAGATGGGTTAGCACCAGGTACTAGGATAGATATTAAGCTTAGTTCAACAAATATTTGGATTCGTGATTATGAAAGAACTTATTACGTAGCTACTACACCAAGTCATGCGTATGCATCTATTCATGATGATAGAATAGTAGTACAGTGGGATGAACATAGATTTGGTAACGCTCCATTAGATATTCGATTTAAACATAGTAATGATAATTCTTGGACAAATATATTAAATCAAGCATCTGGACATATAGATTTAACACCAGGAAATGGCTTCTCGACGGGTAATGTTGAAGTTGAATATAAATTTACCAATGCCAATTGGAGTGGGAATCCAAGTAACCAATTGATAAAAGACTCCTATAAAGTGGTTTCTATAAGTTCTATTGAAGATGAAATAAAATTTACTTGGCCAAATAATAGATATGGAGGAAATTTAACTTTTGATTTCAAATATAAATATCAAGGTACTTCTGATGCTTCTTCTTATCTATACCAGCAATCTTCAGGGAATGTTACTCTAAGACCTAATAATGGTTTTATACCTCAAAATGTTGATGTATCTATTAAAGAATCGTCTTCTACTACTTGGAATACTCAAGTACATGAATTTAATAACTTGAACATGAGCTTTGTTAAAACACAAATTTATGAAGGTTATAATATTAAAGCAGAATGGTTATTAGGAAAGTATGGAAATACAGCGATCAAGTTTAGATATAGAGATTATGGATCATCTACTTGGACATACTCTGAAAATAATTCAACAGGAAGAGTTATTTTAGGTCCCTTGTCACCTGGTTTAAAAGAGATTGAAATTGCATTTCAAAATAAAGATTTCAATAATCATATTGTAGAGCATCGAATTGAAGAATATGATATTGATTTTCAATCTGTAGTAGTTGTAGATGATTATGTAAATGTGATCTGGGATAAAGACTATTATAAGAATGTACCAATAGATATTCGATATGAGTACGCAATTCCAGGAAGAGGCTATCCTGATGGACCATTTAAATGGAAATATATTGATAATCAAACATCAGGAAATACACAAATTAGAAGAGAACCTAATGGATTTGACCCGAAGATGTATTTATGGGTTCAAGTAAAATTTAGTACTTCAGATCAATGGCCATCAGAATCAACTACAGAACCAGGGTCAACAAAATTTGTTGAAATTGGGTCAACTCCTAATCATGTTTCATTTGAGGTTTCAGATAATAATACAATTATTGCAAGTTGGCCAACAGATAAATATGGAGGTCAAGATTTATACTTTCATTATAAAGGTGAAGGTGACTTCTGGACTCAGAATTTTATACCTAGCACAGAAGAGCAAAGAATAGGAAGAGCGGAATTTGCTCCTCCTGGTGGGTTTGCAAATGGTTCTACTGTAAGTGGAACGGTAACTTTTCTTGATTGGACGGGGTGTTATGAATGTGAAGAAAAGTCATTTAGTTTAACTATTCCAACTTCATCAAGTTATAGATTGAAAGAGATAGAATTTCAGCCTCAAATTATTTCTGATTCTTTTAACATTTACCCCAATCCTCTTGTAGATCAATCTACCCTAGAATTTAATCTAGGAGATCAATTAGAATACGAAATAAAAGTATATGATTTAACAGGAAGTGTTGTTCATTCTAAAAAGGGAATTGGGCAAAATGGAATCAATAAATTAAAAATTGATAAGTCAGATTTTTCATCAAAGGGTATTCATATTATAGAATTGGTTTCTGATAAACAGATTCGTAGAAAGAAAGTAATTAATTAATTAATAGGATTATATGATATAAAAAAAATCCTCCTTAATTTGATATTAGGGAGGATTTATTATTTAATTCCATTCAAGATTTTTACGAATAGACCAATATTCTTCTGGCTCTTCTATAAGTTCATCAAGCATTTGTAAATCCATTAAATCTAGCCTAAACGAAGCCCCTTTTCTATTTTGTTCAAATTGTTCTGGAGTAGAAGCACCACTAAGCACTACACTAACCCAAGGTTGAGCAATAATAAAAGAGATAGCAACGGCATCAATTGTAACATCGTGTTTTTGAGCAATAAATTCTAAGGTGGATTTATGTTTAGCAAATTGCTCTTCCGTATTTCTTGAAGTCAAACGTCCGTTAGCAACAGCTTCTTTAATAATTACTCCCCACCCTTGGTAAGCGGCTTCTTCTAACATTTTAGCAGCAGATCTCTCTAAAATATTATAGGTAGCTTGTACAGATTGGAAAAGAAATTTCTCATCACGTTTTATAGTTAATGCCTTTTTTAGCGTATCTGCTTGGTGCGGACCACTTAATGAAAGACCAATAATTGTACCTGTAGATTTTATATCCCAAAGTTGTTCTAATACATCTTTATTTTCTAAAACGCCACTTTCTAATGTAGCAGAATGGATATGGTATATTTTAAGATTATCATCTAGGTTTTCTACACTTTCTACCCATTGCTTTCTTAAAAGATCTACCGTATGACTTTTAATTTCATGGTGTTCTGCTTTTACATTCCATTCGGCAGTATATTCGTAGCCCCATTTAGAACCAACCACATATTTACTTTTATCTTTTTGTTCATTTAGCCAAGAAGCTACAAATTGTTCTCCTTTTCCATAACTTCTTGCAGTATCAAAATAAGTTACTCCTGCATTTGCAGCAGCAGTCATTACCTCTGAAGTTCTTTCTTTCATGAAATCAGAATCGTAGTTTTCTTGTAAGTCAATTCCATGGCCTAAATTAATATAGCCTGGTCTTCCTAAAGCAGCAACACCTAAACCAATTCTTGAAACGTATAAATTTGTTTTCCCGAAGGGGACTATTGATAACTTACTCATATATTTTTTTATTCGATATCGTCTAATTTAATCACCTTACACATAGAAATAGAAGTTATACTACTATTTCGGATTTTTTGATATGGTTCTTTAAATATCATCAAAATTTATTTTAATCATAAATTATATAATTAAAGATACAGAAATCTTTAATTAACATGTATTTCCAATCTTTTTTAAATTATTTTTTCCGTATTAATTACACTTATTATTAAGCGATATTTAAAAAGAAAGACTACTCTATTTACGAGTTTTCAATTAGAACTTTATTTCTTTCAAAATTTGTAAATAGCATGGTTTTTAAGTGTAAAAAATACTTGATAAAATGTTTGGTAATAATAAGGGTAAAATATACATTTGAAGTATCAAAATAAGACATACAAAATACCATATATAAATACATTTGACATGAAGAATTTAACAATCGCATCATTAGTAATCGTTTCAGGATTCGTAATTGCATTTGCGGTATCGGTACTTTAAAGATATACTAATCTTAACCTATAGAAAGACACATATTTTATTAACACAATCAGCCTATTGGATTCGTTCAATAGGTTTTTTTTGTTATTTCTATTTTTATAAATAATTACGTCTTATTTTTAAGGAAATAACAACAAGTGTCAAAAATAGCTTTCTATAAAAGAAGGCACATTAACAGAGTTTTTATACTATGAAACATTCTTCTCAATTCGGGTTACCCAAAAAAAGGCAAAAAGCCTTAGACTTACTCCAGAAAGCATTTTCTGATGGAGATTTAGATGAAAATGATTATGAAAACCGCCTTGAGTTGGCTATGAAAGCAGATTCAGGAGAAGCATTAAAATTAGTTTTTTCAGATTTTCCAGATCAATATGTACATCAAATAACGAGTTCAAAGGTTGTAGGCAAACCTGTAACAGCTACTAAATTAGTTGTTCACCAGAATGTAGATAAACTCTCTTTAAATATTCTAGGAGGAAAAAATACAGTAATACATAGATTGTCAGAAGTTCCTTCTCGCTTTTTTACTATTGTAGGTGAGCAAAAAATTTCATTTTCTTCGGAAGAATTAACCAATGCAGAAGCGAGTTTTGAAATTGTTACTGTGGTTGGAGAAACGAAGATAGATTTAAGAGCACATTGTTTAGAAGGAGCTGTTCTTAATTTACGTTTAACTAAAGTACTCGGAGAAGTAAATATTAAAGTAGCTAGAGGTACACGCGTTGTAGACCAAACAAAAAAAGTACTTAGTGAGTATAAATATGGCTTGAAAAGTAAAAGCTGGAAAAAAAGGTTCATGAAAACATTTTCTTCTGATGATGAGAAAAATGAAATCGCACAGTCTAATGATGCACCTACAGTTAATTGTACTGTGATTTTAGAAGGACTTTGCGTTTTAGGTACAGTAAATATTACGGAGTATGATGTGTAATTAAAAGTTTTGGTAATGAGGAGTTACATATTTAATTACAATTAAAGTATCATTCTCCCTGTTATTACTCTAAATATGTATAGCTCCCCGTAAATAATTACACTATATTTTAATTATTAGCCTTTTTATCTTTTTTAAAGATGTATGCAATCCCGTAATAATATGTGTTTTTACACTTATAAATTTAGTGTGTAGTGTTATACTAATCACTTTCTTTTTGGTGCTCCTTTCTATATTGGGAAGGAGAGAGTTCGTATTTCTTTTTAAAACTCGTTCTAAAATATTTTGCATCAGAGAAGCCAACTTTCATCATTACTTCTGCTACAGGTAAATTACTTTTAGCAAGAAGCTTAGCAGCAAATTTGATTCTGAAATTTCTTAAAAATTCAGAAGAGGACATCCCTGTTTGTTGTTTAATCTTTTTGTATAATGAGGATTGACTAATACCTATTTCATCTTGAATACTTTGTACTTTAAAATCAGGATTAGACATATTGTTTTCAATCAGGTCTGTGATTTTAGCAATTAAGATTTCATCTTCATTTACCGGTACAACTTCTTTTGTTTCTGTGAGAATTTCATTTCTGTAGATATTTTTAAAATACTGTCTACTGTTAATTAAATTCTGAATATGGGTTTTTAAGATCGAAATATGGAACGGTTTAGAGATACATAAATCTGCACCAGCCTTTAAGCCGTTTACTTTATTTTTTTCTGTAAGATGAGAAGCAATTAAGATACTTGGAATGATGGCTAATTTTGCATCTTTTTTCAACCTTTTAATAATATCAATTCCAGACCCAGAGTTGAGTGTATTATCAATAAGTATAATATCTGTATCGTTCTTTCCTAAATACTGAAACAGCTCAACAGAATTATCAAATGCTACAATATTATATTCACTTAAAATTGAGGAGAAAAAGGCAACAGTATCTTTGTTATCATCTAACAATGTAATTGTATGGGCAGTTTTATCTAGTTTATCTGTTGACGTATTATCTGCAATTAACTCATTATTAAAATAAAATTGACCATTTTCTTCAGCATCTAACTTTATTTCATCAGTAGTATAAGTCTCTTTATCAATAGGAATGGTAATACAGATTCTATTCGAAGTTGAACTTGGAAGTAGGAGAGAACCTTTGTGTTTTTTCAGAAACCATTCACTCATTGGAATACCAATTAAAGCTGTCTTTCTCATTTCAAGATCAATTTTTTTCTCCCTCATTTCTCCATCAATTAGATAGAGGTTTATGTTGGCATAATTGATTTGATTATTTTCAGTAACATCAATAACAATTAGAAGCTGATCTGATGTTGTTGCATTTTGAAATACAGTGAGGAATAAAAAGTGAAGAATTGTTTCAATTTTCTCTATATCAAACCAAGCTGTAATATCGTTTTCAGGTAATTGAATATCTATTTTCACACCTAATTGAGCGGCTTGTAATAAGAATGATTCTCTAAAATTTAGTAAGAAAGTAGAAAGATTATACTGGTAAACTTCTAATTTAAAATGTTGCTCGTCTCTATCTTTATTTGATAAAATAAAACGAACTATGTTATGCATTTTAGATGCATTTAAATACAATAATTGCAACTGTTTACGTAAGGCAGGTGAGGTATTGGTATTGTTATGAATCATATTTTCCAAAGGCATCAGTAACTGATTAATTGGTGTGTTAAGTTCATTGATAATATCTTCGTAAACCTCTTTATTTTCTTTGTGTAAATTAGTCTGCTCTTCTTGAAGCTTTAATTTTGATCGTATTTCTGCTCTTTTTCCTGTAAAGTCTTTCCAATACCAAGCACCAAGAATAATTATACAGAAGTAGAGTAATTTAGCCCACCATGTAGCCCAAATTGGAGGAAGCACTTTTATTTCTAAAGTTGCAGGTTTACTCCATTTACCACCAATACTTTTTGTAGATACATTAAATTGATATGCTCCAGGATTAATATTACTGTAATTAGCAGAGTTATTTTTACCCACCAAATTCCAGTCACTATCTAAGCCCTTCATAAAGTACCTATATTGTAATGCATCGTGGTTTCTATAATCAATTCCTTGAAAAGCGATAGAGAATTGTGCTTCCTCACTATCCAAAGTAATAGATTTAGTATCTGAAATATTCTTTAGTAGAATTTTAGATTTATCGTTCGCTCTTATTGTTTTGTTATAGACCTCCAATTTTGTGAGTAAAATTTGAGGAGGTAAAACACTAATTTTGATGTTCTTAGGATGAAAGTAATTTAAACCACCTGCACCGCCAAAATAAATAGTCCCGTCTTTTCCAATAGCT
The DNA here is from genome assembly GCF_003970675.1 of Flammeovirga pectinis. Taxonomy (GTDB): domain Bacteria; phylum Bacteroidota; class Bacteroidia; order Cytophagales; family Flammeovirgaceae; genus Flammeovirga; species Flammeovirga pectinis. The sequence goes on from NZ_CP034562.1 coordinate 959,127, forward strand.
CTAGAACCATCCATAAAATCATGTTGTTGAATCCCTTCATCAATACCATGTTTGGTTATTGTATTTTTAATGTAATTAAAAGCTACAATTCCATGGTTAGTTGTTAACCAAAGCACTCCATTTTTATCTTGTTGGATTGCATGAATTATGTTAGTCGATAAGGATGGATGTATCTTAAATTCTTCAAGTCTTTTTTCTTTATAATGATAGGCAAGTAAACCTTTATCAAAAGAGCCGATCCAAAGAATAGGAGCGTTATTATCAAAAAACAGATCGAAGGTAATCTCAATGTCAAAAGGTAGTTTAACTTTAAGAAGTTTGTTACTTTGCTTGTCGTAAGTAAATATTCCACCATCACCATAAGTACCAAACCACACTAAATTGTCTTTTGATGTAATGGAACGAATATCCATTGTACGCGTCGCATCAATAGAGATTGCCTTGTTTTCTTTTTCATTAATAAAATGTAATCCTCCACGGTTTGTACCCACCCATAATGTAGAATCGTTATCTTCAGCTAAAGCTCTAACATCATTTTTTAATAATCCATTATCAATAGTATAATGAATAAACTTGTCAGTTATGGTATCATATTTATTTAGTCCTCCAGAGTAAGTACCAAACCATAGTTCACCTTTTTTAGTAGTTAGAGCAGAAATAATATTATTATCAGAAAGAGAACTTTCATTTCCATCATGAATATACTTCTTGGTCGTTTTATTATCTAAGTTGTATTTCGTAATACCTTGTCCGTCTGTACCTGCCCAAATATTATTCTTCTTATCTAAGGTGATACCCCAAATAATATTACTACTTAAAATGTCTTTTTTTATGAGTTTGAAAGTATGGTACTGATCTTTTAATAAGTATACACCTCTTCTTTGTGTACCCACCCAGATATTGTGCTGAATATCTTCGTAAATAGAACGAATAGATTGATTGGTAATTTCATGGTGTAGTGCCACCCTTGTTAACTGATTATTTGTTTTGGCAGAGATTTTCCATAAACCATTTAACTCTGTACCTATCCAAATATCACCTTTAGAATCTGAATGGATAGAGAGTATTGTTGTATTAAAAAAAGCTCTTTTATGAACGGAAAATAACGTTTTAGATTTGGCATCGTATTTTGCAATGCCTTTAGAAGTTCCCACCCAAATATTATTCTCTTTATCTTGAGTAATGCAGTACACTTTTTTAGAAGGAACCTGATTTACTCCATTACCAATTGGAAAAGTGGTAATGTAATGGTTTGTCATATTTATTAGATCAATACCAGTTTCTTTATTCGTTACCCATACTAGCCCTGTAGTTTTATCAATACCAATTTTTTCTATCTGATTTGAGGAAAGAGAGATTGAAGAACTTCCTAGATACCAATGTTCAATAATAGAATACTGATTATCTATTAAATAAATACCAAAATTATTTACACCAATTAAAGTCAGGTTATCATTTAATTTTTTGATATGAGAAATTGTTTTGTTTTCTAACTCAGGTAAAGCATTGATAATTTTTTCATGTACCTGATCTATAACCCTTAATCCTTTAGTAGTTCCTACCCAAACTTCTTTAGGCGATTTAATTTCTATAGAAGTAATAAAGTGCGATGGTAAACTATCTCTATAAATGGGTTGAACAAGATTGAAGTTATTGCCATCAAAAATACTTAAGCCGCTTTCTGTAGCTAACCAAATTAAACCATAGTCATCTTGTTCAATTTGATAAACGGTATTATGTGATAGTCCATCTAATGTTGTGTAATTATTAGACGACTGACCAATACAGATAGAGCTAAATAATAGTAAAGCTCCAATAAAGAGTAGTTTAGTTTTGTAAATCATTAGGTTGAAAACCTGAGTTTCTTTTGTGTGGTTGTATATATGTAGTAAAAATAACACTTAAAGTTTTAGGGTGAAATGATTCTATGATAATAAAATTTAAGTGTCTGTATTATAGGGTTTTGGGTATTTTTGAAATTGTTAAATTACTGATTTGCACCTTTTGTAATGGTATGTATAAATAAGGAGGTAATGATTTGACCCTCTGATTAAAATAATTAAAAGACCCTTTTATGAGATGCACTTTTCATATTTGTAAACGTAAAAGCAACATGAAATGAATTTATTACCTTCAATAGTTTCAATTGACGTATGAAAACTAAACTTTACTTATTAAATATCCTGCTGATTGGTTTACTCTTCCAATCTTGTACTAAGGATGAAATCAACGATCCTACTAACCCTGTTATTAATACAGCAGAAACAGTAGACGTAACTAGAGGCGAGAATATGCAAATTCAAGCCACTTTTTCTCATGATATGGGAATTAGTAATGTACACTTGTATCAGCCTGAGTGGGACCTAGATAGAGTAATAGAGTTAAAGGATGAAATGCCTAAAACTTATGAATTGGATTATACTTTTGCTGTTCCTGCAGATGCTAAAGATGAAGCATCAATAGAATTAACAGCAACAAGTATCGGTGGAAACACGACAAAAGCTACACAGTTAGCAAAGGTGACAGATTCACAAAATATCTATTTACATGGACATAATTTAGTAGGTGTAGATGCAGAATGGACAACACCTTCTACAGCAATTTTAATGACAAGATCTGCTACCAACCCTAATTTATATTCTACAGTAGTAGAATTTGTTGGGAATGGAGGAGATGGCTGGGGTTCTACTTTGGCTATTTTAGGACAATCTTCTGGAGTTCTACCTTTTAATGCTGTTGTTGATGTCGAAAATTTAGACGCTGCTTATCATGATACTAATTGGTGGTGGAACGGTAATAACTATGAAGAAGCATCTAATTATCCTGGTTATGTAATATTTGATGCAGATGCAGGTAATATGACAATACCAATGATAAAGCAAGATGATGCTAGTATTCCTAACTGGGACTCAGAACCAGGTTTTTATAATCTACAACCGTTGGCCTTTTATGATAATCCTGGAAAATACGAAGTTGTTTTCAATTTGGAATCAATGGAATTAACAATTAGCATGACAGAAGCACCACTACCTCCGGTAGAAGCAGATATGTATATCGTTGGAGGTGGTTTTCCTGAATATTCTCAATGGTGGAGTCCAGAAGATGGTATTCCTATGGTCACTACTGCAGAAGGAGAGTATTCTATTACAAACCTTCAAATAGAAGCTGGTGCTGAAATGAAATTCTTAGGACAAAATGACGATTGGAGTCCTTATAATTACGGATGGGTAACAAAAGGAAATGACCCAACAGTAGCAATGCTTAACGCTGATAATTCAGAACCTTTACAATTTGACGAAGCAGGTTATTATGATATTGTTTTTAATACAAACGATATGACTTGTACAGTTACAAAACAATAAAAGACTAAACATTAGACCGAGTGAGTAAGTAAGCTTACTTACTCGGTTCTACTCTCAATATCAAACTCCTCATTTAAAATGAATAAACGATTATTATTTTTATTCCTAGGAATAATTACGGCACTAAATACATTCGCCCAAGAGCAAACAATCTCTGGGGAAGTAGTATCAACAGTTGGAGAACCATTAATTGGAGTAACTGTTTTAATTAAAGGAACTACTACTGGTTCTACAACAGATTTTGATGGTAAATATACACTTAACGCAAAATCTGGAGATATATTAGTTTACTCTTATATAGGTTACTTTTCTAGAGAAATTACAGTAGGAAATCAATCAAAATTAAACATTACATTAGAAGAAGATGCAGCTCAGTTAGAAGAGGTAGTTGTAGTTGGTTACGGTACTCAGAAAAAGAGTGAAGTATCTTCTGCTATTTCAACAGCAGACGGAGATGATTTAAGAAAAATGGCAACTTCTGATGTAGCAACTTCACTTCAGGGTAGAGTAAGTGGTGTACAGGTTTCTCAATCTGGTACAGCTCCTGGGCAATCTCCTAATATTAATATTCGTGGTATTAGTACATTAAATGGTAACACGCCATTATATGTTGTTGATGGAGCAATTGTAGAAGATATTACATTCTTAAGTCCTAAAGACATAGCAGAAATTCATGTATTAAAAGATGCAGCATCGGCAGCAATATATGGATCAAGAGGTTCTAATGGTGTTATTGTTGTAACTACAATAAAAGGAACTGAGGGAACAATGCATGTTTCTATAGATGCATCAGCAGGTGTTCAACAAATTGCAAGACTACCGAAAACAGCAAATGCAGCAGAATATAGAGAAGCAATGAAATTAATTGGTAGTTCTACTTCTTTAGGGAATGCAGATACCAATTGGTTTAATGAAGTTGTAAATGAAGCAGCACCAATTCAAGATTACAACATTAATATTACTGGAGGTTCAGAAAAAATTAGATACAATTTTAGTGGTAACTATTATACACAAGAAGGTGTATTGAAAGGTTATGACTATGAAAGATTTACGGGTCGTTTTGGTATTGATGTTCAACTAACAGATAAAATTACAGTAGGCCAGTCTGCTTCTATAACACCTTCTAAATCAATTAATGGTGTTGGTGGTATTCCTTTTTCAGCAGTACGTCTTCGTCCAACAGATGCAGTTTTCAAGCCAATTGATGAGCAAAAGGGATTAAATGAATATAGCATCTATGCAGCGTCAACAAATGATGTTGGTAACTTAGTGGGTAGTGTAGCTAGAAATGATAATTACGAAAAGCAAAATAAGATTTTCTCTAATACCTATTTAAACTATGAGATTATTGAAGGTTTAGCTTTTAAAACTCAATTAGGTTATTACTACAGTACTTGGCAATCTAATAGCTTTAGTCCTGAGTTTTATATTGGAGCAAATGATTTTAACAAGGTAACTTCTGCAAGTAGAGATCAAAATATAAAAAGTAATTATGTGTGGAATAACACTTTAACTTATCAAAAAGTATTTGGTAAACATAGTGTATCTGGTATGATTGGTATGGCAATGGAAAGAGCAAATCATCAAACATCTGGAGCATCTGGATTAAATATCCCAAGTAATAACATTAATTTAAGATATCCAGAGGCAGCACAAGATGGCTTTAGAGGATGGGGTACAAATTATATCAATTCATTGGCTTCGGGTTTTGCTCGTCTTTCATACTCTTACGATGAACGTTACTTCATGACAGCCAACTTTAGAATGGATGGTTCATCTCGTTTTCCAAAAGAGAATAAATGGGCATCTTTTCCTTCAATCTCTTTAGGTTGGAATGCATCAAACGAAGAATTTTTAGCAGATGCTGATTGGTTATCTCAATTAAGACTTAGAGGTAGCTGGGGACAAGTGGGTAACCAAGCTATAGAAGATAATAATGCCTATTTAACAACACTGAGTAATTACGATTATGTTTATGGTGTTGATGGAAATAGAGCATCGGGCTTAGCTCCAAGTAATATTGGAAATGCAGGTTTAAAATGGGAAACTGTAGAAGATATTGATATTGGAATCGATGTAGGTATTTTGAACGATAAATTTACTGCAACATTTGATTGGTTTGATAGAACAACACAAGACATGTTAATGTTGAAAAATGTTCCTCCTCATTTAGGTTTCCCGGGTCATACAGGAGAAATCTATGCCAATGTAGGTAGTATGAATACAAGAGGATGGGATGCAAGTGTATCTTATAACTTAAGTAAAACGGATTGGTCTTTTGGAGCAACTTTAAACTTGTCTCAAGCAAAATCAAAAATTGTTGCATTATCTAAAGAAGGAGAATCACTTTACGGTGGAGATTCACAAAGAGTGAATAATATGACAAAAACTTCTGTAGGTAGTACAGTTGCAGGTTTCTATGGTTTTGTTCATGATGGAGTCTTCCAAAACCAAAAAGAATTGAATAGCCATGCAACAAACGAAGGGAAACTAATTCAGCCAAATGCAGCTGTTGGCGATATCCGTTTTAAAGACCTGAATGGTGATGGTGTTATTTCTGATGAGGATAGAAAATATATTGGTAATCCAGAACCAGATGTAGTATTTGGTTTAACTTTAAATGGTACATACAAAGGGTTTGATTTATCAATGACTTTCCAAGGAACATACGGAAATGATATTATTAATGGTATGGCACCTTATACATATTCAGGAGATTTAGGAAATACAAATATCCAACAAGGAGTTGTAGATAGATCTTGGTCTGGAGAAGGGTCTACAAATTTATATCCTCGTTTAGACGGTGCAAGCCAAACAGCCAACTTTCACAGATTCTCAAAATTATATATTCAAGATGGTTCTTTCTTGAGATTACAAAATATTCAAATCGGATACACATTTAATAACCTTAAAAGCGTTGACCGTTTAAGAATTTTTGCTTCTGCTCAAAACCTATTTACGATTACAGGTTACGATGGGATGGACCCAGATGTATCAGGTGGATCAAATGGTCTTTTAGACAGAGGTATCGATTGGGGTGAATACCCTACACCAAGAACTTTCATGATGGGTGTAAATTTTAACTTCTAATCAATCAAACAAGACAAAAATGAAAACATTAGCAAAATATATAATTAGTTCTGTTCTACTTGTAGGCAATGTTGGGTGTGCAGATTACTTGGATAATCCACCTCAAGGAATTCAAACTATTGATAATTTCTACGATAATGAAAATCAAGCTACTCAAGGCTTAATGTCGGCGTATTATTGGTTAAGTGGAGATGATTGGTATTATAAAGATTGTTTCCGATTTATAGGTGATGTTTGTTCTGATGATGCTTTTGATGGTTATTCTGATCAATTAGACCTTACATTACTTTCAAAATTTGATATTACACCTCAAAATGAATGGTTAGACACAGAATGGAATTATAGCTACAAAGGTATTTTTCATGCTAACATAGTAATTGATAGAGTACCAAATGCACCATTTGATGATCAAGAAGTAAAAGATCAAATAGTTGCAGAAGCTAAAGTGTTAAGAGCCTACCAATATTTTGGTTTAGTAAGAAATTTTGGAGGAGTAATTTTAATGGATTCTGAATCGACGGAAGAAGACTCAAATAAACCTAGAAGTACGGAAGCTGAAACATGGGCATTTATAGAAGCTGATTTGTTAGCAGCTATTCCACATTTACCAACAAGGGGCGAGCAAGGATCAGAGGAGCTTGGTAGAGTGACAAAAGGAACAGCTCAAGCTCTTTTGGCAAAAGTATATTTATACCAAGAAAAATGGGCAGAGTCTTTAGCACAATCAAAAGAAGTTATGAACTCTGGGTATGCTTTAGAAGCTAACCTTGCAACTCTTTGGGATGGAACAACAAGAAATTCATTAGAATCAATTTTTGAAATACAAACTTCTAATGATATGTCATTTGCATTGGGTACTTCATTCCCAACAGTTTCAGGCTCGCGTAATGAGAAAAATGGTAATGTAGGTGGATGGGGATTTGACACACCTTCAAGTGACCTTGATAATGCTTTTGATGCTGATGATCCAAGAAGAGGTTTTACTATTATTCGTAATATGGATAAATTAGATGCAGATGGAAATCCAGATGTGAATGGAACTCCTTATTATACATTTGCAGATAATGATACAGATGGTTCTAATGCTTCGGGAAGAATAAACAGAAAATATTTCTTAAAATCTTCAGCAAGAACAGGTCAGTATTGGAATGATCCTTATCAATATAAAATTATTCGCTATGCGGATGTTCTTTTAATGGCAGCAGAAGCAGCTTATCATACTGGTGATCAAAGTTCTGCTAAGAATTATGTAAATCAAGTACGTCAGAGAGCAATTGATAATGCAGCAACAGGGCATGGAATGACATTAATTTCATCAACAGGTAATCAATTACTGTTAGACATTTATAAAGAACGTCGTTTAGAATTAGCTATGGAAGGTGAACGTTTTTATGATTTAAAAAGAACAGGACGTATGACTCAAGTAATTGGTGATTTTGTTGACTATAACATGAATTCAAATACTGATTACGATGCAGGTAATAATAAAGGGTCGTTATGGAATGAAAGTAAGCATATCTTTTTCCCTATTCCACAAACTCAAATAGATTTATCTAACGGAGCTGTTAAACAGAACCCTGGATATTAAAGAGTAATTAACCCAATATACTATCAAGGTACTCCCAATAAAAGGGAGTGCCACAAACTCATTTTATTAACCTGAATTTAAGAGAACAAACAAATGAAGAAAATATTAATAATAGGATCACTTTTGGCGTCATCACTACTTACTAATGCACAGCAAGTAAATGATTGGGAAAATCCAAAAATGATCGGAGAAAATAAAGAAGAAGCACATGCAACTTTTACTTTATTTAACTCTGAAGCAGATGCGATTGCTAATCAAAAACAAAAAACAGAAAATGTATTATCATTAAATGGAACTTGGAAGTTCAATTGGGTAATTAAACCTTCTGAACGTCCACTAGATTTTTATAAAAACGATTACAATACAACAGATTGGGCAGATATTGAAGTACCGTCTAACTGGGAATTAAAAGGTTTTGGAACGCCAATTTATACCAATGTGGAATACCCATTTGTACCTGTCGATCCTCCTAATATTCCTCATAACGACAATCCAGTAGGTTCTTATAAACGTACTTTTAAATTACCTACTAATTATGATGGTAAAGAAGTATTTGTTCATTTTGCAGGCGTGCGTTCTGCAATGTATTTATGGGTGAATGGAGAGAAAGTTGGATACTCTCAAGGTTCTAAAACTCCTGCTGAATTTAATATCACTGACTTTGTAAAAGAAGGTGATAATCAAATTGCAGTTGAGGTGTATCGTTGGTCTGATGGTTCATATCTTGAAGATCAAGATATGTGGAGATTGAGCGGTATTGATAGAGAGGTATACTTGTATGCTACTCCAAAAACACATATTAGAGATTTTGAAGTGACTGCATCTTTAGATAAATCATATAAAAATGGTCTTTTCAATGTAGCTGTTGATTTAGTAAATAAGGCAGGTAAAACATATTCAGGTGTTGTAGAAGTAGCTTTGTTTGATAAAAACTTAAAGAAAGTTCTTTCTAAAAAAGCAACAATTAATGTTGTAAAAGGGCAAGAGAAAAAGGTGAAATTCTCTGGTAAACTAGCTAAAGTAAACCGTTGGAGTGCAGAAAATCCTTATTTATATTCTTTGGTTATCACTCAAAAAGATAATAAAGGAAAGGTAGTAAATGCAACAACATCTAAAGTAGGTTTCCGTAAGGTGGAAATTAAAAATAGTCAGTTGTATGTAAACGGAATGCCTGTTCTAGTAAAAGGTGTCAACTTACATGAACATCACCCAACAAGAGGTCATGCAAATACAGTTGAAATGATGATGAAAGATATTGAAGTGATGAAACAAAATAACATCAATTCAGTACGTTTAAGTCATTATCCAAATGATACACGTTGGTATGATCTAGCTGATAAATTTGGTTTATATCTAGTAGATGAAGCCAATATTGAAGCACATGGTTTAGGAGCAGAACATCAAGGAACTTTTGATACGGCTCGTCATACAGCTTATAATCCAGAGTGGTACGAAGCACATTTTGACCGTGTAAAAAGCATGGTAGAACGTGATAAAAACCATCCTTCGGTTATTTTATGGTCTATGGGTAACGAATGTGGAAATGGAGATACTTTCTTCAAAATCTATGATTGGTTAAAAGAAAGAGATACAACTCGTCCTGTTCAGTTTGAACAAGCTGGAGAGAAAAGAGATACAGATATTGTTTGTCCAATGTACCCTCCAATGGAGCAAATTCAAGCATATGCAGATGCAACAGACAAAACAAGACCATTTATTATGTGTGAGTACTCACATGCTATGGGGAACTCGAACGGTAACTTTAAAGAAATTTGGGATGTAGTTCGTAGTCAACCCCATATGCAAGGTGGATTTATTTGGGATTGGGTAGATCAAGGTATTCAAACACACGATGAAAACGGAAATATGTATTGGGCTTACGGCGGAGATTTCAATTCTCAGATGTATCCTAACCAAGAAAACTTTTGTTTAAACGGTTTAGTAGATCCAGATCGTAAGCCTCATCCAGGTTTATACGAAGTGAAATATGTACATCAAAATGTTCAGTTTAAAGCAAAAGATGTAGCAAATGGTAGTGTTACAATTACCAACGAATTTGATTTTACAAACCTAACGAAGTATGCAGTTTCTTATACTGTAACAAAGAACGGAGAAATAATTAAATCGGGTGATATAGCTTTAAATATTGCACCTCATCAAACAAAAGATATTACAGTTGCTTTGCCAGAATTACTACAACAAGAAGGGGTAGAATATTTCTTAAACTTTGATGTTACTACCAAAGAAGCAACGCAAATGGTTCCAAAAGGACATTCTATTGCACACGAGCAATTTATGATTGGTGAAGGTCAGTTTTTTGCAAAGAAAACAGCTAGACAAGGAAAGCCAGAAGTTGAAAAAGAAGGTGATTGGATTGGTGTAAAAACTGAAGACACTCAAGTTTGGATTAACGGATGGGGCGAAGTGGCACAATGGACTTACAAAGGAGTTGATTTACTAAAAAAAGCTCCTCAGCCTAACTTTTGGAGAGCACCTGTAGATAACGACTTTGGTAACCACATGGCAAAAGAAAGTAATGTTTGGCGTTCTGCATCAAGAAATAAGTCTGTAAAATCTATGGACGTGAAAGAAGTAAATGGACAAGTTGTTGTTGATGTAGTTTATTTCTTAAAAGATGTACAAAGCGATTATCATTTATCATATACTATTGGTGGCAACGGACAAATTGCTGTAGCTATCGATATGGATTTATCAGCAGTAAAAGAACTTCCAGAATTACCTCGTTTTGGTATGATGATGGAGTTACCTGCACAGTTTGATAACTTTAAATATTATGGTCGTGGCCCAGTAGAAAATTATCAGGATAGAAACAATGCTACTACAGTAGGTATATACCAAAGTACGGTTGCAGAACAATACCATGCGTATTTAAGACCACAAGAAAATGGTAATAAAACAGATGTACGTTGGTTATCACTTTTAAATAAAGAAGGTGTTGGTATTAAAGTAGTTGGTAACCAACCTTTAAGTGTATCTGCCTTGCATAATTATATTACAGACTTTGATCCGGGTATTGAAAAAGGACAAAGACATATTAATGATGTTTACCAAAGAGATGTAGTTGTTTTAAATGTTGATTTAAAACAAAGAGGTGTTGGAGGAGACAATAGCTGGGGGTACTTACCACATGATGAATATAGATTATTAGCAGATAAATATTCGTATGGTTTTACCATGATACCCGTTTCTGAAACAAAAACAGAAAACAACGATTTAGGCAAATAAATTGAGAGAGGCGAGGAAGTAATTTTCTTCGCCTTTTCTACCTAATTAAAAAATGATCGAATGAAATTGAAATGGATTTATTTGGCACTTATTTCTTTAAGTATTACGGCTTGTAATGACGATACTACTACAGGAAATGAAGATAACAGTTTAGGAGATACAACTTTAACAATTAAACTATCGGATAAATATCAAATAATTGATGGGTTTGGTGCTTCTGATGCATGGTCTATGCAACATGTTGGAAAATGGCCTGAATCAACAAAAAATGAGATAGCCGATTTGTTATTTTCAACACAAATGGACGATACGGGTTCTCCGAAAGGAATTGGCTTAAACATTTGGCGTTTTAATATTGGGGCAGGTTCTGTAGCTCAGGGAGGTAATAGTAATATTTATGACCCATGGAGAAGAACGGAAGGTTTTCTATTAGACAACGGAACGTACGATTGGACAAAACAAGCTGGTCAGCGTTGGTTTTTACAAGCAGCAAAACAACGTGGAGTAGATAAGTTTATTGGCTTTTCTAATAGTGCTCCAGTGCAAATGACAAAAAACGGTAAAGCAAATACAACTACAGCACAGGCTTCAAATTTAGCAACAGAAGAATTTGAAAACTTTGCAGAGTACTTAACAGATGTAGCAAAACATTTACAAGATGTAGAAGGAATTACGTTGGATGATATTAGTCCTGTAAACGAAACGCAGTGGGATTGGGATAGCTCATCTGGACAAGAAGGATGTCCTTTCACAAATGCAGAAGTAGCTGATTTAGTACGCAAATTAGATACTAAAATCACAGAAAAAGGATTGACTGCAAAAATAGAATTAACAGAGGCAGGGCAGATAGATTACCTATATACTTCTGGAACAAATAGACCAGGTAAAGATAATCAGATAGAAGATTTTTATGGATCGGGTAGTAATTCTGTAGCCGGTTTAAATCACCTTTCTAAAAGTGTTGCAGGCCATAGTTATTGGACAACCGAACAAAGTAAATTAGTACCAATGCGCCAACAGGTTTGGAGTAAAATAAAAGAAACAGATCCTACCTTAAAATACAATATGTCGGAGTATTGTATTATGGGCGATAACGAAGAAAATATTGATGGTAACGGAAGAGATTTAACTATTGATATGGGACTTTATTTAGCTAAAGTTATGCATTACGATCTTACAGAAGCCAATGCATCTGCTTGGCAATGGTGGATTGCAGCAAGCCCGTATGATTATAAAGATGGCCTAATTTATATAGATAAATCTGAAACTGGAGGTAGTTACCAAACATCTAAAATGCTCTATGCAATGGGTAATTACAGTCGTTTTATTGATAAAGGAATGTATAGAGTAGAAACAAATCAATTGTTTGGAAAAACGAACGATGACCCTTTCACTCAAAAAAGAATAATGTCGTCTGCTTATGCAACTGCAGATGGAAGTAAAGTTGTTTTAGTACTGGTTAATTATAATGATTATGAGTACACCATCAATTTTAATTTTGATGGAGAAACAATGGATAATCAGGAGATGAAAATGTACCAAACATCATCTTCTAAAAACTTAGAATATATAGGAGATCAAGAGGTAAATGCACCTGTTGTAATTACTCCTAAATCTATTACAACTTATGTAATATCTAAATAAGTTCTTGCATGAAACTCTTTGATCTAATTGTGCTGTTACTCTTCTTTTCTAGAATAGTAACAGCACAAACAATTAACATTTTTCCAGATAATTCGAATATTCAGTACAATGGGCGTATCGAATTTTCTAATATTAAGGTTCCTACTTTTAGTATGCCAAGTACTTCTATTAAAGTACGCTTTAAAGGGACAGCTATAAATGCGGTTTTTTCTAGTAATAATTTTGACGGAAATGGCAAAAGCTATTTATATGTAATTATAGATGGAAAGGCTACTCCGTACAATAGAACGGTAATAGAAATTACAGAACAAAAAAGAAGTTATACAATTGCAGAGGGTTTAGAAGATACTTACCATACAGTAGAACTGGTAAAAGTAAGTGAATATTGGAGTATGCTCTCTTTTTATGGATTTGAAACACAGTTCAAAACAACTTATCCACTAAAAACAAAACCTAAAAGATTTATTGAATTTTATGGAGATTCCAATCCATCAGGGTGGTCTGCTTGGAACGACAGAGACCAAGGAGGAGACAAAGAAAGCGAAGGCTATTTTACATATCCAGGGTTTGTAGCAAGAGCATTAAATGCAGAATATGTTAATTTTTCTGCTGGAGGATATGGAATTACACCAGAAATGGGAGCAAGAGATTTATCGCGATATTATAATAAAATCCATATTAAAACAGGCAACCCATCTACTAACTTTTGGGACTTTGAGGACAACTATATCAATAAAGAGCCTGACGTTGTAGTCGTTAATTTAGGGGCAAATGATTTCTATAACGGTGCAAGTAAAGAGGAGCAAAAAGAAAGTTGGAAGCGTTTTGTAACCTATCTTATTCGAACGCATTATAAAAATTCTCATATAGTTTTAGCAAACTCAGAAGGTTGGGGAATAGGTGAACCAACAGACTATATAGAAGAAATGATAACAGAGTTCCATTTAAATGGAGAGAACAATATCTCTTTTGTCAAATTTCCTTGGTTATGGGGGCCAGACCATGCAGTTATTTCAGAACAAGCAGGTTTTGCAGATATTTTAGCTACACATATTGCCAAAGTAAAAGGTTGGGCTCAGCCTAAACCAAATCAATATTCATCTTTTCCTAAAGGAGATAAATTATTAGGAAATACATCTTTTGAAAGTAGTATTTTAAAAGTAAGACCAGATGGATGGCGTCCAATTTCTTCATCAGAAGCAAAAACAGTAATAAACTCTTCTAATGCAAAAGAAGGAAAGGCTTATGTTGAATGTGAAGAAAATGGAGGGATTCATCAAGCAGTAAAAGCACAAAAAGGAGAAAAATATCTAATTTCTGTGTGGGTGAAAGGAACAGAAGGTACAGGTGTATTAGGTTATGAATTTAGAAACCAAGGGCAACAAGTAATCACATCTAATAATAAAGTATGTACGCTTACCAATAATTGGAAGAAAGTTCAATTTATAACTGATGAATCTCCGTTAGCCACTTGGCAAATAAATGTTGTTTTAAAGGCAGGGACAAGTAATAAAGTACAATTTGATGTAGTAACAATGGAAGAGGTCTCTATTACAAGTAATTCAAAGAAGAACAAAAATTTAGGTAAGTGATTTGCCTTCTGAAACCAAAAATAAATAACAGTTTATTTATAAAAAGAAGATAGCTACTGGTTTAAATGCCGGCAATTCTAGTACGCTATAATTAATTGAAACGAATTTATTACAAGAGAATATTTAACCAAGCTCATATTCTCTACAAATCAAAATTAACTATGAACACAATTACTAATTTTTTGATTGGTGTAGTGCTTTTTGCATTACAAAGTACTGCTTTTGCACAGACAGTAAATGTTACACCATCAAACACTAAAATTCAGTATTCAGGAAGAATGACAATGAAGAACCCAGACGCCCCGGTTTTTAGTCTTCCGAGTACATCTATTAAAATTAACTTTAACGGAACATCAGTAAAAGGAACGTTCTCTAACACCTTAGGAAATAGTTTTTTATATATTATTGTAGATGGAAATGCAGATCCTTACAATAGAGAAGTAATAAAAATTACTGCTAAAAACCAGGTGTTTACATTGGTAGAAAACCTAGATGCAGGAGACCATACTTTAGAGATTGTAAAAGTAAACGAGTACGATACAAAAGTTACCTTTAAAGGTTTTGTAATTAAAAACGGAACGGGACTTTTACCACCATCAGCAAGACCTGCACTTAAAATTGAATATTACGGAGATAGTAATGCGGCGGGGTGGTCTGCATGGGATGTAAGAGATGAAGGATACGCTAGGTTATCTGGTGGTTATTATACATACCCGGCAATGACTGCAAGAATGTTAAATGCAGAAGTTTCTAATTTTTCTGCTGGAGGACATGGAGTAACTGATGCCGCTAGAAAATTAGACTTAAAAGACCATTACAGTAAAATTCATATAACAGGAGGTAACAGTAATGTAAACCAATGGGATTTTGAAAATAATTATTGGGGATTTACGGCAGATGTTGTAGTAATAAATTTAGGTGCAAATGATTACTATTCTGGTGCATCCGAAACAGTAATGAAAAGTAGCTGGAATGAATTAGTAACTACATTAAGAACGCACTATCCAGCTGCACATATTGTAATGGCCAACTCTAAGGGGTGGGCTTTTGGAGAACCTGCTGATTATGTTGGAGATTTTGTAGCAGAAAGAATAGCCAACGGAGATACAAATATGTCTTTTGTGAAATTCCCATGGTATTGGAGTGATTACCATACAGTAATTAATGAACACGCTGGCTTTGCAAATATCTTAGCTGCTCATATTGCTAATGTTATGAACTTGCCAACTCCAACACCAAGTAATTTATCTACTTTTGCACCATATGGTGAAGTAGGAAATGGAAGTTTTGAATCGTCTTTAATCGAAGGTTTTGCTGATGGGTGGAGACCTTTTGCAACGTGGTCGTTTCCAGAATATGCAAAAAATAGAACAGATGCTGTTGATGGTACATGTTATTTGGTATGTCCTCCAACATTTGGTGTTATGCATGCAGCTCCAGCTAACCCAGGCGATATGTTTGATTTATCTGTTTACGCAAGAGCCCAAAGTGGAACTAGAGGACGGTTAAAATATGAATTTAGAAACCAAGGTCAAGCTGTAATAGAAGAGGGGAGTATTGATATCTTAGATTTAAACTCAGATTGGAAACAAATTAGCTTAACAACAATTGCAGCTCCAGAGGGTACTTGGCACATTAATGTTATTTTAGAAGCATTGAACAACTCAACAATTAATTTTGATTTAGCAGAAATGCAATTAGTAACAAGTAATGGTAGAAACTCACTGCTTAAAAAGGATTTAAATCAGAAATTAAAATATACAGTTTACCCTAACCCTTCTGTAGATAGAATTCAATTTGAAATTGAGGGATTGAAAAATGAAGTACCTAATTACACTATTTTTAATGTACAAGGTGTTCAACAAATGAAAGGGAAAGGGACTGAAATAGAAATAGTAACACTGCCTAAAGGTGTGTATTTTATACAAGTAGAGGGCTATTCTACAGTACTGACTTTCATAAAAAAATAATGTAAAATAGAAGCAAAGTAGCTGTTGATTTATATTAAATTAATAGCTGTTTATATGACTAATATTTATAGTATCAGTCACCTCAATTGGGTAAATTGAGGTGACTCTTTATTAATTCAAAAACATGAAAAAAAAACTCCTAATTTTATTAATCTTGTCTTTTACAGCGGTAAATTTTACTGTCTTTGCACAAGAAGAAACAAACTCAAAACTATCAATCCAGCTAGTGCCTCATAATGAGGGAATGTTTCCAGATCGTTTATTACAAATCCATGCACAAATTGAGAACGAAATTTCTGAAAATATAGATTTAAAAATACATTGGGTAATTACCGATGATGAGGGAACACCTTTAAAATCGCTTCAATTTCCGTATAAAGTAAAAGGAGATTCTTTACTGTCTGCTTATTGTCCAATCTATCGTTTTAAAAAAGATGGATTTTTTAGAGTTACAGCAACTTTTACTTACCTAGGAGAGAAACACGAACTGTATACGGTTGTTGGTACTCATCCAGAAAATATTAGTTCACCATTACGTAAGCCAAAAGATTTTGATAAATTTTGGGAAGATAATTTAAAAGAATTAGCTGCAGTAGCACCTCACTATAAGCTGAAAAAAGTAAAAAGAGATAAAAGTACAAAAACAAACCTTTTTGAGGTGGAAATGCAAAGTACGGATGGAATAACAGTAAGAGGTTGGTTAGAAGTACCTAAAAAGAAAGGGGTTTACCCAACTATTTTAGAAGTACCTGGCTACACTGTAAGTCTAGAACCACAAGATAAATATGATGACATGATTGTCTTTTCTTTTAATGTTCGAGACCATGGTAACTCTGACAATACAGGCCCTAGACATTATAAAATGTGGAACAGGGGTTTAGAAGATCAAAACAAGTTTTATTACAAAGGTATTTATCTTGATTGTATTAGAGCAATGGATTTCTTAATGACAAGAAATGATGTTGATAAATCAAGAATTGCAATTGCAGGAGCTTCTCAAGGTGGCGGGTTGGCCATGATTACAACTGCTTTAGATAGTAGAATTTCTTTTTGTGTTGCAGGTATCCCCTTCTTAACAGATTGGGAAAGATATTTTACAATTTCGCATTGGGAAGAAATTGACGAATTCTTGGCTGCTCACCCATCAAAAAATTGGAACGATGTACTGGATGTGTTAAGTTATTTTGATTCAAAAAATTTAATGCATAAAATCAAAGTACCAGTATCTATGTCGATTGGCTTACAAGATGATGTATGCCCTCCAGCTACTAGTTTCTCGGCATACAACCGTATCACATCAACCAAAAATTATTTTATAGACCAAACGCAAGGGCACTGGATAACAGATGAAAAATGGGATAGTCAATTTGAGGAAATAAGAGCTTATTTTAAAATGAATAAAGTAAAATAATGATGAAAAATAGAGTACTAATATTCTTCCTTTTATTGACGGTTGTAAACGTAAATGCACAAGAGGTAATTCACATTTGGGAAGGCCAAGAAAAGCCTTTTTATAAGGAGAATGACTTAAAAGAATACGAAGAAGAGGCTTACGGAACAACCTGTGTTTTTGATATTACAGAGCCTACATTAACGGTTTTTAAAGCCAAAGGAAAGAATACAGGTAAAGCAGTAGTAATAATTCCTGGCGGGGGATATGGTTTAGTAGCAATGTACCATGAAGGGTACGATTTGGCAAAAGCATTATCTAAAAGCGGAATTACTGCAGCAGTACTAAAATATAGATTACCCAATCCAAAATCTTCTGATTCACCTTGGCTTGTTCCTATTACAGATACAAGAAGAGCGTTGAAAATAATGAGAAAAATATCTAGTAAATATGGTTTTAAGAAAGATAAAGTAGGGGTAATGGGTTTTTCTGCTGGCGGACATTTAGCAACTGTGGCAACGTTGTGGCCGACAGAAGATATTGAAGAAAGACCTAATTTTTCTGCTTTTATTTATGGTGTAACAGATTTATCTAAAGCCAATAAAGAATGGTTAGAAAATGATTTGTACTACCGTAAAATGACGCCTGAAGAAGTAGAGAAGAATACTTTATTGAACTACGTAAACAATACTACTCCACCTGCTTTTCTAACTCACGCCTACGATGATGATATTTGCTTTATAAAGGAGACAACATTGTATGCTGAAAAAATGCATAAAGTTGGAGCTAGTGTAGAAACACATATTTTCCCGATAGGAGGACATGGTTTTGGTGCTGGCAGAGAGGTTGATGGTACAAATCAGTGGGTTGATTTATTCATCAATTGGACCATGCGACTTAAATAAATTACCTAGAATATTGCGGTGATATTTTTTCTAAAGCTGTATTCTTATTTTAAAAAATAGAATACAGCTTTATTTATTATTCATCAGTAGTCTTTTTAAATAAAACATCTACTAGATCATGAATTGTGAAATCAATATTTTCTAAATTCTTTTTAACAAGGTCTAACGAACATTCTAGTTTATGTGGTTCTATTAATTCCTGTTTATGCAATTCTATTAAACCTAAAGAAGTAGATACATCGCCCCTAATTTGATGCGATAAAATAGCTAAAGCTTCATTTACCTTATTGTTATTCTTTTTAATGTCTTTTATATACGAATACGTTTCAGATTCATCATTATAAATATTGATGATCATGTCTTTTCCAATCTTCTTGATTTTATTGGCTCTATAGATTGTTTTATTAGGATATACTGAATACGCAGAGAAAGGTAAAATCATTTGTTGCCCAGTTTGGAAAACGTTTTCTAAATGATCAATTAATCCAAATTGTTCTAATTCAGGATAAACTTCGTGTATTACTTTACCATAATTATTTACATCAAAGTTATCGAGTTTCTTACCCTGTTCATTCAAATAACAAAAAATAAAAGTTTTATGCTTCAAGCGTTTGTATGCAGCAACTCCTAAAGTGAAGTCGTCATAAAGTGTTAGGAAATCTTGTTCCATTGTTTGAGAGTTAATTATTGAGTTAATGCTGATTGATACTCTAAATATATCAAAAATTTACAAGTAATTCTAAGATAGGTGCTATTTTATTAAGTGTTATTTGAGGTGTTAAAAAAGTAGTTTGTAGCTAAATGTGAATTATGTTAGGGAATTGGTAATTTTTGAATTGCTCTTAATGAGAATCTAAATGAAAGCGAGGTAACATTATGAAAAACGTTATTACTTTTTAATGCAAATAATACCTTAATTAGGGCTTCTCTAACGGTATTAAATAAAAACGGAATGCTTATATAACAGTATTCTGTGTTTTCTGAAAGTTTATAGTATTCAAGAACAAAATTTTAAAAATTCAAAGAAGCAAGAAGATACTTAGTAAATAAAAAAGGGTACTATCATTTTTACAATGATAGCACCCTTTTTAACTGTGGCGTGTTTTGTTATTTTAAATAACTAGGAACATTTACCATTGGCGTTCCTAAATGTGCTAAATTATATAACCAACTCATCTTATAATCAGCAGCTAATTTTCTGTGATAAGGATGAATGATATTTACAAATGGAGTATCAGGTTCAGAAATGAGTTCCATTAGTTTTCTAATAACTTGAATGTCGTCAGAATCAAGGTTCTCTTTTTGAGCTCCCGAATGTGGACACAATTTATTTAATGCTCTTTCAGCATAGATTTTATGATCTGGAAGAATAAGACTCATATAATCAGCAATAAATCCAAATTTTAAAGATTCTCTTAAGCTGGATTTAATGATAGAAATAATGTCTTGTTCTTTTTTAGATAATGCTCTCATGATAGTCAATGTAAAGTTATATGTTACCTGCAGTAATTGCACACGAAAAAATGATATTCATCATATTTAATTATGATATGCATTATATCAAAAAAATATCAAAAAAGCACGTTTTTTATGATAAAATATGATGAAAGTGATGTTTTATTGATATATGTCTAAAAAAATAGCTATTTTAATATAAATAAATGAATGTAAATACAATTTGATCTATGGATTATCATATACTTAATGGAGATAGTAGTTATGTTTTATGGACACAAAATAACTTTAGTGCAGTGCCAATTATTTTTAGAGAAATGCTTGTGGAGGGAGATTGTAGGGGTGAATTGTTATCAGATGCATTTTTTAATAGTAGAAGGCACTATTTCTCTTATAATTATGCAATTTCTCCAGAAGAATATGATAAACTGTCTACATCAGAATTAATTAAAATTACGAAGATTGAAAATGCTGGAGAAATAGTGTTGTGGTTTGAATACGACCTTTTTTGTCAGATCAATATGATGTCAGTTTTAGCTTATTTAGCCACTATTGAGAAGCTTAAAAGTAAAGTATCTATAATTATTACATCTGCAAATAAAGGTTTAGGAGAATATTTACCAACAGCTTATCAAAAGCTATATGAGGAGAGAATTGAGCTGAATAGTAAAGACTTAAAGTACGCATTACTCTTTTGGAAGAAGTATTTATCAGAAGATATAAACGACTTCATTCCTTATATTCATCAGCATACAAAACCGTTTGTTTTTTTAGAAAAGGCAATGAAAGCACATTTAGAACGGTTTCCGAATAATCGTTCTGGAATTAATAAATTAGAACGTAGAGTACTTAAGTTTATAAATGAGTCGAATTTAACAAAACATCAATTGGTTGGTGCGTTATTGAGAAGGCAAAGTTGGGAGGGATATGGAGATATGCAATACGAGAATATCATAAAATCTATTCAGCCATTATTAATTATTGAAAATAAAGAAGGAGTTTTTGAATTGACACTTTTGGGGAGTGCTGTCTTTAGAGGAAAACAGAAATTTGACGACGCTTCTTTACATTATACTTACATTGGTGGTGCAAGACGCGGAGATTATTATTTTGATGAGGGAAAAAATTTGGTAGTCGAAAGGAAATAACGCACTTTTGTAATTAGATTTTTTATAGACAAAGGACATGAAACAATACCACGAATTACTTAAAAGAATATTAGACGAAGGCGCTGTAAAAGGAGATAGAACAGGTACAGGGACACGTTCTGTATTTGGACATCAAATGCGCTTTGATTTATCGGAAGGCTTTCCAGTTTTAACGACAAAAAAGCTTCATCTTCGTTCAATTATTCATGAATTATTGTGGTTTTTGAAAGGAGAGACAAACGTTGCTTATTTACAAGAGAATGGTGTGCGTATTTGGAACGAATGGGCAGACGAGAACGGAGAGTTAGGTCCTGTTTATGGTAAACAATGGCGTTCTTGGGAAGGAGCAGATGGAGAAGCGGTAGATCAGATTGAGTGGTTGATTAACGAGATCAAGACCAACCCAAACTCAAGAAGATTAGTGATTTCTGCATGGAACGTAGCAGAATTACCAAAAATGGCGTTAATGCCTTGTCATGCTTTGTTTCAGTTTTATGTAGCAGACGGGAAATTATCTTGTCAGTTATACCAAAGAAGTGCAGATGTATTTTTAGGAGTGCCATTTAATATAGCTTCTTATGCGTTGCTTACATTAATGATTGCACAAGTATGTGATTTAGAACCAGGCGATTTTGTACATACACTCGGAGATGCTCATTTATACAATAATCATTTAGACCAAGCAAGATTACAGCTTACTAGAGATTTTAGGAGCTTACCAAAAATGCAAATAAACCCTGATGTTAAAGATATTTTTAGCTTTACAGGAGAGGATTTTAAATTAACAGATTACGATCCACATCCACACATTAAAGCAGAAGTTTCTGTTTAATGCTTATTTGCAAGACAGATTATAATATTTCGAAGCCGAACTCAATTTAAACTGAGTTCGGCTTTTTTATTAATCAATATCTTCTGAAATTAAGTAAGCAACCATAAGTAATTTTATGGGTGACTACTTACATATATAAAATGTTATCAAACAATGGAGTCATTAAAAAGAGGAGATAAAGTAACTGTAATCGCAGGTTCTGGAAAAGTAAATATAGAAGCAGTTTTACAAGGTATTGAAATCCTCCGTTCTTGGGGTTTAGTAATTTCTGACGATCAGGAATGGGCGGCAGAATGGGGTAACCTTGCAGGACACGATAGCAGAAGAATTAGTCGTTTACAAAAAGAACTTGATAACCCCGATATTAAAGCCATTTTTATGGCAAGAGGTGGTTACGGTTTAACTAGAATTATAGATCGTTTAGATTGGGCGAGATTTATTGATCACCCAAAATGGTTAATAGGCTTTTCTGACGTTACGGCACTCCATAATTGTTTAAATAATTTAGGGTATAAGTCGATTCATGCGCCTATGGTAGCACAATTTGCTAGAAAAGAACTTTCGGAAAGTGTAGAACAGTTACGTAAATTATTATTTAAAGATGAGGTACCTGTTTTACATGGTAAAGTAAATGAGTCTTTTAGTAATCAAGTGATAGAAGGAGAAATTGTTGGTGGTAATCTATGTATGCTTGCCGATCAAATAGGAACGTACTCGGAACTAGAAATTGAAGGAAAGATATTGCTTATAGAGGAAGTAGGAGAGAAGCCTTATCAAATAGACCGTATGATGACACGATTAAAAAGAAGTGGCGATCTTAAACATGTTAAAGCAATTATTATGGGGCAGTTTTCTATGGTTCCAGAAGAAGAAGCTCCTTTATTTCCACTTTCAATAAAACAAATTATTAAAGAGAAAGTTGATGTGCCTGTAATCACTAATGTTACATGTGGGCACGAAGCTCCTAACACACCAATTATTTTAGGTGGTATTTATAAAATTAAATGTAATAATTCAGAAGCTGAGATTCAGTATATTCAATAACTAATAGTTTCTATTTTTAATAACTCAAAAATAACCTAACAATGAAGAAATATCTTTTATTATTCATTTTTTTATTCAATTATATAGACTCATTTTCACAAGAACCTGTTCGAATAATCGTAAACCTAGAAAAAGGTGATGAAATAGGTTCTCCAGGAAGTAATGTTTTTGAAATTAACAAGTCTATTTCTTATCACAATGATGGAATAATAATTCAATCTAATGAGACTTTAATTATTTGCGGAGACTTGGAGTTATCTGGTTCTGCTGTTTTATCTAATGCTGGAAATTTAATCCTTTCAGGTAATTTAATATTATCAGGTTCTACATCAAATGGACAGAATAAATTTGAAAACTCAGGGAATATTATTGTTGGTGGAAATTTCCAAGAGTAAGATAATACAGTAGCAAATACAAGAAAACTACATTCAGGTAACTTAATTGTACATGGAACAATAAACGTAAAAGGTTTGGTAGCTTCTGGTAGAACTTGGGCTTCTAGTACTACATCTAGTAATGTGGGGCATTTGTCTATTTTATCAGATGGGCAAAGTGCTAGTGACGTTGTTTATGTAAATCATATAATTCATCATTTTGAACATTTGAAACATAACGGATGTATTGGGTCTGAAAATAGAAAAATAGAGGAAATAGAGAAAGAACTTGATAAAGGTGATGCTAGAAATATTGATTTTTTATCTCAAGAAAATATTGATAACCTAGCAGAATATGGTTTTAGTTTTCAATTTCATGTAGCAGATGGGTTTATATATTTAGTATGGCGCCCGAATCCAACAACTAATAATTTAGTAAAAGATTATTCTGTAGAGATGTCTAAAGATTCTGTCAATTTTACGGAATTAGTTGGTGTTGTTAGTTCAAATAATAGAGGAAATACTATAGCTATCGATGAAAATAAAGAAAGATTTACAACTAAAGGAGTTACAATAAAATACCAGAAGTATTATAAATTAATAGTCAATAAGAAAGATGGATCTACAGATGAAGTGTTTCTTAAAGGTCCAAGTCTTCGTTTACAATATTTCAAAAATCATCTTGATGAAAATATATCTGAATTACCGATACCAGTTTTAGCACCGAATGGTCAGGAATATCATGTTTTTAAAATTCAAGGAGGAAGTGGTAGTTATAAATTTGCAACAACTAAAAGTAGTATTCAAAGCTGCAATATATATAGTAATGAGGTTGTTCTAATTTGTGGAGATTTGAATATTGATAATAACGAAAATCTTTTAGTACAAGAAGGTGGAGTTCTTTGTGTAACAGGGAACTTAAATTACTCTTTAAATCCAGGTTCATGGATGAACGGAGCTTACAGTATAAGTAATGAAGGTATAATTTTAGTGGGGGGAGATTATAGTGATAAATCGACTATACCTAGAGGGAGTAATAACTATGTTTCGGGTAATACTTTATCACTTGAAAAAGGAACTTTTGTTATTGGAGGAACATTTACAAGAAATAGTGATATTAGAACTGGTGGAATTTGGGCATCAACTTATTCTAATTTCCACGGTGGTCTGTTAAGGGGTATTGTAATTCCTGAAACAACAATAGCAGATGTTTTTCAGCATCAAAAATTCCCTTTAAAAACGGATGCAGTTAAAATGGCTATTCAGGCTTACGAAACAAGTTTAAAACCATCAGATCAATGTCAGAATGGCTTAAACCAAATTAAGGCAGAAATAACAAAAGGCGAGAACTTAGCTCCTGTTACTAAAAGGCTACTGAATGTTGAAGACCTAATAAAAAGAGCTGGAAGTATTGGCGTAAAAGAGGGTAAGAACTATGAATTACAAGGGAGCCAGTTATTTACCACTTCATCACATGAGCAAAAGAACGTTTTTATTGGGCAAGATACAACACTTACTATTTGTGGTGATCTCATCTTAAATCAGAATACATTTCTAAGCGTTTATGGTAATCTTATTGTAACTGGTGACTTAATTTTTGAAAATTCAAATCCGTTTACTTTTGATAAGTACCACTCTTTAAATATTGGTAATATACTTGTAGGGGGAGATTTTAAAGGGAAGAACTTGATGTCAGAAAGTTTTCCAGGTGTTTCTACTTCTAGTGCTGGAAAAACATTTGTTTTAGGCAAAATCTATAATCATAACCAAAGTGGAAATAATTGGGTAGAAGAAACTGGAGATACAAATAATATATTTAATATCAATGCAATAGGAGATATTACAAATATTGCTTCGGTAGATAAATTTGAAGATATTATTGAAGCTTATGAAGGTATGCAGAATAAATGTGGAACTGCAAGTGAAGAAAAAATTATTATTGCAGATTCTATATTAGCAGATGCGATAAGAATGAGGAGTGCTACAGCTGTTGCTGAATACATTAAAAAAGGACACAAAGCAAAAATTACATTAGAAATTAAAAGATCTAATCAATACAATTCGTATGATTTGTTTAGACGAGTAAATGATGGTAGTAATACTCAACAATTAGTAAAATCATTTGGTAAAGCAAAAGGTAATAGTAAAAAAGTAACGTATGTTCAATATGATGAAGGGTTAAGTAAAGTGAAAACTTTATTTGATAGTGTTCAGTATATAATTGTCGGTAGTTCTAATACAGTCTCACCATCAAATAGAAGGTCTAATGGTGGGCATGGAAATCATAACGGATGGAATAATCCAAACAACCCGCATTATCATAATGTTGTTACGAATGTTTTAAATGTACCTGCTTCAGTTCTTCCAATAACACTATCTACTTTTACAGCAACAATGGATGATGGTTTTATTGATCTTGATTGGGTAGACGAGCAAGAAGTAAATACATCACATTTTATAATACAACGTTCAACTGATGGAAGAAATTACACAACAATTTCAGAAGAAATACAAGCAGCAGGTAATTCTAATAAAGAAGAAGTATATGCTTTTACAGATGAAGATGTACCGAACGAATCTATGATTTACTATAAGTTAATTGAGTATGATTTTGATGGTAAATCTGAAGAATGGGTAAGAATAGTTCATCAAGAAGGAAACAGTGCATATAATGTAAATATTTTCCCAATTCCTGCTGACACTAAATTAAATGTGGAGGTACAAAATATTGACGAAGAAGATGGTGAAATGACTATTCGTCTTATTCACGCTACAGATGGACTACAATATGTATTAGAAGGAAAGGATGACTTTGATAATATGGAATTCAATGTGTCGTCAGTACCTCCTGGAGTGTATATTATAGAAATATTTACAGGTAACAAAATGATTCATAACCAGAAAATAATCATTCGATAAAATAGTTAGAACAGGAAAATAGTCCTTGTATTTACTTGGACTATTTTTTTATGGCTGATTTTTATCAATCTTTGCCAAAAATCAATCAAAATAGAATAAGATGAAATTAATATATGTAATGGACCCTCAATGTGGGTGGTGCTACGGAAATAGCAAGAATATTCAAAAAGTATATGAGGCTTACAAAGGTGAGGTAGAATTTGACTTTTTAGTTGGTGGAATGTGGATTGGCGATCAAGCGCCAAAAGGAGGAGAAGAAACAAATAACTTCATAAAACAACATTCTCCTCCGATGGAAGAAAAAACGGGTGCTCTTGTAAGTACAGAATTTTATGAGCTTTCTAAAGACGAATCTTATATTTTCTCTAGTTTCGAACCTGCATTAGCCATTACTTGGGTAAAAAAGAATGCCCCAGAAAAGTTGTTAGATTTTATATCAGAATTACAAAGAGCTCAATTTTATTTTGGTCAGCGTTATGATGATTTTAAAACCTATTTAACTATTCTACAAAATTTAGAAATAGATACAAAATCATTTATGGATGGTTGGGGTTCTGATGAAGACCAAAACGATACAATTGCAGAAATAAACCAAGCAAGGCACTTAGCAAATGGTTTCCCTTCTTTATTAATAGATAAAGGAGATGGTGAAGCGGAAGAATTAGCGGCAGGGTATTTTGATGGAGATGAAATGGTAGATAAAATTTACGGTTATACTGTATGATATGGCAAGGTAAAAAAGTAATGCTAACAGGAGGAAGCTCTGGCATAGGGTTAGAAGTTTTAAAACAATTATCTGATTTAGGAGCTGAAATTGTTTTTTGTGGAAAAGATGCTGATAAAGTAGAAAAGACTGCTCAGCAAACACTAGCAAAAGGGGTTACAGTAGATTTAAGTACAGAAGATGGAATTCTGACTTTCTTTAATTTTGCTATTCAAGAACTTACCACCGTAGATATTTTAATAAATAACGCAGGTTATGTTGTTGTGGCAGGTATAGAAGATTTAAAGCGTACTGATTTTGAATTAATGTATGCCATAAATGTTATTGCTCCAGCACGTTTAGTACAACTATGTATACCTTATTTTAAAAGACAGGATTACGGAGATATCGTTAATGTTGGTGCAACAGGAGGTAGTTATGGCTTTCCAAATGGTGGAGCTTATGCTTCTAGTAAGGCAGCTTTATTAAATTTATCTCAAACATTAGTAAAAGAATTAAGGAAAGATAATATTAGAGTTTTCCATATAGACCCAAGTTGGACTACAGGAACTTTTAATAATAATCTAGGTACTGAAATTCCTTTGGATGAAAATAGCTTAACAGCAGAAGATATTGCTGAGGTTATAATCTCAAATTTATCTTTAAAAAGAAGAGCTTTTGTTCCTCAAATAAGTATTTGGGCAACAAATCCGTAATACATTAAAATTAAGTTGCTATTTTTTTGAAAAGTAACGCTATTTAAAGAAAAGCATTTAGCAACCGGTTGTTAAATGCTTTTTTTATGTAAATCATTTTAGTTGCTAATAAAGGTGATGATAGTCATTAGGTTAGTTTCGTCTTTTAAGAGCTGTTATGTTAAACTAGATACTGCTTTTTATCATAAAATTAAGATTTACAGAAACCGTTTGCTTTAATAAATTTAACTTAAAATCAATGCGAGAGTGCATAGCGTTGAGTGTTATAAAAATATGTTTAGTTATTTGTGTTAAAATTAGCGTTGTTTTTTACAAAAAATTAATGCGAAAAATTAACGCATAAGTGTTAACATTGCACTTGTAATCTAAGCAATTATAGTATTGTATTTTTTTAAGTTTAAAATTTCGCAAGTTTAAATAAACAATAGCAGTATTGAAATGAATTTAGACCCTTTTTATAAGTAGGGGTCTAGACTAATACCTAATTTTATTATCATTATTTATTATGAAAAGAAATCTACTTCAGACAAACAAATGGTTTGTTTGTGCCTGGATCTTTACACTCTCAACCCTGATGAGTAACATTGTTTCCGCACAAGAAAAAACCATCAAAGGTACTATTGTTGATGAAAATGGCTCTCCATTACCAGGAGTGGCAGTGGTTATAAAAGGAACCACACAAGGTACAACCTCAGATTTTGATGGTCATTATAAGTTGACTATTGATAATCAGGCTTCTATTTTAATGTATAGCTATATCGGTTATCAAAAGAAGGAGATCACTCTTTCAACAGCAACAACCATTGATGTAAACATGGAAGTTGATGCAGAACAACTTGAAGAAGTTCTTGTAATTGGCTATGGTAGTGTCAATAAAAAAGATGCGACAGGTTCTGTAGAAGCCGTTACTGCCGATGGGTTTAACCAAGGTGCAATTACTTCACCTCAAGGTTTATTACAAGGTAAAGTTGCAGGTGTTCAGATCACGAACTCAGGTGGTGCTCCCGGTGCTGGATCAACAATTCGTATTCGTGGAGGGTCATCTCTATCGGCATCAAACGATCCATTAATTGTAATTGACGGTGTGCCTGTAGATTCTGAAGGTGTTGCAGGTATGCGTAACCCTTTAAATGCAATTAACCCTAATGATATTGAGAGCATGACTGTATTGAAAGATGCATCTGCTACAGCAATTTATGGTTCTCGTGCATCAAATGGTGTATTGATTATCACAACAAAAAAAGGAGAAAGCAATAGCTCTGAATTAAGTGTAAACTATTCGGGTTCTGTATCTGTAAATACACCAAACGAACAAGTGGATGTATTATCGGCAGATCAATATAGAGATTTAATGAGTGGCCGTCCGGGGGAACATTTATTAGGCGATGCAAATACTGATTGGCAACAAGAAGTTTTAAGAACAACTGTTAGTACAGATCAAAATGTTGGTGTTTCTGGTAACATTAAAGGTGTTTTGCCATTTAGAGCAACAGTAGGTTATAACCTAGATAATGGTACAATGCAGACATCTCAGATGGAACGTACTACTGTAAACCTTAATTTATCACCTACGTTTTTAGGCGATCATTTAAAAGTAAATGCATCAATTAAAGGTATGTTTGTAGATAACCAATTTGCAAATACTGGTGCAATGGGTTCTGCTGTAGTTTACGATCCAACTCAACCTGTAAAAAGTAACGACCCTGCGTACGCACCTTATGGTGGCTACCATACGTGGTTACAAAATGGAGCTCCTTCTGTAAATGCACCTTCTAACCCAATGGCAATGTTGGAACAAGAAAATAACAATGCTAAAGTAAATAGAAGCATTGGTAATATGCAGTTAGACTACAAAATTCATGGATTTGAAGATTTGAGTGTAAAAGTAAATGCAGGTTATGATTATTCATCTTCTAATGGTAGTATTTACGCTGGTGAAGAAACTGCATGGAACATTAATAATGGAGCAACAGGTGGTTTTGTAAGTGATTATACAGAAAATAAACGTAACGAATTATTAGATGTTTATTTACAATACAACAAAGAAATAGGTAAATCTAGATTTGATGTAATGGGTGGTTATTCTTGGCAGCACTTCTATTCTGAAGGAACAAGTAATGAGAATAACGTACAAGGAAATGTTGAAAACCCAAAAGAGAATATCTGGGCAACAGAATATTATTTAGTTTCCTTCTTTGGTAGATTTAATTATACATTTAATGATAAGTACATGGCAACAGTTACTGTTCGTCAAGATGGGACTTCTCGTTTTTCACCTAATAACAGATGGGGTACATTCCCTTCTTTAGCATTGGCTTGGAAGATTAATGAAGAGCCTTGGATGCAAGGTTTTGATAAATTATCTAATCTTAAATTAAGAGCAGGTGTTGGTATTACTGGTCAGCAAAATATTGGTGGAGGAGATTACCCTTATATGGCTAGATATACATATGGCGATGCACAGTCACAATATTCTTATTATGATCCAAACACAGGCCAGATTATTTATGTACCTACAATTCGCCCAGAAGGATACGATGAGAATATTAAATGGGAAGAAACGGTTACTTATAACGTTGGTTTAGACTATGGTTTCTTTAACGACAGAGTAACAGGTGCAGTTGAAGGGTATTACAGAGTTACTAACGATTTATTAAACATGGTACCTGTTCCGGCAGGTTCTAACCTTACAAACATGTTACTTACTAACGTAGGTTCTATGGAAAATAAGGGTATTGAATTATCTGTAAACACTAAAATTATTCAGAAGAAAGATTTCCATTGGGATTTTGGTGTGAACTTCACTTACAATGATTCAAAAATTACAAAACTGACAATGGTAGATGATCCTAACTATGAAGGAGTAAAAGTTGGTGGTATCTCTGGTGGTACTGGCGAAACAATTCAAATTCATAAAGAAGGATATGCTCCGTACTCATTCTTAGTGTATGAACAAATTTATGACGAAGGTGGAAAGCCAATTGAAGGCGCCTATGTTGATAGAAATGGAGATGGTGTAATTGATGAAAAAGATATGTACATCGCTGGAGACCCTATGGCAAATGTATACTTAGGTTTTACAACGCGTGTATCTTATAAGAACTGGGAGTTTAGTATGGCAGGTCGTGCTAGTTTTGGAGGTCAGGTGTATAATAACGTAGACTCGAACAATGCGTATTATAACAACTTGTATTCATCAGCCAATGGAAATACAAATAACGTAACTTCTGATATTTACAATACAGGTTTCCAAAATGCACAGTTAAAATCAGATTACTATGTTCAGGATGCTAACTTCTTTAGAATAGACAACATTATGGTAGGTTATAACTTCAATAACTTAAATGATGGCAAGATGACGGCAAGAGTTTTTGGTACAGTAAACAACCCTTGTGTATTCTCTAATTACAAAGGTGTAGATCCAGAAATTCAAGGAGGTATTGATAACAATATGTATCCTCGTCCTACAACATTTATGTTAGGTGTAAATGTGAACTTCTAAAACATAGCAACAATGACAATCAAAAATATAAAAACATCTATAGGAGTAGCTATTTTAGTTTTAGCAACTTCACTTACCTCTTGTGTACATCAACTAGATACCGTTCCTGTTGATCCGAGAGAAAAAACAAAAGACAATACGTACACTGACCTTGCAAGTTACCAACAAGGTTTATCAAAATTATATGCAGGTTATGCAACAACGGGTCAGCAAGGACCTGCTGGTGATGGTGATTTAGGAGGTATTGACGAAGGAGCATCTCAATATTTAAGAAGACTTTGGGAAGCACAAGAATTACCTACTGATGAAGCAATCAACGGATGGACCGATCCAGGTCAACCTTCTATGAGTTTCATGAATTGGGTATCAACAAATACTTTAATTGAAGCACTGTATAACCGTGTCATTTATCAGGTAACGATATGTAATCAGTATTTAAGAGATACGAAAGATGCTCCTTTTGAGGAAGTGAAAGCGTATAGAGCTCAAGCAAGGTTTTTAAGAGCATTTTCTTACTGGCATGCACTTGATTTATTCGGGAATATAGTTCCTTTTGTTACAGAAAATGATAATGTAGGATCTGATTTGCCAAACCCTGCAGGGGAACTAGGCGGTACTGAATTATTTGATTACATAGAAGCAGAACTTTTAGCAATTATAGAAACTTCTGCAGAGGAGCAATTAATTGATGCTAACGCTGGTTTAGTAGGCCAAGCAAATAAAGGTGCAGCATATATGTTACTAGGTAAATTGTATTTAAATGCTGGAGTATATATCAATCAAGATAGATTAACAGAAGCAAAAAAATATACAGATTTAGTAGTTAGTAACTATACGTTAGTAGAAAGTGCTACTCAGGATTACACTGCTTACGAAACGTTATTCTTAGCAGATAATTACTTGCAACATAAAGAGATCATTTTCGCCATTAACTTTGATGGTAACTATACACAAACTTATGGCGGTACAACTTACCTTGTATGCGCATCTGTTGGTGGAGAAATGGATGCTGCCAAGTATGGTATTGGTGGCGGATGGGGTGGTAACCGCTCTATGCCTTCTTTATATGAATTATTTGAAGATGGAAACGAAAATCAAATAGATCCAAGAGGTTTATTCTTTAAAGGGAATAAAAGAGAGGTAACTGATTATAGAGAATTTACTGAAGGTTACGGAATTGAGAAATTCAAGAACATGAAATCAGATGGCTCTGGTGCTACTCGTTTAGATTTTGTAGACACAAACTTCCCTGTATTCCGTTTAGCAGATGCTTTACTAATGCAAACAGAAATTGATTATAGACTTTCTGGATCAGCATCAAATTTAAATGTTAAGAAACTTTGGGATAGAGTAGGTAGAACGGGTGCTGTTCCACAAATCTCAGAAGAATTTTTATTAGCAGAAAGAGCAAGAGAATTGTACTGGGAGGGACATAGACGTACAGATTTAAGACGTTTTGGACAATACTCAAACGGTACTTATGTAGCTCCTTGGTCTTATAAAGGTGGTGTTGTAGATGGTAAGGATGTTGATTCTAAGTATGAGTTATATCCATTACCTGCATCCGATGTTGGAGCAAATCCAAACCTTAAACAAAACCCTAATTATTAGTAATTTAATAACTCAGTTATATTATAGTATAACTGAGTTGTTGTAATGCGATTTAAATTTGATAATAATGAAATTTAATAAACTATATATCAGCACTTTAAGTGTTATTTTGATGGCTTTTATGTCTTGTGAAACACAGGATAAAACAGTCTATCATCCAAGTAATGCAACTGCACCAGTTTTAGAAGACCCAATTACTAAAACGGAGTATATCTTTACAGAAGATAATTTACAAGAAGAATGGGAGGTAGTATCTTGGTCAGAAGCAAATTTAGGTGTAACTGCTGCAACACAATATGCAGTTCAGGTAGCTTTGCAAGGGGATAGTGCAAATGTAGCAACAATTGTAGAAACCACTAATTTAACGGCGAATATCACGAATGAGGAGATTAATAAAGCATTAAATGAATTAGCGGTATCACCA
This sequence comes from Flammeovirga pectinis, assembly GCF_003970675.1. Lineage (GTDB taxonomy): Bacteria > Bacteroidota > Bacteroidia > Cytophagales > Flammeovirgaceae > Flammeovirga > Flammeovirga pectinis. The sequence continues at coordinate 992,642 of NZ_CP034562.1, forward strand.
GGTAACGTTACAGATTTTGATATTAGAGTTAAAGCTTTTGCTGGGAAATTAGAAACACCAGTAGAAGGTATTCAGGCAATACCATCAAATCATTTTGGTTTTGCAGCAGCTGTTTTTGCGCAAGCATCTGAAGTCTTTTTAGTGGGCTCATTTAGTGGTTGGAATCCAGAATCTACAGATTTCGCATTAGAGAAAACATCCGATATTAAATTTACAGGGATACACTATATCAAAAAAGATGGTGAAAATAATGCTGTATTTAAAGTATTAGAATTTTTAGGTGATTGGGGTTCTGAGTGGAACTACTCTGCCTTTGAAGGTAGGCATTCATCTAACATCCAAAAAGACGAAGGAGAAAGCTCAAATATTGTATTAAATGATGAGGCTCGAAATTATCATTTTGAAATAGATGCTACCGATCCAGAAAAGAAAACGCTTCAAGTAAGAAAGTACGGTATCTTTAAAGTTGGTTCTGAAAATGGATGGAATAATGCTGACGAGACAAATATGGAATTTATACCAACTGCAGAAGATGAAAAGGTACTTGTTTATACAGGACCTTTAAAATCTGGAGAAGAATTCAAATTTGTAAATGTGTTGGGTTCTTGGGATTACGGAAACTATGGTTTCAATGAAATATCAGCAGCAGCAAGTAGTATTAAATTAGAAGAAAAAGGAGGGAACTTCACTTATACAGGAGCAGATGTAGCTACAGCAACATTTACTTTAAATATAGAAACGATGACGTTGTCGGTAGAATAATAGCTACTGATCAATTAAATCAATTAGCAGTTCTAGCAATAGGGCTGCTTTTTTTGTTTCTATTTATAATGTTACCTCCCGAATTTGGATAAATATATCCATCAACCGATATTCATCATTCTAAAGAATAAAAAATGATAGAGATCGTAAAAGCCACAACAGACCAACAATTAGTAATAATTGAACAACTAGCAGAAAAAATATGGAAAGCACATTATATACCAATAATAGGCACAAAACAGGTAGATTATATGCTCGATAAGTTTCAGTCTTTTACAGCTATGAAACAGCAAATATTAGACGGGTTAGAATATTACGAACTTAAGTTTAATAAAGAAAGTGTTGGTTACATTGGTTTTAAAAACGAAGAGGAAACTGTGTTTTTAAGTAAGGTGTATGTAGATGCCGACTACAGAGGGAAGAGTATTGGAAAAAAGGCCATACAGTTTGTAGAAAAACAAGCAAAGGATAGAGGTAAAAAGGGAGTACGCCTCACGGTAAATAAATACAACGAAAATTCTATTGCTGTTTATAAAAAAATGAATTTTGAAGTAGTTGATGAAGTAGTTGCAGATATAGGGCAGGGATATGTTATGGATGATTATGTTTTAATAAAGAACATCTAATTGTGATGTAAATAAAGGAGTGTATTAGCTTGATAATTATCATTAAAAAAAGGTGACAAAAGTAGGTTTTAAGCTAATAAAGACTACTTTTGTGATGACAAAAATAAACTTTGTTTAACGTAAAAAATTAATTCAATGTCAATAGTTAATAAGGCAGCACCATTGTTCACTGCAGGTGCAGTAATCAACGGAGAAGAGATTGTAGAAAGCTTTTCTTTAGAGCAATTTATTGGTAAGAAAGAAGTAGTACTTTTCTTCTATCCAAAAGATTTTACTTTTGTATGTCCAACTGAAATCTTGGCATTTCAAGAGAAATTACCTGAATTCGAAAAAAGAGGAGTTCAAGTAATTGGTGTTTCTACAGATACTGAAGAAACTCACTTAGCTTGGTTAATGACACCAAAAAAAGAAGGTGGTATTGAAGGTGTAACTTATCCTTTAGTAGCAGATGCTTCTAAAACTATTGCAATGAACTACGGTGTATTAGGTGGAGAGTATACTTTTGACGAAGATAAAGGTCAATGGTCTTTCGAAGGAGCTCCAATTGCACTTCGTGGTACATTCTTAATCGACAAAGCTGGTAACGTTAGACACCAAGTAGTTAACGATTTTCCTCTAGGTCGTAACATCGAAGATACATTACGTATGGTAGATGCTCTTCAATTCACTGAGAAACACGGTGAGGTTTGTCCTGCAAACTGGGAAGAAGGTAAAGATGCAATGAAAGCCACTCGTGATGGTGTTGCAGATTACTTATCTAATCACTAAGAATATAAAAGAGTTTTAATGCTCTATTTAGCCTCAATCGAAAGATTGAGGCTTTTTTTATGCCCTTTGATATATGGATTTAATATAATTATGCGTTATCTAAAAAAAGCATTAATATCTAATGTATATTTGCGGCAAGTAAAACAACTAACAATGTTATGAGAAAGTCATTAGTATTAACAATTGCAGCTTGTCTACTGACAACACTGGCAATTGCTCAAGATTACTACGTACTGCATTTAACTGGAGACATAAAAGAAACTTCTTCACAAAGGAACTTAATAGTAGGTGATGTGATTTCCCCACAGACAGAACTTACTTTTTTTTCAGCAAATGCAAAGGCACTAGTAGTAAGTGCAGAGAAAGGGAGAATGTTATTGGACGGCTCTAAAGCTAAAGATAACAGACGAGGGGAGTTTATTGCATTACTTGAAAATGTAATTATGCCTGTTGCTGCAAATAAAAATTTAAGCAGCAGACGTGTAGGCGTTATCGAGAATAAAGATATTGAAGATATCAGCGAATTTTTTGGTTCTAATATGAGAGCTGTATTAGGAGATACCTTTACACTTCATTTAGATAAAGAGGTATTTAAAAAGAAAGGTGGTTTTAGTTATATCTATCAGTATAGTATTGATGGTAAATCAAAAATCAACAAAGTATTAAAAGTATACGATGGGGAGATGATGCTTGATAAAAAAGCATTGTATCTTATAGAAGATTACAAGACGCCAGAAAGTGGATCTGAAGTAGAGTTTTATTCTACCAACGTAATTTCAAAACAATCTAACTTATTGGCTAAAGTAAATATCTGCTACGTAAATGATAAAGATTTATGGAAAGAGATGGATACACTTATTAAAGCTTTAAGTATTTCTGGAAAAGATCAGGAGATTATTCAAGTAGCTTCAGATTATATTAACGAACAATATGGTGAGCCATTCCCTGGTGAACTAGAAAATTGGTTAATCAAGAAAGGATTTATACCTGCCTCTCAAGAATTGAAATAATTAAAAAAGGTTATCCTTCAATAAAAAAATCGGTTCATCTATTATGTTAGATGAACCGATTTTTTTTAAAACTTGAATTCTAATAACAATTGCAACTTTAGGCTGCACTAATATCAATATTATTTATAAGCTCAATAGGACTATAAAATCCATACCTTTTACGAGGTCTATTATTGAGTTTATTTTCAATTTTGGAGATATACTTTAAAAGTACATCTTCCATACTCTGACCTTTAGGAAAATATTGTCTTAATAACCCATTTGTGTTTTCATTTGTACCTCTTTGCCAGCTAGAGTAAGGATCTGCGAAATAGGCTACAGTATTACATAATTCTTCTATTTTCTGATGACAAGCAAACTCTTTTCCATTATCAAAAGTAATAGTATACCAAGGAATTGGCGTTCTTTCATACATTGATAACAATGTAGCACCTACATCATTTTCTGATTTACTATTTGCCTTTCCTACTAATAGATACCCACTCTTTCTATCTACTAAAGTTACAAGCACAGCAGAACGAGCTTTAGTACCAATTACCACGTCAGCTTCCCAATGTCCTATTTCAGAACGATTATCAGCTTCTATTGGTCTAGTACGTATATTTTTCCTGTTTGTAAGTTTCCCTCTAGTTTCCTTAGAGGCTCTTTTAACGAAGGATTTTGACTCATCTGAGAATATATAATTTGATATACTGTTTCAACACACGGAAAGGAGCCTCCTTCTAAGCGTTTCCGATTTACAAGTTGTTCAGGACTATATTGGTTAACCTCTAATGCAGACAGAATTTCATCTTTATATTCTATTGTAGAACTATGAAAACCAGTTTGTTTACATTTCTTTTTAAGGTATCGTTTATGAGCATACTCAGCATCGTATCCATCAAGGTGATCACAACGCTTTAATTCTCTACCTACAGTCGATTTATGAACGTTGATTTTATCAGATATTAAACTATTTGAATATCCTTCTTCTAAATACGTTTCTATTTTATACCTTTGTGATAGGGTAAGATCCATCTTTATTGCAATTTTGTTTTTAAACAATTTTGGTCAGACTTTAAAGATAGTCTTACCTTTTTTATTTGCCTAAAATGGGTTGCAACTGTTTCTAGAATCTAAGAAATGAAAAAGGTACACAAAAAATTCGCATACCTTTAACCTTAACCAATAAACAACACATAAAATAAACACATGCTAAAAGCTACGAAGGATTTTCACCTTTTCATCTTAAACCGAAGTTTTCTGACATAGCTTTTCTGTATTTGAATTACAAATTTAGTGTATATTTCAAAAAATTGAAATCTTTTTAAAGTTATTAATTAAGAATTTCAATAATTGTAATAAATTTGGGTAAATAATGAAGTGTATTTAATAAAATGGCCGAACTTATGGAAAAAATACCTGAGATTGATCACGTCGATATAAAGATTTTGTCCGAATTATTGAAAGATGCGAAAACTCCGTACACGGAAATCGCTGAAAGAATATTTGTTTCGGGCGGAACAGTTCATGTTAGAATGAAAAAAATGGAGAAAATGGGGATCGTAAAAGGTTCAACATTAGATCTCGATTTTTCAAAATTAGGATATGATATTACATCGTTCTTGGGCATCTATTTAGAAAAGAGTAGTCTGTACGAAGAAGTATGTACTGAGCTAGAAAAAATTCCTGAAATCCTTAATTTGCATTATACAACTGGAGATTGGAGTATATTCGTTAGAATTGCTTGTAGAGATACAAATCACCTTCGCCAAGTATTGCATGATAAAATACAAAGCATATCAGGTATATCTAGAACAGAAACATTTATTTCGTTAGAAGAGAAGTTCAACAGGCCGTTAGCTTTTGACGAATCTGAAATGACTAGTTCTGAAGAAGAAGTCTAAGTCTATCATAGATTATTTAGATATGTCGACTTAAAGTCAATTATATAAAAAAACGAAGCATAAATAATATGCTTCGTTTTTTTATTTTTTAGCGAAAATGGTTAGATACTAAAATAGTAGATTAACTAATTATTTTATACTCCAACATTCCATTCTCGCATCATTTTCTTGATACAATTTTTTATAGGATCATTGCTTTCAGCATTGTTCATTACAATACCAATAATAGGTAAGAAATTATCATCATAGTTCATTGTCCATACAGGTCTGCCATAACAAGCATTAGGGCAGATTAACCATAGGAAATCAGGCTTCTGATGATCTCTTCTTTCTCCTATAACTCGAACACAAGTATAATACTTAAACGAAGACTCTTTTAGATCTTGATCTAAGACAGTTTTCGCCATCTTATACTTTGCATCCAGAATACCATATCGTAAAGAAAGGTGAGGATCCATATACTCAACAACAAAATCGGGAGTATAATAGAAACTATCTCTATGAGGTTTACCATGTAAAACCAAGTGGGTATCTGTAGGTTCTCTTCCAATTTGGGGTTGATAAAGGAAATTCATTTGCCAACGTCCTTTAATTGGTTGAATTGATACGCGCTTTGGAATAAATTCGCCTTCTTCTAAAGGGCTTTCGTCAATCTTAACATTATAATCTTTAAAGCACTCAACTAACGCATCATAGAGTTGGTAGTAGGTATAAAGTTCATAAATTTGATCTAAGAATGACGTCTTAAGCGAAGAACTATTTTCATTGGTATCTATCTTTAGGTTATACACCTGTAATAGACTTAAAAATATCTTAGAATATAGATTTACCGATCCAAAACGCTTTGTTAATCTCGGAGGATGAACATTGGGTTTTGTGTTTGGTAATAATTGCATGTACTTTCTTTCAAGACGGTATAATCTTGTCTTGATATCATTAACATCCTCTATAGCCTGAGAGTTGATGATAACTTGTGCAGCTTCAAAAGTAGCGTAACCATTACCATCTCCTTGAAAATAATTTTTAGAATCATTTATTAGATGAATATGAGTGATCAAATCATCTAATAATTTTCTAGCCCAATAAAAGCCACCTAAAATACACTCATTTTCGTACGTAGCATACTCCATTTTAACAACGGGAGCTTCAATACGATCAATAACAGTGTACTGTCCATTAATTTCTATAGCATCTGGATGATCTTTTAACGAATCATCAAAATAGAGTTCGTCAAGGTGTTCTATTAACCAATCAATACTCTGACTGTCAATATCAGCGGTGGCAAAATCTTGTATTTCCCTTTCTTGAACTGTAGAATACCTTGGGCTATGTGCCAAATCAGGAAGAATATCTTCCATGTCATTGATAAATTTATCCAAAGGTCCTAAACGGGTCATTGATAAAGTTGAAGGTTTCTTCTTCTTATCATCCTCAGATTCTTCTCTAGTAAAGAGTTTTAGAATTAACGACTTATTCTTTTTATATAAATAAGTGATCATCCCCTCTGCATCGTCAGAGCTTAGTTTAGATGCATCTATACGTACCTGAAAAGGTTCTCCGCCACAAGTAACTGTGGCAACACCTAATTGGTTCGAAAAATGCTGACCTAATCCAACGGTTATTCTACTTTCCCTTTCTGAATTGTGGATTAAAGAATTTTCTACTTCAACACCATCTATAGTGACTTTTGTGTTAACAGGAAGTTCAAAATATTGGAATTCTAACTCATAGAAATGATGCTCCAAAACAACGTGTAAACCGTCGATTGGGAGCACCTCTTCTCTTTCTGTATTGTAAGGTGGAGAGTTATCTTTTCTTATATGAAAAATCTTAAACTCCATTTTTATCCGTCTATTGAGAAGTAATTATAGAAATGATGATTAAATCCTTCTTTAGCACCTCTGTCTAACATCTTTTGTAAAGTCCACTCAGCATGAGAGTCCTTAAGGTTAAACCCTTTTACAATGTCTAGTAGTGTTTTCAATCCTTCACGAGCTTCTGCTCCTTGCAAGTTGATACGAGTAAAGACACGTTGAGCTAAGCAATAATCCAATGGACGGAATTGTTCGTTCATTGCACTATGTGCTAAATTACAATACTCAATAACTGCTTTTCTAGTTCTTAAACTAATTTGAATTCCAAGGTTGCTTAATTCAGCAGAAATTTGCTCAAATCGTTCTTCAAGTTCAGTATCAATAAACTCAAGCTGATCTGGAGCTAATTCTTGTTTGAAATCTTTTAAATCAAATAAGTCACGAATACTATCAAATGGTATTTCGTAAGCCTCAGGCATAATAATTTCTGAACTGATTAACGGGACGTCCCTCTTTGGCAAGTCTAACCTTACAATATGAGATCTGTCTAATAATCTAGGCGAAATTTGTTCTGTAGTAGAATCTAAGTTTAAAGTACCAAGAAAACGTAAGTTGTTGGCATATTCAATAAACTCATTATTACCTAAAGAGATTTTTATACCTTTATCCATCTGTGCTTTGGTATCTGTATTCGAGTAGAATGCAGCCCAATAATACTCAATAGGAGAGAGGTTAGCCTCATCTAATAAGCAATATGACATAGGAGATTGGTGGTATGATGTAGATTTGAACTCACCATCTAATTGCTTTAAGAGGTCGTACAAATCTGTATTTGCTCTCTGAAAACGTTTAGATAGAGGGTTTGCAAATCCAATAATATCTTTTTGAGATGACCATCCTCTTGCAACAGGTATTTCTGAGAAACGTTCTGGCCTTGCTAAAGATTGAATCATGAACCTACTCAAAGATGTTTTACCAGAGCCTGGAGGTCCCCATAATAACGTAATTGAGTTCTGATGCATGGCAATCAAAACATTAGCAATAAAATGATCAGGGTAATTACGTCCTAATCTTCCCAAACGTTTGTGTACTTTCTGAGAAAGGTCTTTTAGAGAATTTATTTGTGTTTCATTCTCAATAGAATAATCTTTTAATTCAAAATCATTCTTTTGTTGAGGAAGCTGATTTTGCCCTGAAGAAGCAGAATTGAAAACATCGAATTGCATCTTTGTTTTTAATAAATTCTTCAAAGATTTATCAGCATCTTCTTGAACCTGAATAAATTCTTCTTTTAAAGCATCAATAGAAACATCTAGATTATGTTTCACATTTCTTGCGTTATCAATTTCTTCATTGATTCTTGCAAGGTTATCAAATGTGTGTGCTAATTCTATAGCCTCTGCTTTATCCGATAATTCTTCACGTACTTTTTCAAGCTTAGACAATCCTTCTTCAATTTCTTTATTGATCGCAGATTCTCTTTCTTTCTGAAGGCTTTCTCTAATCTTCTGTTCGTTCTGACGAAGATTATTTATGCCATCTTCAAGGTCTTGAATTTCTTCTGAAAAACGAGCACTCTCTTTTTTAATCTGATCTCTTTCTCTCTTTTGTTGAGCGATAGAGTTATCCAATTCAAGCTTTTCGCTTTGTAATCCATCTAAACTTGCTTTGAAGAAATCATTTTCTGCCAAAGAAGTAACGAATTGTTGTAAGTATTGAAGATTTTCTTGAGGTCTAGCAAATAATTTTTCAAGACGTTGATAACGTTCATGAAAAGATGTAATTGTATTGTCCTTAGAAATTGCTTTCCATACTTTATCAGCAACCTCTAAAGATTGCTTTTTATTTAACTGATCTTCTGCCCATTTAAATAGATCTTGTCTACTAATAAAATCAACAGTATCAACAATATAGTATTCAATATCTTGTGTAGAACGAACAAGCTTACGCTTTAATCCTTCTTCAGGCATATTAAATTCTAAATAAGCATCTTTTGGTAATTCATATACCTCAACGCTTTTACGTACTCCAGTAGCAGAAAGACGAATAGTCTTTGCTTCGGTACTTGTTTTAACGCCCACAAAAGGTCCATAAATAAGGCCTTCTTTAGTTTGGGCAAAGAACTTGCGTTCTTGGGCTACATAGACTTCGTTAATGATGTCATAGTAGTGCTTGTCTGGATGAAATAAATGTAATTCAAGGTCAATTTCACCGGGAAAGATTTCTAATAGTTGATCTTCAGATAATACACCTAAGCGATCAGCATGAGTGATGTGTTTGGTTAAAGAATTTTCTTTATTGTAAGCATCATCGTCCGTTAATTGTTTATTTGGACGTACGCCTTTAACTTTAATTAATTCTTCTAATTTAAAATCAGTAGTTAACGTATAGGGTGCACTTGCTAAAAATATAGTCTCACCTAACTTATTAATGTCTAATTTAAACCATTCTTCGCCATCAAAATAAAATAATGGAATTATAAATTTTTTATGCTGCTTAAAATTCTGAGGATGCTGAGCACCAACTATGTAACTATCTTCTCCTAATGCCTTGTAACTATCATAATCATCAAAAATGTCATCTAATTCTGTAATTTTCATTTTTTAGTAATTGTATATTTATACTAATTCACCATGAAAAATAGTCAAACTTACGCTATAATAAAAGTGATTTTTTTTAGTTTGTTATAGATGTGTTCAATAAGTTTGTGTTAATGTCTTTTAGAATACATCAATCAACATGAAAAAACTTCCTGATACACTTGTCATCGCTTCTGCGATTTTACTATTATTTATAGGCTTTACTTGGCTTATCTCAGCAGGAGAGTACAGTAGGGAGTTAGTAAATGGACGTAATGTTTTGGTACCAGGAAGTTATCAAGAAGTCACTCCATCACCTCAAGGAATTACCTCATTTTTTACTGCTCCTTTAAAAGGGTTTATTTCTGCAGCAGAAATAATTGCCTTTATTTTTATTGTAGGTGGTGCTTTTGGGATGATGACAACAACAGGTGCTATTGAATCTGGATTACAAAGATTAGTTGGATGGAGTAATAAACATGCACTCTATAAAAAGATAATAATTCCGGTAATTATCGTATTTTTCTCTATTGCAGGAGCAACATTTGGAATGTCAGAAGAAGTCTTGATTTTTATTCTGATAACACTTCCAATGTCTAGAGCAATGAAATTGGATCCTATAGTAGGAGTTGCCATTCCATTTGTTGGAGCAGGTATTGGCTTTGCTGGTGCAATTAGTAACCCGTTTACAATAGGTATAGCACAGGCAATTGCAGAAGTTCCTCTTTTTAGTGGATGGGAATACAGAATTTTTGTTTGGGTTATTTTTACAATAATTGGTGTTGTGTATATCATGCGTTATGTGTCGAAGATAGCCAACGACTCTTCTAAAAGTTTAATGGCTGATAGTATTGAACAAAATAATGAGTTGGAAGATGCTGATATCATTCCTTTTACAATAAGAAGATCACTTGTGTTAATAACGTTTGCCTCTGGGATTGTAATGCTTGTTATTGGTGTAGCAAAATACCATTGGTATATGATTGAAATCGGGGCCTTGTTTTTCGCAATTGGCGTAATATCGTGTATAATATGTGGTATCCATGTAGATAAAATAAGTGCTGGTTTTGTAAAAGGAGCAAAAGAAATGATGACTGCAGCATTAGTTGTTGCCTTTTGTAAAGGTATCTTGATAGTAGCATCCGACGGTAAAATTATAGATACAGTATTGCATGGTATTGCAGGTATGGTTAGCGGACTTCCAAAAGTTGCATCTATAGAAGCAATGTTTATTTTTCAGAGTGCTTTAAATACATTCCTACCTTCAGGGTCAGGTCAAGCTGCATTAACAATGCCTATAATGGCTCCTTTAAGCGATTTGTTGGGAATATCAAGACAGGTTGCTGTGTTGGCTTTTCAATTTGGAGATGGGCTTACCAACCTAATAATTCCAACAAGTGGTGTAACGATGGGTGTGTTATCTATTGCTAAAATCCCATATGAAACTTGGGTGAAATGGATGGGCCCACTTTTGGTTATTTTAATGCTTGCTGCAGGTATTTTACTTTTAATACCAATGTATTTTGGTTTATGGTAATTTCAAAAAAATATATCAGTTACTTTTTAAAGACACTCGCTATTTTTTTAGGAGGTTTAGCTATTTATCAATTTGTAGATAAAACACCTTGGGAAAAGGTAGTTATTACCCATCCTATATTATTGGTTTTCGCATTTTTATTAATGCCTGTAAATTGGTTACTAGAATCTTACAGGTGGAAATTATTAATTTCACCTTTAGTTAAGCTTAATTTTAAGCAAGCTTTAATTGGTGTTTTATCGGGTTTAGGAGCTGCTTTTTTAGGAGGGAGAGCCATCGGTAATTCATTAGGAAGATATTGGGTTTTACCACAAAATATAGAACGAAAAAAGTCGGTTGGAGCACTGTTTTTTTCTCAGTTTACACAAGGAATTTTCACCTACATATACGGTACTTTAAGTGTCTTTTTATTGATAGGGTTTCAGTGGTTATTTCCAATTAAATGGACTGCTGTTTTTATTCTTTTTATAGTGATTTTTATATCGATAATAGGTCTATTTTATAGCATAAAATCATCTTCTAAAATCAAGGAATTATTTATTTATTATTTTGATATGATAAATGAATACGATAAACCATTAATACTAAAAACACTTACTGCAGCTCAGTTAAGGTACTTTATATTTTCTTTTCAATTTATTTTAGTGATGTTATCGCTAGATGTACAATTGTCATTTCAGACTTTATGTTTAGTTGTTCCCTCTATTTTTCTGATTAAAACGCTCGCACCAAGTCTTTCCGGAATGTTAGATTTAGGGGCTAGAGAGCTTTCTACCCTCTATATCTTTACACTATTGAATGCAGATGTTAATATTGCACTAATGTCTTCACTAATTATTTGGGGGATAAATATTCTTCTGCCATCTTTAGTTGGGCTAACAATACGTTGGCGATTGTAAAGTAATTTAACCAGCATTAGCATGAAACCTGCTTGGACTGTTTTTCATACGCATACACTTTTTTGCGATGGAAAATCACAATTAGAACAATACATTGAGGCTGCCATTGAATTAGGTATAAAAGCCTATGGATTTTCTTCGCATTCCCCAGTTCCATTTGATACAACATGGAATATGAAACGTGAAAAATTGAATGACTACCTTAAAGAGATCGAACGTTTAAAAGATAAATACAAAGGTCGTATCCAAATTTATGCAGGTCTAGAAGTAGATTATGTACCAGAAGAATGTGGGGTGCATTCTTTCCCTCAAATAGACTATTCTATTGGTTCTGTTCATTTTGTAGAGCAGAACGATGAAGGAGAATATTGGGAAATAGACAATACAAAAACGATTTTCAGAAAAGGCTTAAAAGAGGTTTTTGAAGATGATATTAAAGCAGCTGTTGAAGATTACATTGCATTAAATATTGAAATGCTTCAAAATGACACTCCCGATGTATTAGGGCATTTAGATAAAATTAAAATGCACAATACAACAGAAAAATTATTTGATGAAAACGATAAATGGTATCAAGATTTAATGACGGAATACCTAGAAGAAATTAAAGCTTCTAAGGTTATTGCAGAAGTAAATACAAGAGGTTTATATAAAGGATATTCTGATTTATATCCTAGCCCTTGGGTATTAAAAAGAATGAAGGAAATGAAAATACCAATCACCCTTCAGTCTGATGCACATACAACAGGCGAGATTTTAAAAGGATTTACAGAAACTGCAAAAATCTTAAAAGAGATAGGTTTTACGGAGCTTCATAGCCTTTGGGATAATAAATGGCAACCTTTTAACTTTGATGAAAGAGGCCTATTTATTTAATAGCTTTTTTGATTTATGGACTATTTGATAAAAGGAAATTAATGTAATTGTTCTTTTATCAAATGGCCTATATTAGCTTCTTTATTTGTAGGGTTTTCAATATACTTTTTTATTGCAAAAGTGGTCGATTCAAATGCAATAGCATCCCAAGGAATATCTTTAATTTCGAAAAGCTCTACATCAATACTTTCAGAAGTAACTTTAGAAAATTGGTCTGAAGATAACGCAACGAGATAAATCAAATACACTTGATTGTAATTAGGTAAAGAAAATACAGTGTGTAGATGTTTTGCTTCACCTTTAGCATGTGTTTCTTCATATAATTCCCTTAATGCACCATCATTTGGTGTTTCACCATTTTCTAGAAAACCTGCAGGTAAATTCCAATAGCCATACCTAGGTTCTATCGCTCTTTTCCCTAAAAGAATTTTCCCATCATAAATAGGTAAACAACCAGCAATAACTCTTGGGTTTTGATAATGAATAGTATCGCATTCATTACACACAAAACGTTGTTTTTGATCACCTTCAGGAATAATGTATTCTAGTTTGCTGTTACCGCAATTGCTGCAAAAATTCATAGCGTTTACTTTTTTAAAATATGTTTAGCTAAAAATATTCAATTTTTTTTGAAAAAACTTCATTCTAATAAGAATAGATACTTTTATACGAATATAAAGTAACTTACTTTTGACAGTATTTAAAACACTAAGTATTTTACATCGAAACCGTATTAACACAAAATATAAATCAAGTATGTCAGAAAACGTAATACGCAAAAAGGACTCTTTGGAATATCATGAAAAACCTATTCCAGGAAAAATTGAAGTAGTCCCAACTAAGAAGACAAAAACACAAAGAGATTTATCATTAGCGTATTCTCCAGGAGTAGCAGATCCATGTTTGGAAATTGCAAAAAACAAGGAGGACGTTTATAAATATACAGCAAAAGGTAACCTTGTAGGGGTAATATCGAATGGTACAGCAGTATTAGGTTTAGGAGATATTGGTCCTGAAGCATCTAAACCAGTAATGGAAGGTAAAGGTGTCCTTTTTAAAATTTTTGCAGGAATTGATGTTTTCGATATTGAAATTGATGCAAAAGACCCAAAGAAATTTATTGAAGCGGTTAAAACAATGGAGCCTACTTTTGGTGGGATCAATTTAGAAGATATAAAAGCACCAGACTGTTTTGAAATCGAGCAGACATTAAAGAAGGAAATGAATATTCCTGTAATGCACGATGATCAACACGGTACGGCAATTATTTCTGGCGCAGCATTAATAAATGCAGCAGAAATAATAGGAAAAGACCTTAAAGATTTGAAAGTGGTAGTTTCTGGTGCAGGAGCCTCAGCAGTATCATGTATCAATATCTTTTTTGAATTAGGTGTTGAACGTAAGAATGCTATTGTTTGTGATAGTAGAGGTGTAATAAGAAAAGATAGAGAAGATTTATCAGGTAAGAAACTTGATTTAGCAACAGCTACGGATGTACATACATTAGAAGAAGCATTGGTAGGAGCTGATGTTTTCCTTGGTCTATCAAGAGGTAATGTAATGACACCAGCAATGTTACTTACAATGGCAAAAGATCCAATTGTATTTGCATTAGCTAATCCAACTCCAGAAATTGCTTACGATTTAGCAATGAGTACGCGTGATGATGTAATGATGGCAACAGGCCGTTCAGATCATCCTAACCAAGTGAATAACGTTTTAGGTTTTCCATATATTTTTAGAGGTGCTTTAGATGTACGTGCTACAGAAATTAACGAGCCTATGAAATTAGCTTGTGTACGCGCTATTGCAGAATTAGCAAAAGAGCCAGTACCAGAAACGGTAACTCAAGCCTATAATGTAGATCGTTTAGTATTTGGTCGTGAATACTTTATTCCAAAACCACTTGATACTAGATTACTTACTACGGTTGCTCCTGCAGTTGCTAAAGCAGCGATGGAAACAGGCGTAGCAAAAGCAGTAATCGACGATATGGAAGCGTACAAGGAAGAACTTATTAAAAGAATGGGTTCTGGTAACGATATCATGCGTCGTTTATCTGTTAAAGCAAGTTCTGAACGTAAAAAAGTTGTATTTGCAGAAGCAGATAACCCGCATATTTTACGTGCAGCTCGTATTGCTATGGATGATGGTATTATCGAACCAATTCTATTGGGTAGAAGATCTAGAATTCGTGCAATGATTGAAGCACTTGAATTAGATGAGTTATTAAAAGTTCAAATCATAAACCCTCGTGTAGAAGAAGTTACAGAAAAAAGAGAGTATTATGGTGAAAGATATTATTCTAAACGTCAACGTATGGGAGCAACACTCTACGAAGCACAAGAATTAATGTCTAAAAGGAGTTACTTTGCTGCAATGATGGTTGAGGTAGGTGATGCTGATGCTATGATAGCAGGTTTAGGTAGAAATTATATTTCTTCTCTAGCTCCTGCATTAAGAGTAATTGGTACAGAAGAAGATCAGCCAGTAGCTACAATGTATATGGTACTTACAGATAAAGGACCATTGTTCTTAGCTGATACAACGATGATCGAAGATCCAACAGCAGAAGAAATTGTAGATATTACAGAAGCAGTTGCAGTAAGAGTAAAAGAATTCTTTAAGCTTGATCCAAGAGTTGCATTATTAAGTTACTCTAACTTCGGATCATCTAAAAAGGGTAAAGATGCTACTAAAATGAGAAAAGCGAGAGAGATCTTAAAACAACGTAACCCTGAGTTACCTGTTGATGGTGATATTCAAGCTAACTTTGCTTTAGACCCTCAGAAAACAAAAGAAACATTCCCGTTCTCTGATTTGGCTGAAGCAGCAGCAAATATATTAATTTTCCCTAACCTATCGGCTGCCAATATTGCTTTGAAATTATTGGAAGAAGTAGCAGGGACAAATACAGTAGGACCAATTGTTATGGGCATGAACAAACCAGCTCATATTTTGCAAATGGGTGCTAATGTGCAACAAATTGTAGATATGATTACAATCGCAAATTTAGATGCTCAACAGCTCTAGAAATGAGATAATTGTAATAATATGAACTTTTTTAAGGGGTATTTTTAAAAAATACCCCTTTTTCTTTTAAATCATTTATTAAATGTTTAAAATTGCGTGAGACTATTTTGTAATGGTCTTTTTATTTTGATTATTACTCTACTAATTCGATAGAGAATAAGGTATTAAATGTAATCATAACACTGTCACGCACTATGAGGAGTTTTAGAACTGAACTAGAAAACGAAATTGTCGAAAAAGACATACTAGATTTAGAAAAGAAGATTAGATTATTTCATGAAGGAAACATTGATGACGATAAGTTTCGTAGTCTTCGTTTAGCACGTGGCGTTTACGGCCAACGTCAAGCGGGAGTACAGATGATCAGAATCAAGATCCCTTACGGTAAACTAACAACAAGACAATTAAACAGAATTTGTGAAGTATCTGACCAATATTCAAATGGTAAGTTACACATCACAACAAGACAAGATATCCAAATTCACTACGTAAGTCTTGATGACTCTCCAGCTTTATGGTCTGAGTTAGAAAAAGATGAAGTGACTTTGAGAGAAGCATGTGGTAATACTGTTCGTAATATCACAGCATCGGAGAAAGCAGGTATCGATCCAAACGAACCTTTTGATGTTACTCCTTATGCACACGCTGCATTTGAGTACTTCTTGCGTAATCCTATCTGTCAGGAAATGGGACGTAAGTTCAAAATTGCTTTTTCATCTTCGGAATCAGATACTGCATTTGCATTTATTCATGATGTAGGAGCTATTCCAGTTGTAAAAACTGTTGATGGAAAAGAAGTTAGAGGATTTAAAGTATTAATTGGTGGTGGTTTAGGTGCACAACCTTACATGGCTGAAACTGCTTATGAATTCTTAGAAGAAGAAAAATTAATTCCTTTTACAGAAGCATTAGTACGTGTTTTCGATCGTTTTGGCGAACGTAACCGTAGAATGAAAGCAAGAATGAAATTCTTACTACAAGATATTGGTAAGGAAGAATTATTACGTCTTGCAGAAGAGGAAAGATTAGCACTTAAAAATCAAGAAATTTGGGTAGATAGATCTAAAGTAGATTCTGTTGTTTTACCTAAAGAACATACTTCTGTAGAAGTAGAAATTCTTGATCAAAAGAAATACGACAAGTGGTTAAATGCCAATGTATTTGAACAAAAACAAAAAGGTTTCTTTGGTGTATTAGTTCGTTTACAATTGGGTAACTTTGATACTGCTACAGCTAGAAAATTAATCAAGATTGTAGAGAAGTATACTGCTGATGATATTCGTTTAACAATCCGCCAAGGTTTATTATTGAAATTTATAAGCAAAGAAGATCTTCCTGCTTTATTCAATGAACTTGATGCAATTGGATTTGCTGAACCTGGTTACGATACAACAACAGATATTACAGCTTGTCCTGGTACGGATACGTGTGTATTAGGTATTTCAAGTAGTACTGGTATTGCTCGTGTTTTAGAAGATTTGATTAAAGTAGAATATCCTGATTTAATCACGGACGATACTTTCAAAATAAAAATTAGTGGTTGTCCTAACGCTTGTGGACAGCATACTATTGCTCAGTTTGGTATTCATGGTAGTTCTTTACGTAACAAAGAGAACAAAATGCAATTACCTGCGGCTCAAATTTTACTAGGTGGTGGTTTTGATGGTAATGGTAATCCTCATATTGCAGACAAGGTAATTAAAATACCAAGTAAGCGTATTGAAGATGCTTTCCGTTCTATTGTAGATGATTACGATCAGAATTCTACAGAAGGAGAATACTATGTAGATTACTACAAACGCCAAGGTAAAGATTACTTCTACGAGTTATTAAAGCCATTACATTCTTTAGAAAACTTAGAGCCTTCAGATTATTTAGATTGGTATACTCAAGACGATAAATTCCAATTGCATAAAGCCGTAGGTGAATGTGCAGGTGTAATTATTGACTTAGTACAAACTCTAATCTTTGAAGCAGAAGAGAAAGTAGGTTGGTCTGAAGAGGCATTTAAGAAAGGTCTTTTTGCAGATTCAGTTTACCATGCTTATGCAGGTTACGTAAGTGCAGCTAAGGCGTTGTTACTTGATAAAAAAGTAAAATTAAATAGCCAAGCTACAGTTATTAATCGTTTTGCAGAACATTACGATGAGCGTTTCAATTTTGCTGAAGGAACTTTTGTTGATCATGTTTTAAGAATCAATAAAAACGAACCTACAGAAGAATTTGCAGCACTTTATTTATCAGAAGCAAAAGTTTTCTTAAACGACGTAAGTGAGTTGAGAAAGCAAGATCTTGCTGCTACCGAAGCTTAAATTAACAAACTGACAAACTTTAAACGCACCGATCTCATGACAAAGACAATACAACCAGAGTTAACCCTTGTAGGGGCTGGAATCGGCGATCCCGATTTAATCACAATGAAAGGCATTAAAGCTTTAAGAAGAGCAGATGTTGTTTTATATGATGCCCTTGTATGTGAGGAATTGTTAGAGTATGCACCTCAGGCAAAAAAAATCTATGTGGGTAAAAGAGTGGGACAACATTCTTTTAAACAAGAAGAAATTAATCGTCTGATTGTATCTAATGCATTTGGTGGAGGTCACGTTGTGCGTTTAAAAGGTGGTGATCCTTTTGTTTTTGGTAGAGGACATGAAGAAATGGTCTATGCACAAGAACATGGGATTAGAGTTAATTTAGTACCAGGTATTAGTAGTTCTGTTGCAGCACCTGCTTTACAAGGTATTCCGGTAACACGTAGGGGTGACAGCCAAAGTTTTTGGGTGATTACTGGAACAACTAAAGAAGGCGAGGTGTCTAAAGATATTGCTTTGGCAGCACAATCTTCTGCTACCGTTATCATATTAATGGGAACAAAGAAGATTGATCAGATTATGGACAGTTTCAAAGCGGCAGGGAAAGAAGATACTCCTGTAGCTATTATTCAACACGCTTCTACTCCTCATGAGCGTATTGGATTAGGAAAAGTACATACTATAGCTGACATAATGCGTGAAAAAGACTTAGGTTCTCCTGCTGTAATTGTAGTAGGAGAAGTTGTTAAGCACCATGCTCAATATCCTAAAGCATTATCAGAAGTAGTGGCAAAAGCTACTGTAACAGTCTAATTAGATCTTAGAAAATATATCAAGTTATCAGTGGATACGTGGCGTTTGTGTGTTTATTGAAGTTTTATCAAAAGCAGACAATCGGTTAGTGGTTCAACAGTTCTCGTTACGTACCACTGATGACTTATTTTTTACATATTAGAAATCCATTATCTTGCAGCTATGAACGAAATGTTTCCTATTTTTATTAAAATGTCTGAAATCTCCACATTAATTGTTGGTGGAGGAAATGTAGGGCACGAAAAATTAGCTGCAATCTTAAAAAATAGTCCAAATGCTGTAGTAACAGTAGTCTCTACAACTTTTGGAGAAGAGCTTTTAGATTTAGCAAAAGATTTTCCATCGGTAACACTTGTAGAAAGACCGTTTGAAATGTCAGATTTAGATAATCATCACATTGTATTATGTGCAACTGATAGTTATGAGTTGCATGTTGATATACAAAAGGAATGTAACAAACGTAAGATGCTCGTTAATGTTGCTGATACTCCTCCTTTATGTGATTTCTATTTAGGTTCAGTTGTATCTAAAGGAGATTTAAAGATTGGTATTTCTACAAATGGAAAATCTCCAACTTTAGCAAAAAGAATGAGGGAGTTTTTAGAAGATGCTTTACCTAGTGAAACTCAACAACTATTAGATAATTTAAAAGGAATTAGAGATAGTTTAAAAGGAGATTTTGCTGATAAAGTGAAACAATTAAATGATATCACTCAGCAAGTGTTTGATAAAAAAGAATAACTAAAAAAGCTGTATCAAAAATTAATTTCGATACAGCTTTTTTTATTTTATTTTTATTGATTTTCCTTCTTTTGTAACCCAAATAGGAATTGAACTATTATTTATTATTTCTCCGTTTTCAATTGTACTATTCTGAATAGCTAATATATAATCCACATATTCTGCTGCTCCTACATACCAAATATCATCTTTTCTACCTACCTCTTGACAAATTCTTTTCATCATTTCCCAATTGTTATCTGGTTTACCCTGATCAAATTCCCAACTGTGTCCCCAAAGTACATAAACTGTAGGATTGGTAGGAACTAACGAAATGTACTCCTTAATAGATGGTAGTGCATTAGAATGATGTGATGTTGGATGCCATACAAGTAAGCTATCGGGTAAATCAAAGGAGTAAGTACTTATTACTGTTCTCGCATTTGTTATTTCTGATGTAGTAAGAGTTTTGATTACAAAATCATTGTAAGCTCCAAAGGGGTAGGCCATACTTTTTACTTTATAGTCAACCAAATCAGATAAATATTTTGCATCACCAATTACTTCATTAATAATTTCAGCTTCTTTATTAATTGTATTTAGTGCGGGGTGGTTTACGGTATGAACAGCAACCTCGTGGCGACGATAAATACTTTTTATGTCAGATGATTTTATATAATTTCCTTCCTGACCAATTAAGTCGTTTAACCATGGAGCAGTACTTCCCATCAATCCAGAATTTAGATTAAATGTACCTTTAATATGGTATTTATCAAGTAATTTAATTAGATGTATATCCTGTTTTAGGCCATCGTCATAACTTAAAATCACAGCTTTCTTTTTACCATTTGGGTAGGAGAATTTCTTGCTCTCGTAAATAGTAGAAGATTGAGCTCTAATCATTAGAGGGATATAGAATAATACTAAAAAAGAGATCGTTAACTTCATTGTTATTTATTTTCCCAATCGATAAGGTTCTTTTTACTACTAACCAAACCATCTTTATCAACATAAACAAAGTGGCCGTCTACAAATTCAATTCCTGAAACTGCTGCATGATAATGTATTTCTATTAAATTATCTTCAGTCGGAGCAATAGCTTTCCTCGGGTATGCCTTGTTTGCCATAATTCCAGTTCTAAGTTTACAAATTTCTTCTGTGTTTCTGTAGTTTCCATTTGTAATTATTCCTTCCCATTCTTGGTGCATTAAAGCAAAAACGAGTTCATCATCAATAACGGCATTATCTGTATCAGCTATCCATTCAATAACAAGTACTTTCCCTTTTCCATTTTCTTCTTCAATTCTGTCAAAAATAACTTTTCTATTGTTCGTTTTTATACAAAGAACACTTCCATGAAAAGAATCTTTTTCAGTGATAGATTGAAGCCCAATTTCTCCAACTCGTATGTTATCAGAAAATTTATCACAAAGGGTAGTTGTTTTAACTTTTGTACCGCTATCAAAGGCTTTATTTTCTAAAAATTTAATAGAGTCTTTAACTGATTTATCAGGAATTTCTTCCATTGCAATATGTCCCACACCTTCATAAATAATCAATTCTGAATTGGGTAGACTGAATTGAAATTTATAGGCATTAGCTAATGGAATCCAATGATCTTTTTCTCCCCAAATGATTAAAGTTGGCGTGTCTAAATCTTTTAAACTAGAGGAATTATCAGTTACACCACTATTAGCAAGATTTAAAAAAGCTTCTTTATTTCCTTTTCGTGCAAATAGTTCGTGATAACGTGTTGTTGTTGTAGGCTCTAATCTATTTGCATCACCGTAGGCATTCTTTAAGAAAAATTCAATAAATGTTTTAGGTGCTTTTACATATTCTGCAAAGCCATGAAAAAGTTTAAATTCTTTTATTATAGGATTTTGAACCAATTTGTAAAGTAGAGGAATAGATTGTTTGTCGTTAAAACCGGCAGCGTCTAACAAGATTAATCTCCTAACTTTTTCTTTAAAACGGTAGGCGTATTCCCAAGCTATCCATCCTCCTAATGACGATCCTGCCAAATAAAACTTATTAATTTCTAAGCGTTTCAAAAAACGATCTAGAAAATCTAAATAGATTTCTACGGAATAACTTTTATCAGGTCTTGGTCCAGTTAAAGCGAAACCAGGTAGATCTAAGCGAATAACCTTATATTTTTTCTTTAATGTATCTGTCCATCTATCCCAAGTATGTAAAGAGGCGAAAGTTCCGTGAAGCAAAACAATCGGGAAACCTTCTCCTTCTACTTTATAATGAACTTTCATTCCATCAATTTCCATAAATTGAGAAACGTTATCTGTATATTTTTCAAATAGATCAATAGCCATAAACTGGAGAGTAATTTAGATTGAAATGAATTTTACACTTTAATTTAAAATTATTTATCGAAGATGGGTCTGTGATATAAATAATTAGTTAAACAAGTTAATATTATAGAGTGAATATTTACTCATCTATATAGAATTTATTTATTGAAACGGTATTACATTTGGTTTCATAGGTTTGAAATCTTGTAATGGTAAATCAATTTCTGTAGATAACGAGATTTCTACAGCAGAGTTATTAAAATTAGCATTAGGGTAGTATTGAATTTCCAAAGCAAATGTATTAAATACTAAGTTCTCATTTCTTGTTCTGATACCAGCACCTATAGAAGAAAAGAAGTTATCATGAGAGATAGAAACTCCTTCTTTATCATTTAACATACCAAATTGAAAATTTTGAAAAACAGCAAACTTAAACCCATAAAAAAACCATTTTGTAAACCATACATTTTCCTGTTTTATGCGTAACCTTTGCGTCCCTTTTTTAGAATTTCTTCTTATCTGAAAATCAGTATAAAGATCACTTTGATCAAAAAATAAATAATCTCCAGGTACTCTATCAGTACCAGATAATAGGTCTATATCGAGAAAGAAACGTAAGAAGTTATCATTAACGGCAAGAAGGTTTGAAAAGTAATTAAACTGAAGATGAAAAGTCTCTTGTTTGTATTTGTCAACTATAAAAGAACCAAATTCTCCTTGTATTCTAAAGAACCCCCAAGGAGTAAATTGTCCTATTTCTGTATTGAACCCTAGATAAGGTCTAAGGCCAAGAAACTCATTAATTTCAGTACCAGAAGTTACAGAAAATAGCCACCCATTTGGAACATCTTCTGTACGTCCAAAACCTTGTAAGTAACTTAATTTTCTGTAATTTCTTTCGTTAAACGTAACAGAACCTAAATATTGTGATTTGTTTTGGTAGGCGTATAATGTATCAGCACTTACTTGTTCAGGTCTTTCTAATACACTTAGTTTTGCTACTCCACCACTTATAGTTATGTTTCTATTTTTTTCTTTATTTAATTGAAAAGATCTACCCACCCAAGAGCTTGCGTAAGAATATTCTAATTCTTCCCAAAATCTTTGTGTACTATCAATATCAAGATATGCAGAATCAGAAGTAGTATATCCATACCTTGTTCTATTATTTTCTAAATCAACTTCACCAGCCCATTTAGTACTAGAAGTAACAAAATCTTTGTACATTTTTATGTTCCATAGATTCTGTAAGTAATTATTCTCAATATTAACTTCTAAGTCTACAAAAGTACCGTAAACGTTTTGGAATTTGTATTTAAATGCATAACCATATGGGTCAGGTTCATCTGTCTTAACTACTGCGGCTAAGTATACGTATTGGCCTGTACCAATAAAGTTGTTGTCATAAAGTCCTAATTCAAAATCGTTAGTGCCATTAAAATTACCATCTACACCAATAGTCCACTGATCTTGCGTGAAAATGTAAATGTCTAATTGCATACCATCAACATCACAAGCGTATATTTCAGCATCTTTAATAAAAGGTAGTGCACGTAGTAAACGCTCACTTTCAGAGAGGTCTGTATGGTTTATAGCATCACCAATATTAAAAATTATATTTTTAGAGATAACTTTTTCTTTTGTTTTTGAGTGAACACCATTTGCATATTTTTCTACTCTATTTTCTTTACCACGAGGGTATGGGTGTTTTACATCTGACCCAAAAGGGGGCATTCGTACAATTTTAATACTTCGAACAATTCTGTTTTCAAAACACATTCCATTAGTAAGTAAATTAATACTATCCTGTCTAGTACTTGTTTGATTTCTATTTTTTACAAGCAATAAATTAGAAATTTCTTTGGTGATTCTATTCTTTTGTAGCTTATCTTGGAGATTTTTATAAAAGAAATCAGATTTTAGAATTAGTGAAGAATCATGGTTGAAGAGATTGCTAGGGAGATAAAGAACGGTATCTTTTTGAAATTTATAAACAGAATCTCCTATTACTATAGGTACATACGCCTTAACCTTAACTTGTTGAGTTAAAGTATCTTGATCTTGAGCAAGTCCTTGTATTTGAGTAAATAAGAACAGGAAAAGAAAAAAAATACCGGTTAATTTTCGGTAAAGGTTATAGGCCATTTATTTTTTTTAGAATATATATAGTAATGCAATTTAATAAATTATGATTTTTATCTTTGCTTTTTATTGTCATTCTTAGTGTCGAAACCATAATTCGGTAAAATAGAAGCAAAATTAAGTCAGTTTAAACAGTCTATAATGATTAGATATTTTTCTCTTGGTGTTTTAACAGTTATCGCCTTATTTTTTGGCATAGGAATGTTATTACCGTCAGGTTATTTAGTAAATCAGAAGGTATATATAAATGCACCTCAAAAAGAAGTCTTTGAGTATATTGATAACTTACATAAATGGAATGATTGGGCATTTAAATTAGAAGAAGAGGGTAGTCGGTTGTCTCCTCAATATCTAGGCCCAGATGAGGGAGAAGGTGCAACACACACTTGGATGAGTTATGATGGTTCTAATGCAAAGTTACAAATAACCGCATCCAACCCGTTTGACGAAATTGATTTACAGATGATTACTAATGATGGGGATTTTGTATCAGATATAAAATTTACGATTGAAGGATCTGAAAAAGGTACCATAGTTACTTGGATTGAGAAAGGAGATTTTGGTTTTCAACCTTCTACAAGGGTGATTGCTTTTATTTCTAATTACCAAGAACGAGTAAGCAATCAATACGCTTCTGCATTAGAAGAATTGAAAGTAGCCGTTGAGAAAAAGGAATAAAATGAAAAGCTCCTACAATGACTAGAGTCAAAGTAGGAGCTTTTTAGTATGTAATCTCTCTTATCAATTTATCTTTTGATAATTGAGTGATTAGAGGTATATTCTTAAAAACTAAAATTAGAACTTAAATCCTAAAGTTAATTTCGTTTGATTTGTACTTAATTGTACATCATCAATATCAAAATTTTGAAGTGTTAGTTTACCAAAATTAGATTCTACACCTAAGTAAAGTACTTTATATCTAAAGCCTACACCTACAGAATGAGACATTCCAAAAGCAGTTTCAACATCTTCAACATCTTCAGATCCAACCCAGATATTATTTGGGCGTAGGTTGTAGAAGGCATCAAATCCCATGTCATTATTGATAGCATAAGATACTAAAGGACCAATTTCAACAAGAGCAAGATCTACAACATATAGTGTTGGGTCAGTATCTTTAGATGTAGAATAACTCACATCTAACCAGTTTGCATTAATGGCAATACCAAAATTACCACCTCTGTATACGTACCATTGGTTACCAAATTGAATTCCTAGTGTAGTGTTTAATTCAACACTCCCTCCTAAGTCTTCTCCATCATAACTTGCAGCCAAGTAATCAGATGTTGGAAATCCAAAATTGAATTTTAAACTGAATCCATTTTTAAGAATTTTATTATTCTTTTTTGAAGCTTGAGAGATGACATCTTGTCCTTTTACTTCTTGAGCGGATAGAGACAAGCTAGATACTAAAAGTACTAGCAAAAGGTAAAATAGTTTGTTCAGTTTCATAGTTTGAAGTATTGTTTCAATAGTCTTACGTAAATAAATTGTAACGAATTTAGCAAATATTTTCAAAACACCAACAAGTTGTTAATATTTAAAAAATATATACTTATAACATTATCTCTTGTATTCCACGCGAGCTGTAATTTCTGTTTTACGAAAAGTTCCAGATTGTGAAAGTTCTTGAGTAATGTCAGATGTTGTAATCAATTTATTATCAGTTAAATAGATAATTTAAAAAGAGAGAGTTTGAGCACTTTCACCTGTTTCAGTTAGCATTAATTCAGAACCATCGATAGATCATTGCGTAACTTGATAAATAGCAGTGTTAGGCGATCCAAATACTAAACTATCTGTTGTGTCAAAATACATTACTGTAGAGATATCAGCTGTTCCTTTAGAAGTTAGTGTTCCATCTTCTTTAAATTCTGCTGTGGATATCAATGTTTTCATAAGTACTAACATTTTCAATAGACGAATTATAGTCGTCAGATATTGTTATAGTTAAACTAGATGCTTCCGAATACGTCATTATCCATGTTCCAAGAATGAGGCTATCTTGAGAGGGGTCGGCATCTTCAGTACATGAAGTGAAGAATAAGGCAAAAAGAGTAACAGTAAATAGAAGTTTTAAATTAGATATGATAGTTTATAGTCTGTTAAATTAACATTTAAAAAATGTTTATGATATTATTTTTTTATCCTGAAAAAAAGTATGAATTAGCTATTCACTTCAAAACTATTGCACCTCCAAACCTACCAGTCTGTTCAGGTCCATCTCCTCTAGCAGAGAAAAACCGATTATCGGTAAAAGTATTGAAAGGCATAAACTCAATGTTTTTTGATAAAATACCACATGTTTTACATTGATTTAATTGAGCTGCTTCAATGTCTAAATAAGCTTTTTGTGGATTAGGGTGGGTACAAATAATACTATTATAATCTATAGGGTAGGCCTCTTTAAATATATTGATAACGTCTATTCCAATTTCATAAGTTTCTTTTTTTATGAAAGGGCCAAAAGAGATAATAATTGTATGAGGTGAACAATTAAAATCAGTACCCATCTGCTGAATAGCTTCAGTTAAGATTTTTAATGCAGTGCCTTTCCATCCAGAATGGACGGCACCAATGACATTTTTTACAGGATCAAAGAAAAGGATTGGTGTACAATCGGCGGCTAAAGTTAATAGACCAATATTTTTAACATCGGTAAGCATACCATCTGATGCAGGAAAAGGATTTTGTAGCTTTTTATAGGCTTCAACATTCTTTTCAGTGATAGAATAAATTTTATTAGTATGTTTTTGATCTGCAATGAAAAGTCTATCGCAAACAAGGTTTTCTTTAACTATAGCTCTGTTTTGAAGGACATCTTCAGGTTTGTCATGAATGATGTTTCCTAGATTTAAAGTATCAAAAGGAGGTTGGCTAACTCCCCCTGAACGGGTAGTCACAAAATGGTGAATCTTATCTTTATATTTTTCTAATTGATGAAATTGTAAAGTAGGAATCTTCATTTTGTGACTATTATATTATTTAGACATATGAGAATATATATCTTCTATTGAAATGGTGTTTTCATAGATTGCTTTACCAACCACCACAGAAGGGATATTAGCTTCTTCTAAAGCAATCAGGTCGTCAAATTTACTAACACCACCACTTGCAATAAGTTCAATGTTAGGAAATTCAACCATTACCTCTCTGTAAAGTTCGGTATTAGGGCCTTGCATCATACCATCTTTAGAAATATCAGTACATAGTACTTTTGTAATTCCTTTAGCAGTATAATCTTTTAGGTAATCAAAAAGAGGCAATTTAGAATCTTCCTGCCACCCACTTACAGCAATCATTTTATCTTTTGCATCTGCAGCAAGTATCATTCTATCACTACCAAACTTTTCTATCCAAGAAGTGAATTTTTCTGGCTCTTTAACTGCAATACTACCACAAGTTACCATAGCTGCTCCATGGTCAAATACTTTTTCTAAATCCTCATCAGATTGGATTCCTCCACCAAAATCAACAATTAAAGAAGTATTAGAAACAATTCTATCTAGTACACCATAATTAACGACATGCTTCACTTTAGCACCATCTAAATCAACCAAATGCAAACGCTTAATACCAGCACCTTCAAAGCTTTTAGCTACTTCTAAAGGATCTTCTGCATATACTGTTTTTTGTGCGTAATCACCTTGAGAAAGGCGTACAAGTTTACCGTCGATTAAATCGATAGCAGGAATAATGTCTATTTTGTGTGACATATTAGATATTTGTTAGAAAGTTTTGAATAATTTTTTGACCTATTTCTCCACTTTTTTCAGGGTGAAATTGAGCTGCATAAAAATTATCTTTATGTAACGATGCACTATAAGGATTTACATAGTCTGTTACAGCAATAGTGTTTTCACAAAGTTCTGCATAGTAACTATGTACATAGTAAACGTAATCGTGATCTTCAAGGCCTTTGTATAAAGGTGTTTTTAGATCATGTATATTGTTCCATCCCATATGAGGAACTTTTAAAGTTTTGCTTTCGAATTTTTTGACATTCGTATCAAAAATCCCTAAGCAATCAGTATTTCTTTCTTCTGAATGATTACACATTAATTGTAATCCCAAGCAAACCCCTAAAGTAGGCTGTTTTAAATCTTTAATTAGCGTATCTAGATTACGTTCTTTTAAGTAATCCATTGCTGATTTTGCTTCACCAACCCCAGGGAAGATTACCTTATCGGCACTCATTAATTCCTCAGCGTTGTCTGTCAAGATCGGATCAATTCCCAAGCGTTGCAAAGCATAACGTACCGACTGTACGTTTCCTGCATTGTATTTTATTATGGCAACTTTCATCTTACAGAATAGTTTAAAAGTAGTTTGTGCTTTTCAGCAATTATATTTTAATTCAAAATTAAGATTCTTTCTATAGAATGAAAAAAACATTAGAATATTTAATAAAAAAGGGGGATATCTATGCCTATATTACATAGATATCCCCTTCAAATTGTGAATTTTGATAAATTCTAGAAAGCTAAATAGTAGGTATCATACGCGTCAAGTTCGATAGGAGTACCGTTCTGATCTGCTTTTTTCATATTTAGATTAATTGTTTTGCCTGAAATTAGATCTCTGGCTTTCACATCAGAATCTTCAGAAGCATTTATTATTTTAATTACTTCTGTTGGGATAATGACATCACTAAGTACCTTCTTATTTTCAAAATTTGCAATTACTAAGACTCTCTCATTTTCAGAATATCTAATAAAAGCATAGGTCTTATCAACGTCATAATTTGCGTTTGTTCTATTAAATTGTTGCAAATCAATTAGGTCACCTTTACGGATAGCCTCACTATTTTTTGCAGCATTTAATAAACTCTTGTATCGTTTTCTTAGTGTGCGTTGAGCATCTGATAGTTGTCCTCCATCATATTTATGGTTGTTTACCCATTTTTGATGTTCAGGAATACCCCAATAATCAAAAATTGTAGACCTCCCATCATCTCCACTAAAACCGGATTCTCCTTTAGCAGGTTCTCCAACTTCTTGACCAAAATAGACCATTACCGGTCCGCTACCTAAAGCAGCACTAACAGCCATACCTGGAATACCTGGAAGTGGATTGTTAGAAAATTCTTTAGATGCAATTCTTTGTTCATCATGGTTTTCTAAGAAACGTAACATGTGGTTATTGAAACCATCCATACCTTTCCAGACATTTGTTAAGTGAGAAAGTGATGAACCAGGTCTATCTTCCATTACCGCTCTTAACGAATCGTAAACACCTACTTTGTCGTATAAATAATCAAATTTACCTGTGAAGATGTAATTTTTATATTCGTTAGGGTTGTACACTTCTGCAATGAAACGAATGTTAGGATTAATTTTTTTGATTTGAGGAATCATCCATGCCCAATATTCAACAGGAACCATTTCAGACATATCACAACGGAAACCATCTACTCCTTTATTAGTCCAATAAGTAAGAATAGCTAATGTTTTTTTCCATGTAGAAGGAACATCACCGTTTACATCAAATACTTTTTCACCATTTCCAGAAATATGATTTACACCATAATTTAAACGCACTGTTTCAAACCAATCATTTACAGTAGGGGCATCTGTAACAGCACCATTTCCAGAAACCTTAGCAGGAACTTCTTTAAATTTTCCGTCTGATGTAGGGAATTTATCACCACCTAAAGGAACATAACCACTAGGAACTTTAAAAGGCTTACCTGGTATATAGTAGAAATTGTTATTCGGATCAAACCCAACTTTTGTATTGTCTGATTTTCCTAAATCTTCAACTCCTTTTGGTGCTTTATCAGAGTGGTATTTACGTGCAACATGATTTGGAACAAAATCAACAATTACTTTTAAGCCATTGTCATGTGTTCTTTTTATTAATGCTTCAAACTCTTCTACACGGTTAGTTACATTGTTGGCTAAATCAGGGTTTACATCATAGTAATCTTTTATAGCATAAGGAGAACCTGCTCTACCTTTTACAACGTCGGCATCGTCTAAAGGAATACCATATTTTCTGTAATCTGTAATAACGGCATGTTCAATAACACCTGTATACCAAACGTGTGTTGCGCCTAAATCTTTGATAGAAGTAAGGGCATTATCATTGATGTCACCAAATTTACCAACACCATTTTCTTTCAGCGTTCCCCATTGTTTATTTGTTGTAGTAGTATTACCAAATAAACGGGTCATCATCTGGTAGATAATGATTTTGTGGTCTTCAATTTTCTCTGTTGAAGCTGAAATTTTTAAGAGTTTATCCACCTTTTCTTTTTCTTTTTTGTCATGAGAAGAACAGCTTGTGAAAAACAAACCAAAAGTGATGGATAATAGAATATAAAATGAGGCGTATTTTTTAATCATTGTCTATGAATTAAAGGGGTTATTTTGAATCAGATTGTTTGTTATAAGGTCTTTTCTGACTTAATAAATTAGCAATTTTATAAAGGTCAACTTTTTCTAAAATGTTATCATACAACTCACGGTGTTGATCTACATTTTTTAGTTCTTCTTGCATTTTTACAGCAACTGTAAAAGGGTTAGTATCTTTAAGTTGCTTACGGATAGTACTGAGATAATCTTTGTCTTTTTTGATTGCATTTAATACAATTTCTTCTATTTCATTCATAAACTTGTAGTTATATATGCAGCGTATTTATATAATTATATACTATATTAACTAAAAAAAATGGTAATTAAAATTGCAAAATAAAGTGATTTTATTTTTATCAAACAGCCAATTGTTAAAAGGAAAATTTAAGTAATAATTACAACCGATTGAGATGGTTTCTATTGATTTTTGTAGACTACAGAATTGTTAAAATCAATTTAAATGGCTAAACTTATAGAATTAACAAAGCAAACAAATATTAAGTAATGAAAACATTATTATTAATTAGACATGCAGAAGCAGAGAATGCTTATTTTGGAGTTGATGATAAACAAAGAGATTTAACACAAGAAGGTTTTTCTCAGGCTTTACATTTAGGTAAAAAGATAAATGAGGGCAATTATATTCCTGAAATTATTTTTTATTCTGATGCGGTTAGAACTACAGAAACAACCAAACTTATTTTAGAACAAATAGATGTTCCAGAAGAAGCAACTTTTGTTGAACCCTCTTTTTATGAGGCCAATGTAGGAAGGCTTTTAGATTTTATAAATCAAAGAAGTGATGAGGCCGATACAATTGCATTAGTGGGACATAATCCTGCAATATCATTTTTAGCAGAGTACTTAACAGGAGAAGATACTGGTAACCTACTGCCTGCAAAATGCCTAGTTATTAGTTTTGATCTAGATTCTTGGGCATTAATATCGCAGGCAACAGGTAGGTCTTTGTCTCGTTATTAATAAAGTAAAGAGGGGAGATGGTTAAAGTTTTCGATTAAGAAATCTGGTTTAACATCTGCTTTATCTGTAAGCTCTTTTCTATACTTTCCAGTTTTAACCTGAATAGCGGTAAGATTTGCCGCTTTTGCTCCTTGTATATCTCCAATAATATCATCACCAATCATTAATAATTGATGGCTAGGAAGATTGATTTTTTCTATAGCAGATTCATAAAAACTTTTATTAGGCTTGCCAATACAAGTTGCTTCGGTATTTGTTGCAAATTCTATCCCTTTAATAAAAGCACCAATGTCTATTCTTAATCCCTCAGAAGCTTTCCAGAATTTACCTTTATGTAAACCAATAATTTTACTCCCATTTAGAACTTTAAGGAATAAATTATTGATCAATTGATAATCCCAATTTTTACCAATATCACTTATAATTATAGCCTCAGGAGTTGTAGTATTAATTATAAAATTGTCTTTAAAAAGAGCTTTGATAGAACTCCCTGCTAACACTTCAATTTCTTTATAACCTTGTGCTATGGTGTAATTTAATGCTGCTAAAGGAGGACTCAATATTTCATTTTCTCCAACAGGTATACCCAATGCAATAAGTTTATGAT
This sequence comes from Flammeovirga pectinis, assembly GCF_003970675.1. GTDB lineage: Bacteria > Bacteroidota > Bacteroidia > Cytophagales > Flammeovirgaceae > Flammeovirga > Flammeovirga pectinis. The sequence continues at coordinate 1,024,672 of NZ_CP034562.1, forward strand.
AAAGTTCTTTTGATGTAACTCCAGAAGTATTTGTCACAAATAAAAACTGATATCCTTTAGATTTTAAAGATTTGATGGTAGCTATTACTCCATCAATAACTATAGAATCGTTATATAAGACACCGTCTAGATCGCACAGTATTCCTTTAATTTGATTTAATTTCATAGGTTATTTTTATCTTTTGATTCGTTCTATTTTTGTATTTAAAATCGTTGATAGTTAATCGTTTATATAATATTAAATATCTTTTGCGTTTATTTTAACTAAACATAACATCAAACGGTTAATACAAACAATGATACTACTTACTGATGTATTACTTTTGTAATTAAATAACATCTAAAGAGTGTATAATGCTGTCACCTTCAAGTGTACGAAAAATTGTATTTTTAGCTGTTGCAGTTTTGCAATCCTGTGCATCTGCAAATTTCTCTCGTGAGTTCGAGAATTCATCTATTCGGTTTAGTCGCCTTACTTCGATGCCTTCTTCTCGTGCCTATATGGGGTATTGCAGTAACGGACAAACAACTTTTGTTATTGGTGGTGAAAGCAGAACAGGAGAAAGTTTTGACAATATTCTTTCTTTTAATACTAAATCAAATTCTTGGAACGAGGTAACGCCTGTACATATTAATGCTGAGAAGAATATTAATAGTGCAATATCTAGTGGCTCTATGTTTTTGTTTAACGGGACTAAAGGGCAGTTAAATAGCCCTTTATCACCCATAGATATTAATGTTAGAGAGGTATCATATAATAATAGAATTCCAAAGGTAGATAATGTGAGTATTAACCCTCAGCCATTATTTAAAGCAGGAATTTGTGAGCATAAAGGATATATTTATTTATATGGTGGAATGGTAGATCATGAAACATATTCAAATACTTTATATCGTTTTAATGCCAAAAAGAAACAGTGGAAACAAATGGCTCACCTTCCAAAACAGATGATTACTTATGGTCAGATTGTAGACAATAAGTTGTATGTTTTTGGTGGTCAGAATGATAAACCTATCGACGAAATTTATATGTATAATATAAAAGTAGATAGATGGGTAAAAGTAGGGAAATTACCAGAACCTATTGTAGATGCTGCAATAACATCTTATAAACATTATATTATTCTGTTTAGTAATGAACAGGTATTTGTGTACGATACACATAAAGGTAGCCTAATGCGTTTCCAAACAAACATTGGAGAATTAAAAGGAATGGGAGCTACTATCTCAAATAATAATTTGATTATATTTGGGGGGATAAAGATCAATAACTCGGGGAAAGAAGTTTTTTCTTCTGCAGTTTATAAACTTGATATCTCTAAAATTATCTCATAATCTAACACGAACTCAAAGGAATTTATGGAAAATTCTACTATTGATATACAAGCATTTTTACGTCAGCACATTAAAACAATGACTCCTTATTCTTCTGCTAGAGATGAATTTGAGGATGTGTCTACTTCAAATATTTTCTTAGATGCTAATGAAAACCCTTATGGTACTGCTTTAGGAGAACCTTATAACAGGTATCCTGATCCATATCAGAGAGCAGTTAAACAAAAGATTTCAGCACTTAAGAATATTCCTACAGAAAATATTTTTCTTGGTAATGGTAGCGATGAACCAATAGACCTTTTGTACAGAGCGTTTGTTGAGCCAAAAGAAGATAATGTAATTATTTTGCCTCCTACATATGGAATGTATAAGGTGAGTGCAGAACTAAATAATGTTGCTTGTAAAGAGGTTACCTTAACAGCAGACCTAGATTTAGATGTTGATGGTATTTTAGAGGCAGTAGATGAAAATACTAAAATTATCTTTGTTTGTTCGCCAAATAACCCAACAGGAAATGCAGTAAGTACCGATAGAATTGTAACTTTAATAGAGCAATTTAATGGTATTGTTGTAGTGGATGAAGCTTACATAGATTTTTCTGCACAAGCTAGTTTTATTCAAAAAATTGAAGACTATCCTAATTTAATTGTGTTACAAACGTTCTCAAAAGCTTGGGGAATGGCAGGGCTTCGTTTAGGGATGATGTTTGCAACTGCAGAAATTGTGCGTGTTTTTAATGTAATTAAGCCACCTTACAATATTAATCAGTTAACACAAGAGAAAGCCTTAGAAGCACTCGATAATGTAGATAAGGTTAAGGATATGGTAGCAAAAATGTTATCGGAAAGAAATAGATTAATAGAGGAATTAAAAAAGATGCCTTTAGTAAAAAATATTTTCCCTTCTGATGCTAATTTTATATTAATTCAAGTTCAGAATGCCGATGAAAACTATCAGACATTGGTAGATCAAGGTATTATTATTAGAAATAGATCAAAAGTTCTTTTATGTGATCAAGGACTGAGAATATCAATAGGAACAAAAGAAGAGAATGATGTTTTATTAGAAAAAATGAAACAACTATAATCACTTCACTCCATAAAAAAAGCATTGAAATTTATCGTTTCAATGCTTTTTTTTTATGAAATATCTATCATTTAATATTGATAAGCTTGTTCGAATAATTTACGCCAAGCATCAATTATTTTATAATGTTTTTCGCCTACTTTTTTTATCATTGTTACACCTGTAACATTAGCGGTAAGTAAGGCATCAGCATCAAGTAAATCAACTTTCCTTGCGGTAACTTTTCTTACTTTATACCCTTTACTTTCTAGGTAAACAATAATGTTTTTCCTACCAATTCCAGAAACGCAACCTACACATACTTTAGGAGTGTAAATCACTTTATCTTTAACCCAAAATACATTTCCACTAATTGTTTCGGCAACATATCCTTCGTAATTAAAAAGAATAAGGTCGTCTAATTCTCTTTTCTTCTTCTCTAACCCCGCAAAAGTGTAGGTAAGAGAAGAAAGCGTTTTACAGAACGAAACGGGCGTGATTGGAACTTTTATAGATTCAGCAAAGTCGACATTAAGAGCATTTGTCTCTAATTTAGGTTCAAATGGAATAATGCTAATCATAAAATTACTTTCAGTACCAGAAGGGGTATATAGGCCACCTTCTTTTCTCCAAAGCATTAATTTTATGCGACATTCACCTTCAATATTATTTTTCTTTTTAAGCGATTTTACCACTTGAAAATAATATTCAGGATCAAGAAGTTCGTCTGTTAAATCAAGTTGTAATTCTTTAGCACCTCGTTTTAATCTGTCTATATGATCTTTAATAAAACGAATATGCCCAGAATAAGTAATCATTGTTTCGAAGATACCATCACCATATTGAAGTCCTCTATCATTTATTGATAGGGGTGTTTTTGTTGATTTAGTAACTTCATTATTATATAAGATGTAGCTCATCTTTTATCTCATTTATTACATCTTTATTCTAGATAGTTCACGGCTCTGATCTTTATTTTTAAGATCATTACGCTTATCAAATAGCTTTTTACCTCTACATAAGGCAACTTCAATTTTAGCTAATCCTCTATCATTTATAAAAAGTTGAGTAGGAATGATTGTATAACCATTCTCTTTTACTTTTTTATCTAATTTAGTAAGTTCTTTTCTATTTAATAGCAACTTTCTATCTGCTTTTGCAATATGGTTATTAAAACCACCCATCTCATAAGGTGCAATATGCATTGAACGAATAATTAATTCGTCGCCAATAAAAACACAAAAAGCATCTGCTAAACTTACTTTTTGCATTCTTATAGATTTAATTTCAGAACCTTTTAAAGATACACCAGCAACAAATTTTTCAATAAATTCGTACTCGTGAGATGCTTTTCTGTTCTTAATTTTAACCTTCTGTTTTATATCTAATTTATTTCCAGCCATTTTAATTTTCTTTAAATACTGATCGCATCACCTTTTAAAATAGGGAGAACATTACAAGAATCTTCAGTAGCACAATACGCTAAATCTGATTTAGCTTTTAAGCCACTAAGTCTCTTTGCATGAGACGCATTTTCTTGAATCACTTTATCCACATTACCATTAGCTGCACGGTATTGTGTAAGTGCCATGAAAGAAGCATCGTCTATAATTTCTCCTTTATCAATAATACGATCAATTAATGCACCAGCAAATAAGGTATCTTCTAAGCTAGGATTACCTTTCCATCCAGCGCAAATAATTGCAATATCTTTTCCTTGTTTTAATATATAATCTGCTACTGTACTTACATTTAACATGGCACCAATTACAACCTGATCGGCACTTTTTCTAGCTTCTGTAATAGCAACAGTACCGTTGGTTGTTGTCATGCAAATATCTTTACCATGGTATTCTTCTCTCATATGTTCAAAAGGAGAATTGCCAATTGTAAACTCTTCAACCTTAACACCACCACGTTCACCTGCAGTAACAAAGCCTTTTTCGGCATAGACTAAAGCCTCTTGTACTGTCATTACAGGAATGACACTTTTTATACCAGCATGTAAACCAGCTACCATACATGAAGTAGCTCTAAGTACATCTGTTACAACAGCAATCTTACCTTCCAATTTATGTAAGGAGATTAATTCGGGGGTGAGACAAGTCTCTATTTTCATAACTTAGTTAACCGATATAACGCTTTTGAAAAGCAACTGCTTCTTGGAATTTATCTTCGTTAATCGAAGGTCGAAAAGCGGGCAAATCTGTAAGCGCTTGTATTAAATATTCTGTGGCGAGGTTACCCGTTAAATCATCTTTAGCCATTGGGCAGCCACCAAGACCACCAATAGCAGTGTCTATTCTAAGGCAACCGGCTTCTAAAGATGCTTTAGCAAGATCAAACGCCATATTAGGATTACAGTGCAAATGTACACCCAATTCAGTGTTCGGCAATATTTTTGATGCTTTTTCGAACAAATCTTGAATATCTTTTACACTTGCTTTCCCTATAGTATCTGCAAAAGAGATAATTTTTACACCCATCTCCTTTAAATCTAGCGCCATTTTTAATACTTTATCAAAAGAAATATCCTCATTATAAGGGTTTCCGAAGCTCATAGATAAGTAAACGACAGGTTCTTTATTGTTCTCTTTGCAAATACTAATTATATCTTTCAACATTAATTTAGCTTCGCTGATAGACTTTTTCGTATTTCTCTGCTGAAATGTTTCTGATACTGATAAAGGAAATCCTAAATAAGTTATTTCATCATATTTAGCAGCTTCTTCAGCACCTCTTTTATTTACAACAATGGCTAATAATTTAGTTGCTGATTTATTAAGGTTAAGCCCTGCTAAAACTTCCTTGGTATCCTTCATCTGAGGGATTGCTTTTGGAGATACAAAACTACCAAAATCTAGTGTATCAAATCCCACTTCTAATAATAAGTTAAGATACTCTATTTTAGTTTGAGTTGGAATGAAGTTAGATAAGCCTTGCATCGCATCTCTTGGACACTCTATAATTTTTATCATTATTTTTTTACTGATTTATCAATTTTATTCTTGAGGTGATTTTGGAATAGCCATTCACCAACAAAACACAAAGTGAATATTAAAAATGCTGTTAGAATTCCTTCTAAATTATTCTTTGATTGTTGAATAGTTAAGATAAAGAATGCTGCAAAACAACAGATAAAACCAATTAGTGTGATGACTTTATTAGCACCAACATCTTTTGCTTTTTTAAAGGCGATATAATTTACTATACCAAAAATAATAAGGAAACCAGCACTGCCAGAAGTGGATATACTTTCTAAATCAATACTGTTGGCAATCACTAAAGATAAAATGGCAATAATAAACAACCCAAAAGGTTTGCCCCATAAAGATCTTGTAAACTCTGTTGGTAACTCATTATAAACGGCAACCTCATGGTTTACTCGACTACCTCCTAATAGTGTTGCATTAATTGCAGAGAATGTAGAGATCATTGCAGCAATAGAAATTATTGTAAAACCAACTTGTCCAAATTTAGGTTTTGCAGCTTCTGCTAAAACATATTCTGCAGCTTTACCAATAGATGTAAAATCCAATGAACCTACAGTTACAATGGCAATAGCAATATATAAACAGATAACAAAAATTACTGATCCATAATAGGCTCTAGGAATATTAATCTTTGGTTTATCTATGTCTGGGGCTGAGTTAGCAATTAACTCAAAGCCTTCGTAAGCAACAAAAATAACCATACCGCCCGCAATTAATTGTAAAGGACTTTCCCAATTTTCTGGATTCAGTTGTTGGAAGTTTGGATTATCTGTAATTCCCCAAAATCCTGCAGCTACAAATGCTAAAAGAATTACTAGCTTAATAATTACGGCGAATGCCTCTACTTCGCCAACAACTTTTATACTGTAGTAATTTATAAATGTTGAAATGATTATTATCCCAGATAAAAATATATGTTGATCTATCACTACATTTCCAGTAATCTGAAATAGACTAGAAGCGTATGCACCAAAAGCAGAAGAATAGAGTGATAGCATAATTATATAACTTACCCAAAGCATATTATTGAGTCCGCCACTAAAAACGGAGTAACCAAACCCTTCGTTAATAAAGCGAACAGTTCCTCCCTCATCAGGATAAGCAACAGATAATTTTGCATAAGAATAGGCCGTCATAAGGGCAATCATACCTGCTACAAAAAATGAAATAGGTACACCACCTTTTGCTAAGGTTACTGATAGCCCTAAGACAGCGAATATTCCACCGCCAACCATGCCACCTATTCCAATTGAAATAGCATCTTTTAAACTTATTTTCGACTTGTCCTCCATTATGATTTTTTCTGGGTTAATTAAATTGAATTGATATCTAATATAGATATAAAATATAGCTTTGTATATTATCTAGGAGGATTTAGTTTTTTATTTTTTAGTTGAAATGGTTCAAAATTTAAACTGATGATTATCTTTTTGTAGAATAAAGCACTTTTAAAAATAAGATTTTATATTCTATAGATACTTGCTACAAAAAGGAAGGTTTGTTTGTGTCAGTTAGATATGCAAATTGTATATTTGTAATTTAAATACTAAAAGCAAGAACTAATAATAGCAAACAATGGCTTACTTAGAAGTTAACAACCAAGAACTATTCTATGCAGATCATGGCGATAAATCTGCACCTCCAATATTATTCTTACACGGTTTTTTAATGAATTCAGAGATGTTTGATGCTCAAGTAGCCTTTCTTTCATCAAATTATAGAGTGATTACTATAGATGCTCGTGCATTTGGTAAAACAAAGTGGGACGGGGAGCCATTTTCATTATATGATTTAGTAGATGATGCAATTTCATTATTAGATCATTTAAGTATAGAAAAGGTAATTCTAGCAGGTATGTCTCAAGGAGGATATGTTGCATTAAGAGCTGCGTTAAAATATAAGCATAGAATAAATGGTTTGGTATTAATTAGTACCTCTGCAGTTGTAGACCCGATTACTGTAAAAGACATTTATACAGAATCTAGAGATGTTTGGGTAAATAATGGTTTAGTACCTCCTTTACATGAAGGCTTAATGACGGGTATTATAGGCCCTAAAGTAAAATATAAAATGTATTGGGATAAATGGACTCCTGAATGGAAAAAAAGAACAGGAGAAGAAATTTATCATGCCATGAACGCTTTGATTAATAGAGATGATATAGAAGAATTTATTAAAGAAATTGATGTGCCTTCTTTAATAATTCATGGAGACGCCGATCAAGGTATACCTTATGAAGCTGGTTTGTTTTTACACAATACGTTACAAAAATCTATTGGGATGATTAGTATTGAAGGTGGATGCCATGCTTCTATTATGACACACGCAGATTCAGTAAATGCTAGCTTGCTCTATTATTTAGAAAATGATTTTACGAAAACAAGGGAGTCAAGTAGATATTAAATTGCGATCAATAAATTACAAAAGTGATTTAAACAATATTCTATCCTTTATTTAATTTTACGTTGATTGGATTAGAAATTACCAAAAAAAAATGGCTGTCTCACTATTAAAGTAAGACAGCCATTTATATATATGATCTTGAAATGAATCAAGTAGCTATAAATCAAAAGGTGTATAAGTGATTTATTAAATTACACCATAAGCTAAAAGTGCATCAGCAACTTTTACAAAGCCACCAATGTTAGCTCCTTTTACGTAATCTACCCAATCTTCTTCTTGACCGTATTTAAGGCATTTCTTATGAATTTTCTTCATAATATCTTGAAGTTTTTCATCAACCTCTTCAAAACTCCATTGTAAACGCATAGAGTTTTGCGTCATTTCCAATCCAGAAATAGCAACACCACCAGCATTGGCAGCTTTACCAGGACCGTACATAATTTGATGTTTCTCAAAGATTTTAACAGCACCAATAGTAGATGGCATGTTTGCTCCTTCGCAAACAAGTATACAACCATTTGCTATTAATTTTTCAGCATCTTTATCGTCTAACTCATTTTGAGTAGCTGAAGGGAATGCTAAATCTGCCTTAATACTCCATGGTCTATCACCTTCATGGTAAGAAGACCCTTCATACTTAGCGACATACTCTGCAAGAGAAGTACGTTTTACATTCTTCAAGTCTTGAATATAAGCTAATTTTTCTTTGTCAATACCGTTAGGATCGTGTAAAAATCCACCACGGTCAGACATAGTAATTACTTTAGCACCTAATTGTGTAAGTTTCTCTACAGTATATTGAGCAACGTTACCAGAACCAGAAACAATAGCCACTTTATTATCGAAGCCATCATTACGTACTGCTAACATTTCTTTAGCAAAATATACAGATCCATATCCAGTAGCTTCAGTTCTTGCATTAGAACCTCCAAAAGCTAAGTTTTTACCTGTAAGTACACCTGTAAATTCATTTTTGATTCTACGGTATTGACCATACATAAAACTTACTTCTCTACCACCAACACCAATATCACCAGCAGGAACGTCAGTGTCTTTACCGATATGTCTGTAAAGTTCTGTCATAAATGCTTGACAGAAACGCATTATTTCGTTGTCAGTTTTTCCTTTCGGGTTAAAATCTGACCCACCTTTAGCACCACCCATAGGTAGAGTAGTTAAAGAATTCTTAAGTACTTGTTCAAAGCCTAAGAATTTTAGTGTACCTAAAGTCACAGATTTATCAAAACGTAAACCACCTTTATAAGGACCGATAGCACCATTAAATTGTACACGGTATCCACGGTTTACACGGATATTACCTTCATCATCTTGCCAAGTAACTCGGAAACTGATAACTCTATCAGGTTCAGTCATTCTTTCTAAGATAGAAGCATCAAGGTATTTTTGATTTTCATTGATGAAAGGGATTAATTTTTCAGCAACTTCTTCCACAGCTTGGTGGAATTCTGGTTGCCCAGGGTTTCTACGTACGAGACCCTGCATGAAGCTATTTAATTCGAGCTCTTGCATTTGATTTTTAACGAGGTTAGTGTTTTTATTTATGTTTATTGTGGATTATCAATCAGATAATCTATGTGTTTCGTCCTTATTTGTCTAAATCAACCTTACAAGATAATAATGTGATATCATCTGCATAAGCCTGGTGACCTTTAAATGTGTTTAATAATGCAATTAGATTTTTGTGCATTTCTTTCTGATTACAGTTAAGATTTGCAAGTAAAAATTCTTCTAATTTATCATCACCCAATTCTTCATCTTCATCATTGTATGTTTCTGTAAAACCATCTGTGAATCCGAATACGAAGAACTTACGCAAGTTATTAATTTCTCCGACTTCTAAAAAGGGTAATTTAGTGAATGATCCTAAAATTGTTGTCCCAGTTTCTAATCTAGAGAATTCGCCATTTACTACAAGAAATGGAGGATTGTGCCCTGCATTAATAAACTTTATTGTCTGGTTCTTTTTAGAATATTCCAAAAAGAAAGCAGTAATGAAATTTTCTCCCTGTGCACTTTCTAAGATTTGAGTATTTGCTTCATGTACAATACTTTCTAAATCCATACCTCTTCTAGCCAAGGCTCTAATTGTTCCTTGGAAATTAGACATAAGTATAGCAGCAGGAACGCCTTTACCAGAAACATCTGCAATAGACATTAAAAATTTATCGTCAGACATCTGGATAAAATCGTAATAATCTCCGCCTATAGAATGGTGAGGCATATAACTGGCATGAACAGAGACAGGTACATTATCACCATAAGGTAGTTTTTTTGGGAAAAGCATTTCTTGAACATGAGAGGCTATTTCTAATTGCTTCTTTGTTTCCTTTTGCTTTTCTTCTTTACGAGCTAATTTCTTATTTTCAATAGCAACAAGAATAATGTTACTAAGAGCCTCAGCAAACCCAGTATCTCTTAAATCGCTTAAATGTTTTTCTTCTGCAAACCCTACTAATGCGTAAGCTAAAATTTCATTTTTATGCTTAATAGGCATTATAGATTCAAATTGTTCAAATCCAGAAGGGTGATTTTTTATTTTTGATAGCTTTTTATATTCTTCAAAAGCCTTAGGGAATCGTTCAGTAAGATCATGGTCATGGTTACCATGGTTTACCTCTCTAACAAGCTCATCTTTGTCTTCATTAAAAACAAATAAAACTAGGTTAGTAATACTAGGGTTTGACGTTAAAGTCAATTTATAAATCGTATATAAGTCTTCTTCAGACTGATTGGCGTTAATTGCACTTATGGTTTCAAAAAGAGACCCTAATTGCATTTGCTTAAGCATTAATTGCTTTTCTGTTGAATTCGCCATGTTATTAAATAAGTATCTTTAATTATTTGTTTTTGAATGAGGATCATAAGCATCTCTCAATCCATTACCGATTAAATTAAAAGCCAATACGGTGAGACTAATAGCAAGACACGGGAAAATAATTAAATGCCAGTGTCCGGTTGGTGTTAATTCTGTTAAACCGTCTTTAATCATAGTACCCCAAGATGGCATAGATGGAGGGCCACCTAAACCTAAGAAACTTAACCCAGCTTCAATTAAAATTGCTGATGCAAAATTAGAAGCACAGATAACTGCTAAAGGCCCTAATATATTTGGTAAAATATGGTGTATTATGATACGGTAATTTGAAAAACCTAATGCTTTTGTCGCCTCAATATAATCTTTTTGTTTAATCGATAGAATTTGACCACGCACAACACGTGCAACTTCTACCCACATTGTTAAACCTACTGCTACAAACGTAACCCAGATTCCTTCACTTTGTAATGCCAACCTAACAGCCACAACCAACATAATAGCAGGTATAGACCAAGTAATTGTCATTAGCCAAAGTGCTAATTTATCAATATAACCACCAAAGTAGCCACTTAATGATCCCATTAATATACCAATACTTAGGGATATGATCAATGATATAAATCCAATTGTTAGAGATACTCTAGTTCCAAAGATTAATCGGCTCAGCACATCACGTCCAATTTTATCTGTTCCTAGAATAAAAGTTCTTGTTTCAACACATTTATCCCAAAATTCGTCCTCAAGTTTATCTTTATCTATTGTTCTTATTATCTGATTTTCATCTAAATAAGTAATACTCTTAGGTTTTATGATAAAGTTATGAGCTAAGTTTTTACCAAGAACTTCAGAGGGAGATGCATATATAGGTTTAACCACAGATATTAAGGGTAAACTAAGTTTTAGTCTACGAGTGGTTCTAAGCGATCTTTTTTCAAGTCCAGGATATAAAATAAAGAAAACAGAATCCTTGCTTATAGTAGGAGTACCCACAATTGGAATTTCGTGGTATTTACTTTCCTCACCATTAATAAGTTTATCTAAAATAGATGGTGTAGGAACATGTGTATTTTTTCTTTCGCGAATAACATCAACAGTAAAAAATGGTCCTTTTCTTGGAACTTCAAGGAGGCCATCGTTTGCAAAGTTAGAGCCATCGGGCATAATTAAATATCCTAATATGGCAAGACAAGTCATGAGAAATACATAGGCAACAGAAATAACAGCAAGTGTGTTTTTCTTGAACCTTTTCTTCACAAAATGTGTGGGAGATTTATGTATTTCGTAATTTGTCATTAATGATTAAACAATATGTATAGAAAGCTAGATTCTATTGAGAGTTGTGTGCAAAAAGGCCTTTTTTAGAAGCTAAATAATGATATGATGTAAAATTAGTGTCAAAATCCTTAATTTCAATTTCTATTTCATCAGCTGGAGATGAAAAACATCTTACCCAATCTTTTTGAAGCAGTGTTTTAAGTTCTTTGCCTAAAGTAGCTGTTTCAATATTTACCTCTTCTTTTAATGATGAAAAGCTGGTAACAAAGTATAATTCATCAAGAATTTTGTATTGAATTTCAGTCATAAAAAATAGTTCTACTCTAAATTAAAAGTCAAAAATAATAAATTCAATTGATTAAACGCTAAATATTCTGTTCTTCCATGAATACTTCGTGAAAGTAGCTAATAATCCTATAAATATTGCATAAAAAGGATAAAAAAGAGACAGTATTGGAACAGTGTAGAGGAGCGATAAATCATTAAACCATTTTAAAGCAGATTTCATGTAGAATAATTCACTAACCCACCTTAAACAAAGTGCAATTATGAATATATCTGTATGTTCTTTAAAGATGATAACATGAATACCACTTAGATAGAACATTAAGTGAAAAAGAAAGATAAAAACTGCAGTCCATTGCGGTCCTTTATTTTTGTAATGTTTCCATTTACTAGCCCATCGTACTCTCTGATTTATAAAACTAGAAAATGTAGCTGGTGGGGAAGTAGAAACAATAGTATCGTGGTTTTTTAAAAAGACAATTTTAGAAGGATCTTCTTTTGCTAATTGATGCAGAAAGAACTCATCATCTCCCGTTGGTATATGTGCGTGTTCACTGTAATTGTTTTGTTTTAAAAAAGCAGTTCTTTTAAAAGCTAAATTAGCCGCATTACACATATTTGGAGTTTGATTTCTAATAGAAGCTGCTCCCGTAATAATTAAAGATGAAAATTCTACACTCATTAAACGCTCTAATAATGAGTTGTAAGAAAAATGAACAGGGCCAGATATCATCAATGCATTAGTCTTTTGATAGCAATTGACAATACTCTCAATCCATCTTTTAGGTTGAGTACAATCTGCATCTGTGGTAATAATTAAATCAGCGTCTGTATGTTGAATGCCAAATCTTATGGCTTGTTTTTTACCTTGTAGATGATTAGGTAGGTTTAAAACTGTGGATTTCTTTAAAGTATTATTTTCTAATAGTCGATAAGTAGCATCATCAGAATGGTCGTTTATAAAAACAAACGCAACATTTTGGTACGATTGATTACTCAAAGACTTAATCAGCTGATTAATATTATTGGCTTCATTTCTTAAAGCAATAACAACACAGACTGTAGTGTTTTCAAGTACGTTATTAGGTGTATTATCATAATCAAAAGACTGGTTCCACCCATTTGATAAACGTATCAAACCAAAAAAATAAATAACGACAAGGAGTAAAAAGAAAATTTCCAATGCTCAGGTTTTGCTAAATGTATTGTATCATGCAATATTGTAAATACAAAATTGATTTTATCAACTTTAAAAGAAAAATAAAAAATGGCGTTAGAAATAGGACAAGTTGCTCCAGATTTTACAAGTATCGACCAAGACGGAAATGAAATTAAGCTTTCTGATTATCAAGGAAAGAAAGTAGTTTTGTATTTCTATCCAAAAGATATGACACCTGGTTGTACAGCAGAAGCATGTGACCTAAGAGATAATTACGAAAAATTACTTGCAGAAGGGTGGGTTGTTTTAGGAGTAAGTACAGACGCAGCAGAAAGACACCAACGTTTTATTGCTAAATATGAGTTGCCTTTTCCGTTAATAGCAGATGTAGATCATAAAGTCCATGACTTATATGGTACTTGGCAATTAAAGAAAACCTTCGGAAAAGAGTACATGGGGACCGTTAGAACCACTTTTTTAATAGATGAGAAAGGAATTTTAACGGACATTATTAAAAAGGTGAAGACGAAAGAGCATACTAAACAGATAATTAGTTAAGTTTGCACTTGGAAAAATAAATGAGAATCGAATCTCATCAATATATAATACAATAGCTTACATCAAAAAAAGATGGCAGAAGTAGCAGAATTGAAAAGAATAGCGTCTCAAGTTAGACGTGACATCGTTAGAATGGTTAACGGTGCAGGAAACGGTCACCCAGGTGGAGCCCTAGGATGTGCTGATTTATTTGTAGCACTTTACTTTAAGCACATGGAACACAACACTGAGTTCAACATGGATGCAACAGGTGAAGATGTTTTCTATCTTTCAAACGGACATATTTCGGCTGTTTTTTATAGCACGCTTGCAAGAGCTGGATACTTCCCAATTTCAGAGTTAGCTTCTCACAGAAAGCTTAATTCTAGATTGCAAGGTCACCCAACTCCTTATGAGCATTTAGAAGGTGTTCGTATGGCTTCAGGTTCTTTAGGACAAGGTTTATCAGTTGCGGCTGGTACTGCTTTAACTAAGAAAATGAATGGCGATGACAAAATGGTTTATTGCCTAATGGGAGATGGTGAACAACAAGAAGGTCAGGTTTGGGAAGCTGCAATGTATGCTGCTCATAATAAAATTGACAATCTTGTAGGTGTTATAGATTATAATAACCGTCAGATTGATGGTGATGTTTCTGACGTATTAAGCTTGATTGATATCGAAGCGAAATACAAAGCATTCGGATGGGAAACTTTCGTTGCTGATGGAAATGACATGGAGAAATTGGACGCTGCGTTAACTAAAGCAAAAGAGCTTTCTGGTAACGGTAAGCCGATTATGATTATTATGAAAACAGAGATGGGTTTTCCAATCGATTTCATGGTAGGAACTCATAAATGGCATGGTGTTGCTCCAAATGCAGAGCAAACAGAAGCTGCTTTATCTCAGTTAGAAGAAACGTTAGGAGATTATTAATCTTTTAATTAAAAAAAATATTCTAAAGGCAGGTTTACTTCGTGTAAGCCTGCCTTTTTTTGTTTTATAAAGGGATAATGTTGGATTATTTGTGAATATCTAACATAGCTGATTATTAGATACTTATATTGCAATAAGGACTAATTACGTTATCTGTTATGAAACTATCTGATCTTGAACTTACAAATATTAATACCCTAGATGTTGAGGAAAATTATGATGTATTTTACAATTATTCTCCTGACATGCTTCTTTCCGTTGACCCAAAAACACATTGTGTAATCCAATGCAATCAAACGTTATGTGAAACAACTGGGTTTCTAAAAGAAGAGGTAGTGGGAATGAATATTTTTGATTTGTACCACGTTGATTCTCACGAAGCTGTTAAAAAGGCATTTCTAGAATTTTTAGAAGTTGGAGTTGTAAAAAATGCCAATCTTATTGTTAGAAAAAAGAATGGCAAAAAACTATATATACTTCTTAGTGTAATTGCTATTCGTGATGATAACAATGATATTATTTACAGTAATTCATGCTGGCGAGATGTTACACATATAAAGGTGCTAGAGGACTCTTTAAAGGAGACCAATAAGAAGCTAAATCAAAAAGTAAAAGAACTGGGGAATAAAAATAAGGAGCTTGAACAGTTTGCTTATGTTGTTTCTCACGATTTAAAAACACCTCTAAGAAATATTGATGGAATGTTATCAATCATCAAATCTGAATGCAAAGGGGTAGTAGACTCTAAATGGGAGTGCTATTTTACATACATCACAGAAAGTGCGGGTAGAATGGGACGACTTATAGATACTGTACTTGAGTTTAGTCAGATTGGAATCAAAAGTAAAAAAGAAGAAATAGATACTGATTTAATTATAGACAATGTTCTTGATGATTTTAAGTTATCTATTGAAGATAAAAAAGTACAGATTTTTAGGAGCAAGTTGCCTAAGTTATCTGGGTATGCGATTGAATTTCATATGCTAATGCAAAACTTAATTGGCAATGCGATTAAGTTTCATAGAGAGAATACTAATTCTATCATAAAGATTTCTTGTGATGAAGAACGTGATCAATATTGTTTTACAGTAAAAGACAATGGCATTGGTATTAATAAGGATAACCATCAAAAGATATTCTCTATATTTAATAGAATCAGTGAGCAATATAAAGGAACGGGAATTGGCTTGGCACAATGTAAAAAGATTGTAAAACTCCATGGAGGAGTTATTTGGATTGAAGAAAACGAACAATTTGGCTCCACTTTTAATTTTACTATCCCAAAAGAACTTAATTAGTTTTTCAACTAAATAAAAAATCATAGAACTATACACATCATATTAAAATAAAACCGTTTATTTTTGCATTCGGAAAAACGAAAATTATATGGCAAAGAGAAAAACGGTTTTAAGAGTAGATGGGTTTTCAAAATCCTATGAAAAAGGAAAGTTAGCTGTTGATAACCTTTCTTTTGATGTGAAAGAGGGTGAAGTTTTTGCTCTTATAGGAAGAAGTGGATGTGGTAAAACAACTACACTAAAATTATTGTCAGGTCAGATGCGCCCAGATAAGGGAGAAGCTTATGTTGATGGAGAACGTATTCTTGGACCTCATGAAAGATTATTAGCAGGACATGATAAAATTGCTTTAGTAGAGCAAGATTATAATCTTTTTAATCATCAGACGGTTTCTGATAATATTAAATACCCAATTAGAAGGTCTAGCAAAGAATACCAAGAATATAGATTAAAAGAATTACTACGTATTTGTCAGTTAGAAGAATATGCAGAAACTCGTCCGAAAGAACTCTCTGGAGGGCAAAAACAACGTGTAGCTATTGCAAGAGCTATTGCAGACGAACCACCCGTTTTATTATTAGACGAACCATTTTCTCATTTAGATATGGCACTACGAAGTGACCTAAGAAGAATGGTGAAAAATATTGCGGTAGAAGCAAATATCTGTGTCGTTTTTGTAACACATGATACACATGATGCCTTGGCGATGTCTGATAGAATTGGTGTTATGTCAAAGGGACATTTATTACAAATAGCAACGCCTAACGAAATTTATACAAAACCTTTAAATAAATACGCTGCTCATTTCTTTCCACATTGTAACGTCTTAAATCAAGAAGAATTGAAAAAGATGGATGTTGAAAGAGAAAACGGACTTTATATGGCTCGCCCTGAGTGGTTAAAGGTTATTGATAAGGAAGTGAAAAATCATACAGCAAAATTAGTCCACGTAGATTACTTTGGTAACGCAAGTTATGGAGAATGGGAAATCGAAGACGGACTAAGGTTATGGGTACATCACGATAGTTTTTATAATTATGAAATAGGCGAAACCAAAAGTGTAGTCTTAATAGAAGGTACAGATTGGTGGAAACTTGAGGATTAAAACTTACTAACAAACTTATATCGTCAAAAGAATGAGAAACAACTTAATTTTATTTGTACTAACAATCTTCGTTTTTTCTAGTTGTTCTGATCATACAAATCAAAAGACTGGAGAAAGTAATGCATTAATTACAAAATGGAGAGGTGTTATTAAGAATGATCATCAAAAAGAAGTTCCTTTTTATTTTACAATCCAAGGTGAAGGTAAAGAGCAAATATGGACTTTAATTAATGGTGAGGAACGTATGGAAATGGATCAACCTTATTACGAGGGAGATTCCTTACATGTTCCATTACTAATTTATGAAGCAGAGCTTGTAGTGAAAGAAAATGATACTACTGTAACTGGAGAATTTGTTAGAAATGGTGCATACAGATTACCTTTTGAAGCCATAAAAGGGAATGCACAAAGATTCAGCAAAAACCAAAAAGCAGCTTCAAATATATCTGGTACATATGCTGTTAAGTTAGGGAAAACAGATGCTATTGGTTTATTTAATCAGCACGAAAATTATTTAACGGGAACATTCCTTACCTCAACAGGAGATTACCGTTATCTAGAAGGTAAAATAGCTGATAATAAACTCTTTTTATCTTCTTTTGATGGAATGCATATTCTTTTATTTGAAGCAGATATTGATGGAGACAAGCTTGTAAATGGTAAAATGTGGTCGGGTAAATCAGCCAACAAAGAATGGAATGGTGTAGCTGATAAAGAAGCAAAACTGCCAGATGCAAACAAATTAACCTTTTTGAAGAAAGGCTATGATAAATTTGCGTTCTCATTTAAAAATCAGAAAGGAGAAACGATTTCATTAACAGATAAAAGATACAAAGGTAAAGTTGTAGTCGTTCAGATTATGGGTTCTTGGTGTCCAAACTGTTTAGATGAATCTAAGTTTTTTTCGCCTTTATATGATAGGAAAAAAGAGGAAGGTTTAGAAGTAATTGGTCTTTCTTTTGAAAGATCTTCTGACCCAGAAAAAGCATATAAAAGAATTAATAGTCTTAAAAAACGACTTGATATAAATTATGAGGTTGTGTATGCTGGTACAACTAAACAGGCGGCTTCAGCATTGCCAATGCTAAATCATATTATGTCTTTCCCAACATCTATTATTGTAGATAGAAAAGGGGAGGTGCAATTAATTCATACTGGGTTTAACGGACCAAGTACGGGGCATTATTATGAGGATTATGTTTCTGAAACAACCTCATTAATCAATAATTTACTTAAAGAGCCAAACTAGTTTTTCTAAACAGAGAAACATAATATAGAAACGAGTGATAGTATTAACTGCTTTCATTCGTTTTTTTATGAAGATCATTCAATATTCTCTACCTTGAACTTTGTTGTGTAAAATCTCTTAATATTTATAGAGATTATAGTAATCGCAATTTAATAATTCACGAAATTTGAAGCATGTTAGCATCAAGCTTTACGAAAGATAAAATAGAAGCAGGATTAGACGAAGCAGGACGAGGATGTCTTGCTGGGCCTGTAGTAGCGGCAGCTGTAATTTTGCCAAAAGATTTCATACACCCAGATTTAGATGATTCAAAAAAGATATCAGCTAAAAAACGTATGCTATTGCGTGAGGTAGTGTTGGAAAATGCATTGGCTTATGCAGTTGTAGAAGTACAGGCAGAAGAAATTGATAAAATTAATATACTTCAAGCTTCTTTTACAGCTATGCATAGATGTATAGATAAATTAAAAATAAAACCAGAACTATTGTTGATTGATGGCAATAGATTTAGACCATACGATGGAATTCCAGATGAATGTATAGTTAAAGGCGACGGTAAATTTTTAAGTATTGCAGCAGCCTCTATTTTAGCAAAAACACATAGGGATATGCTGATGGAAAAGCTTTCTGAGGATTTCCCAGAATATGGATGGGAAAGAAATGCAGGTTACCCGACCAAAGCACATAGAGCAGCGATAGCTAAATTTGGAACTACGCCTTGGCATAGAACATCTTTTAAGCTTTTACCAGAACAAAAAACAATTGATTTTTAAATGAAATTAGCAAGGTTATTCTTCTTTTTTGTAATTGGTATATTGTTTATTCAATGTAAAAACCCAACACCTTATGGAGACCTTTATGTTCAAGTTAGAGATGAACAAGGTAATGCTGTAGTTGATGGGGTAGTAACACTTTATGGATCTTTAATAGATTTTGAAAATCAAACGAATAAACTTTTACCACCTTCAAAAACTGATGAAAATGGATTAGCATTTTTCCTGAATTTATCTGCTGGTACGTATTATATAGCTGCTGAATATGAAGATAAAGAAACAGGAAATAAGAAAAATAATTTTCTAGTTGATACCGAAATAAATGTTGTCTCCACAGAAATAGGATATCGAAATTCTATAACTGTTATTATTTGGGATTCATTTTTATCAAACCTTACCTCTTCAACAGGTAAACAATGGGAAATTAATAGAATTGTAGATGTTCAATCTGGAGATACTGTGGCTATTGAAGAATGTCTAAAAGACGATTTAATGGTTTTTTATACAAATGGTGTATTTGAATATATCAGTACAGATATTAATTGTAATGAAGAAATTGATGATAACTTCACGGGTAATTTTGCCCCTGTAAGTAACGGTTCTTTTATTGTAATTACAGATGAACTAGGAAAAACACGGTATGGATTATACATTATATCTGTAACGTCGTCACAAATGATAACACATTATGGGGATAATTTTATTTACTATAATAATGTCCTTTAATATTATAAAAATACGAAAATGAATATTGGTGATAAAGTGAGAAGCCTCCATGATGCAATGGAAGGTATAGTAGTTAGTTTTAAGAAAAATAGTATTGTAGAGGTAGAAGTAGAAGACGGTTTTAGAATGGATTTCCTTTCTAAAGATTTAGCAATAGTATCTAATGTTGAATCTAAAGAATTTGGAAGTGTTGAAGAAGAAGACCGTATAGTCTCTGTTACACAAAAGAAAAAGTATAAAGATAGACCTAAAGCGGCATTACCATTAATTTCTGAAAGAGGAGTATTTATTGCTTTTGTACATCAGAACGATAAAATATTAGATGTTTACGTTTCTAATAATTCGGATTTAACAATACCATTTGTTCTAGGGTCTGAGAGAAAAGGTGATTATAAAGGTATTTTTACATCTACATTAGTGCCTAGATCACAGGTTAAGGTAGACCAAGTAACACTACAAAATTTTGAAGAGTGGCCTGCACTTATCTTTCAAGCTTTATTCTTCTATCCGGGAGCTAGTGTAAATCATGAACCATTAGTAAAAAAGCTTCGATTTAAAGCATCAACATTCTTTAATAATAAGAAAGAAGTACCTGGAATGAACAAAGAAGGGTACCTGTTTCAATTAGATATTAAAGCGCTTGAAGCTGTAGATGCATCAAAATTAAAAGATGGTATCCTAGAGAAAAAAGAAGTTGCACAAGTAGCAGAAAAGGTTGTTCAGAAGCCGGCATCAGAGATTGATCTTCATGCAGAAGTATTAGGTTTAGACCCTAATATGGGGAACTCTACATTAAGTATGCAAGTATTACACTTTGAAAAAGAATTAGATGCTGCAATCGTAAACGGAATGGATCATATTACTTTTATTCATGGTATTGGTAGTGGTAAGTTAAAAAACGAAATTCAAAAAAGGCTATCAAAGCATTCTGATGTTGAATATTTTGAAGATGCTAGAAAAGAGAAGTTTGGTTACGGTGCAACATTCGTTAAAATAAAGTAATGAATATTAGGTTAGTCTTTGGTATTGTTTTAACAGGCATTGCTGTTCTTCTTTACGGTGTAGGTAAACCTAAACTGTCTAAAGAGAAGAATTATTTAGACAAAGCAGAAGTGAATGAAGAGCAATTTGTTATTTTTAATGGAATAATAGATTCTTCTAACATTCCATTAGAACAATTTTTAGTAGTTGCTTCTAAAGAAGAATTTACGGGTGCAGGTAAACATAGAGGTTTTAAACCTGTAGAGCAAAAACTACAACCTGTAACTATAAATAAAGGTACTGATACTTTACTGTTTGAAGAAGCACCTTATAGAGGGGAGATGATTGCTCATATTCTTTTAGATGAAGTGACCTCTTCTAATTCTCCAATTCAATGGCAGGGTATAAAGCAAGGTACTCCACTTGTAGGAATCGGCAAAAGAGAAAACAAACATATTAATGTGATGTATAGCTATGCAGGTGCTTATAGCGATTATGTTGAGCTCTTAACGTATGGAAGTAGGTTGCTTACTCAAATATGTTTTGGTTTAGGTATTGTAGGATTACCTTTACTTATTTGGGGTTTTATTAAAAAATAAATACTCTAAATGATTCTTGAAGGCATCTTTATGTAAAAGTAAAGATGCCTTTTTGTTTTTGCTACTTTAAATAAAAGTTAACAGTGTTGTGTGTTGAATTTTATATTTACAGATGTTTAAAATTAGAGGTTTTTTTTAATAGATTTTTTTAAGTGATTTTGATGTTATTTGATGTGGAAAATGTATTGACTTTTCCCTTATTACTATCTGTAACTCTCTTTTTATCAGCTGTTTTGTTCTGTAATTGTGAAACAATGTAGTATTCGAAGTGAATTAATGTGTGTAATATTTACGATTCATAATTTTTCATTTATTTAAGAACTCTTTAATCTTGTAATGTGATCACAAACTAATTGAAATGAAATTCAAATAAAGTTGAACCTTTATGAAGCAAAACCTAAATCAAGTGATTTAATAAAACAATTAAGAATGAAATAAACTTTTCAACTCTTCTCTTATAAAAAGCACCGCCTAATAAAATACACTTCAATTAAGGTGCATATAGAATGGGAATATCAGCTTACTCTTACTGGTATCAAAGCAATCTAAATAGGAACTCTATTTAGGAAATTTATTACTCTTTTTTCAAAAATAACAATGCTAAGCAAATACAATATTAAAAGTAGCATGTGGCTTTTCACATTTACTTTGTTCATGATGGTGCATGCCAATACTTTTGCACAAGACAAGACCTTATCGGGAACAATTTTAGATGGAGAAACATCGACTCCTTTACCTGGAGTAAATGTTCAAGTAAAAGGTACTGTTATAGGTACAGTAACAGACTTTGATGGGAAATTTACACTATCTGTTCCAGAAGAAAGTCAGATTTTAATGTTTTCTTTTATTGGATATAAAACTCAAGAAACACAAATTGGAAGTAAAACTAAATTTTCTATTTCGTTAGAAGTAGATGCAGAACAACTAGAGGAAGTTGTTGTTGTTGGTTATGGTGTTCAAAAGAAAAGCTTAATAACAGGTGCAACAACAAGTGTAGATACAGAACTACTTCAAAATAGATCATCTGGTACATTAACAGATGCAATGGCAGGTATTACTCCAGGGGTGTCGTTAACACCAAATTCAGGTATGCCTGGTGCAGATGCAAAAGTTAGAATACGTGGAGCAGGATCAAATGGTAATTCGGAGCCGTTATATATAATTGATGGTATAAAATCTGGATCAATATCAGACTTAGCTCCAGAAGATATTGAAAGTATTGAAGTATTAAAAGATGCTGCATCTGCTGCTATTTACGGTTCTGAAGGTGGTAATGGTGTTATTTTAGTAACAACGAAAGCAGGTCAAAAAGGGGAAGCAAAAATATCATATAACTTTAGATACGGAATTCAAAGTGCTGATAAGAGGAACTTACCAAAGACATTAAATGCCGATCAATATATTCAGTTTCAAAATGAAATGAATCAGCATAATCCTGGTAATACTCCATTAACGCCAACTGGGTACAATACAAATTGGGTAGATCAAGTAGTAGAAAATGCCCCAATTCAGAGTCATACACTTTCAATGCAAGGAGGTTCAGAAACCACTACTTATTATACTTCTTTAAACTATTATGAACAAGATGGTATTGTAGGTGGAGATAAAGCAAGTTATGATCGTTTAAACGCTCGTTTTAATGTAAAACAACAATTAAAGAAATGGGCAAATTTATCAAGTAATCTTACTTATTCTAGAGAAAATAGGAAATCTCTTACAGATCAAGATGAGTACAGAGGCTTAATGACATCTGCTTTATCTTTAGAACCAACAATTCCTGTTGCTTTTGAACCAGGTAAAGAAAATGCAAATACAATTGCTGGTATCAATAGTGGTTTCCCAATGTACAAAGATGCTCAAGGAAGATATTATTCTACATCAAATCAAGGATTATCAGAATCTACAAACCCATTTGTACAAATGGAATTAGGTAATGGAGGTAAACAACGTGATAAGTTTTTAGGTGTTATGGCATTAGAAATTAAGCCTTTTGAAGGGTTTAGTTTTACATCTAGACCATCTATTGAATGGAATACAGAAAGAGATCATTATTATGATAAACCTTTCTGGTCTGGTGCTGATAATAATAGCAATACTTTAAAAGTGACAGATAATAATACTCGATATTTCCAATGGATGTGGGAGAACTTTGCTACTTATAACAAAACATTTGGAGATCATACAATTGCTGCTACTGTAGGTATGTCTGCACAACAAAGTGAATGGAGAGTATTAAATACTGCTTCGGGACCTATGAATGTGAATGACCCACTTTATAATGAGCATGCATATACAGGAGTTGCAAATAACGATTTAAATTCTTGGACGGATGAGAATAGAATGGTTTCTTATTTTGGTAGAGTATCTTATGATTATAAGAACCGTTATATGCTTACTGCAACGGTAAGGAATGATATGACAAGTACTGCAATGGTACCTTACAAAAATATTTCTGGTGTTTTTCCTTCTTTCTCAGCAGGTTGGAATATCTCTAACGAAGAGTTCTTCCCAGAAGATTTTGTGATCGATTACTTAAAACTAAGAGGTTCTTGGGGACAAAATGGTAGTATAAAATCTATTCCGGGAAGGTATTTATATTCTCCTTCAATGAGAACAGATAGAATTAACCTTGTTGTTCCTGGTAATGATTTGATTTTTGGAGCTGAACCATCTGTTCTACCTAACCCAGATTTAACTTGGGAAACTTCAGAACAAACAAACATTGGTATAGATCTTAATGCATTTGATGGTAAAGTATCTTTTGGCCTAGATTGGTATAGAAAAATTACAAGAGACTTGCTGTCTGTTGCACAAGTTCCTGCATCTGTTGGTAACTGGGCTCCAAGTACAAATTTAGGTGATGTTGAAAATACTGGTGTAGAGGTCGTTTTAGGATACTCTAATCATGATCATGAGTTTCAGTACGGTGTAAATTTAAACTTTGCTACACTTAAAAATAAGGTGATTAAAGTAAATACTCCAGCACCATATATTGCGGGTGCGAATATTGGCCCCGGATGGCAACAAGCAACTGTATTCCAAGAAGGTTATCCAATGTGGTACTTTAGAGGGTATGAAACAGCAGGAGTAAATTCTGATAATGGAGACCCTATTTTTGTAGACAAAGATGGTGATGGTGAAATTACAGATGGAGATAAAACAAATATTGGAGATCCACATCCAGATGTAACGTATGGAGGTCAAATTTTTGCTTCGTACAAAGGGTTTGATTTTAATATGGTAATGCAAGGCCAAGCAGGCTCTCAAGCAGTAATTGGTTGGTTTAGACCAGATAGATTGAAAGCAAATACATTAACTCATTTCTATGACGACCGTTGGACGGAAAGTAATAGAGGAGGATCAATGCCAAGACCTACAACACAATCTGAATTCTATCAATCAGACTTCTTAGTGCAGAGTGCAGATTTCTTTAGAATTAAGCAAATGCAATTTGGGTATACTTTCGAAAAACAATTAATGGAAAAAATTCATGTAGGTGGATTAAGAGTATATGTTTCACTTGATGATTTCTTTACTTTTAATAAATACCCTGGTATGGATCCAATTGCTGGTAATAATGATCCAAATGCACTTGGTATTGACAAAGGAGTATATCCTACACCTCGCAAATTAATGTTCGGACTTAACATTTCGCTTTAATACTTAACGAACTACAACAATGAAAACACTTCTTAAAAATATAGGATTATTAGTCACTTTTATTATTCTTGGCACATCTTGTCAGAAAGAATGGCTAGTAATAGACCAACCAGGTGCTCAACCCGTTGAAGACTTTTATAAAACGGATGAACAAGCAGAACAAGCATTGGTAGCAGCTTATGCTCAATTGCAAAGACAGTATGCATCTACAGGGTATGTTAGCCCTCGTTTATTAAAGGCAATTCCATCAGATATGATTAATGCTGGTGGTGGAGATGTTGGTGATCAGGCTTGGTTACAACAAATTAATTTATATATAAATACACAGTCTACTCCTAATGTATGGGATGTTTGGAGGGCCTATTATTTTACAATTTACAGAGCTAACTTGATAATTGAAAAAGTAGAACCAGTTGGTGCAAAAGCTGCAATTGTAGGCGAAGCAATGGCTTTAAGAGCATATATGTATTTTGAGTTGACAAATATGTTTAAAGATGTCCCTTTAGTTTTGAAGGAACAATCGACAGAAGAATATTATGTAGAGAAATCAACTCAAGCAGAGATTTATACACAAATAGAAAAAGATCTTTTAGCGGCAATTGATTTAATTCCCGAAACACAACCTGCAAAATGGAGAATGGGGAAAGGTTTTGCTCAAACAATTTTAGCAAAAACATATATGTTCCAAAATAAAGAATATGCAGCTGCATTTAATTTATTAGATAAGGTCATTAAATCTGGAGAATATTCTTTAGAACAAAAATTTGATGATGTTCTTCACGTACCAGGTGAGTGGGGCAAAGAATCTTTATGGGAGATTGGCTTTAGATCGAACAATCCTTACGGTAATGGTTTTCCTTGGAACCCAGATGATGCTGAAAGTTCTATTAATATGGTACTTTGCGGACCACGTGATTTTGCAGGTGCACATACAATAAATAGAGGCGGATGGGGTTTCCAAAACCCAACGGAATGGATTTATAAAAAGTTTGACGCAAATGATCCAAGACGTGACCAAAGTTTGATTTCTTGGGATGATTTTAAAGCAAAGTATTATGAACCAGGTGGAGTTTATGAAACTTATATTGCAGATCAACCTGCTGATTACAAACCTGAAACATCAGATTCTGTAAAATGGTCTGGTTGGGAAGCTAAAAGATGGCAAATTGAAGGGTATTTACGTATGAAATACGATGCTAGAACAACAGAAAGAGCTGAGCCAGAATGGGAATATTCTGCGGGTACAAATGAACGAATCTTACGTTATGCAGAAGTATTACTATTAGCTGCAGAAGCAAAAGTACAATTAGGAGAAGGAGGAGCAGCGGCAGGTTACATCAATGAAGTTCGCCAAAGATCAGGTTATACAACTTTAGTATCTAATGTAACAATGGATGATATTGAATATGAAAGAATGGCAGAATTAGCCTTCGAAGGGCACAGATGGTTTGACCTTAGAAGATGGGGTAAATTAGATGCTACTTTATCATCATTTTCTGATTTCGAAAATCAAAAAGTAAAAGATGGAGAGCTAAATTCTGATGTTAGAACATTCGATGCAAAAAATGCATATTTTCCTATTCCAATAGAAGAGTTATCATCAAACCCAAATTTAAAACAAAACGAAGGTTGGTAATAATACTTTAGACAGGTAGACGAATTACGTGGCTTCATAGAAGTAGATTTAAATAAATATTACTGGAAGTATCCATTGGGTACTTCCAGTTTTTTTGTAATTTATCCCAAATTATACTTAGCAAACTTCAATATGACTATTAATATTAACAATTTTCTACAGCTAATTTGGTGCTTTTTACTCTTTTCTACTGCTTCTTTTGCAGATAATGCCGTTGTACAGAAGTACAATAAGCATATAGAAATACATAAAAATAAAAAAATAGAAACGGTTAATGTCGTTTTAAAAATTAATGCTGTAGATGCAGATCATTATGGTGATATCGCTATACATTTCAATAGCTTAGAAAAATTATCTATACTAGAAGCGTATGTTTTAGATGCTAATGGTAACAAAGTTAGAACCATTAAAAAAGATGATATTTCAGAAATTAGTAGTATATCTAATGGCGTATTTTATGAAGATAGTAAGCAAAAAAAGTTTAAACTAAGTTGGTATACATATCCTTATGCTATTCATTATAAATATAAAAAGGTAAGTAGTGAGTTTATTACAATTGCCAATTGGGTGCCTTTTTTATATACAGGAATTAAAACCTTGGATGCATCACTAGAGGTTGATTTTCCTAAGGATTATGAAGTCAGTATTATAACACCTGAAATTTATGATTTAGAAGAGAGTGGAGAAACAGCTAGAATATATAAAAAATGGCATTTGAAAAACAACATTAAGTATAATATTAAAAGTCAACGATTTAGCAAGCCAATTTTTGATATAATAAAACCTGTAAATATTGTTCCTACTTATTTTAAGTACGGAGTAAGTGGCAGTAATACTTCATGGAAAGCATTTGGAGATTGGATTTACACTCTTAACGCAGGATTATATCAGTTGCCATTATCAGAAAAACAATACATTCATAATCTAGTAGATACAATAACAGATAAAAAAGAAAAGGTCCGAAAACTATATCATTATCTGCAGGATGAAACTAGGTATATTAATGTTTCTTTTGATGTAGGAGGCTTTAAATCGTACCCTGCAGAGTATGTGGTAAAAAATAAATATGGTGATTGCAAAGCTCTGACGACATACATGAAAGCACTTTTAGATGAAATAAGTATTCCATCTTTCCCAACTGTTGTTTATGCAGGAGATGTTCCTCGATCGGTTAACAGTAGTTTCCCTAGCCAACAATTTAATCATATAATTTTGTGTGTAGATATTGATTCTGATACCTTATTTTTAGAGAATACGTCTTCAATTTCACCTTTTAATAGTGTGAGTTCATTCACACAAAATAGGAAAGCATTATTGCTTGATAATTCAAAAAGTCATTTAATTGATTTACCCCCTTTAACACTTGCAGATGTTGAAGAGATAAAAACAATAAATATATCTCTTAATGAACAATTAGAGAATACTATTCAATCAACTTTAGTTATGAAAGGACCTGAGTTTGATTTTTTGAGATATATAAGTAGTAAAAAAACAGAGAAGAATCAAAAGGAATATTTAAGAGAGTTTTATACGATAAACCAAAAAGCAGAATTTGAAAATTATACCTTTTTATTAGAAAATAGAGATAGTACCAGTATTAAACTTGAGTTAAAATACACATTAAAAAAATCACATAGAAAGATTGGAGATATGTTTGTATTTACTCCAAAACCGTTATATGATTTTAAAATAGAAAAACCATCAGATCGTTTACATGATGTGTATATTCCAACTCCTGTCAATAAAATAGAAAAAATCACCTATAAATTTGCTGTATTAGATGATAGTAAAATATCAGTTTCAAAACCAATTTCTATTAAAACAAAATATGGTGAATATATAGAAAATTACATGTTTAATGACAAGGAGGTTACACTACAAAGAAATTTTAAGTTGTACTCTCAATCTGTTCCTTTGAAAGAATATGAAGAATTCTATACCTTTTTTAATGATGTAAAAACAAAAACAAAACAATCTTCTTTTATTTTACAACAAACTAAAACAATACACTAATGCTAAAAATACTTAAAAGCTTCTTACTATTAATTATAATAAGTCAAATAACTTATGCTCAAAAATTATCAACTAATTATAATGATATTAGTACATATGATATAGATTACTTACCAGATGATAAAGATGCCGAAGCAGTAATTTTATTTGACAAAGGGGAAATAGATTTCATTGAAAATTTAAAAGGAAATTTTGACATTCGTTATGTAAGAACTAGGAGGGTAAAAATCATTAATGAGAATGGATTAAAATATGCCATGGTCGACATCCCTCTTTATATTGGGAGTAATGGTAAGAAGGAAAGTATAGAGAAAATAGAAGGGTTTACTTACAATTTAAATAAAGGTGTACCATCTACTGTTCCGTTAGATGTGAAAACTATTTACGAAGAGAAAATTCATAAGAACTATCTCGTTAAGAAATTTACATTTCCACAAGTTAAGGTAGGTACTATAGTAGAATATAAAGTGACAATAATTTCACCATTTCTTTTTCAATTACCTCACTGGGAATTTCAAGACAGAATCCCAACCATTTATAGTGAATATTTTGTAAAAATGATTCCATTTTATGGGTATGTATTTTCTGCACCTAATATTCTTCAATTTTCACAGCAGGTATCAAAAAAAGAAAGTGAAGATTATAGATGGGCAGGTATTACTTATAATTTAATGGGACATAAATATATAATGGAAGATGTTCCTGCTTTTAAAGATGAATCTTATATAACATCTGTGGACGATTACCTTATGCAGTTAGATTTTCAGTTGAGTAAATATTATACTCTACAAGGAGCAGAAATTCAAGTTGTATCTACTTGGGCAAAGTTTAATAAGGATCTATTAAAAGATGATCAATTTGGTGGTTTTATATCAAAAAGTGGTAATGATGGTAAAAAAATAATTGATGAATTATCGATAGATAGTCCATCTAAAGAAGAGTTAGCTAAAAGGATAATCAATTATGTAAAGAAGAATTTTAAATGGAATCAGCTTAAAGGAAAATATGCTCGACAAAAAGAAAAAGAATTTTATAAAAATAGAACAGGAAATTCTGCTGAGCTAAATTTATTTCTAATAGGACTACTTGATGAAGCAGAGATTGAAGTTTCACCAGTAATATTAAGCACAAGATCTAATGGTAAAATTCATACTGACTACCCTTATACTCATTATTATAATTATGTAATACCATATATTACTGTTAATGGTAAGAGTTTCGTTACTGATGCAACTGCAATTCATTTACCTTTTAATTATTTACCATTAAGGTGCTTTAATGATAAAGCAATGTTAGTAAATAGTAAAAACCCTCAATGGATCAATATAAGAAGTAAAGTTTACTCAGATGAAATCAATAAACTTTCGATGGAAATAGATACTGATAAAAGCACAATAAATACTGTTTATTCCTCAATTACATCAAATTATGCTTCATATATAAAGAAAAATACATTTGAGAACGATAGTGCTACTATTTCTAAAGATTTAAATGAGAATGGGTTTCAGGAAATAAAGAGATTAAAAACAAGGCACTATGATTCTCCAAATAGAAAATATACAATCATTGCACAAGGAGAAAATACTCTTGAAAATATAGCTGGTAGAATTATAGTTAAGCCTTTTCTTAATTTTCCATTACAAGAAAATATGTTAAAACAAGATAAAAGAACATATCCTGTTGATTTCTTATTCTTGCTGAATACAAAATATGAAACTTTTATTAACATCCCTGATGGATATAATGTAGAAATAAACACAGAATCAAAAAAAGTGAGTAATGATATTTTAGATATGGATTTTACTACAATTAAAGAGAAAAACAGATTAAAAGTAACTGCAAATTATTCTTTTAAGAAAGATGTCTACCCTCCCTCTGATTATAAAAGGTTAAAGGAATTTATTGATATTCTTATTGATAATATTAATCAGCCATTAATTTTTGTTCCTATTGAGGAGCAATAAATAATCTTATTTATTATGATTAAAATAACACCGATTCTTCTTATTACTTTAGTTCTTTTGACAAATATGACTCTTGCACAAAAGAAGCTATCAAGAACTTTTAAAAAAATCTCTAAGGTAGACATGGATTATCAATCAGATTCAGTAGTTGATGCTGTTATACTTTTTGATATTGGGGAAGTGGAGTTTATTGAAAATCATTTACACACAGCTGATATACGTCTAATAAGAACCAAAAGGATAAAAATCTTGACGGAAGAAGGAGTCAAATATGCTCAAGCAGAATTAAGTTATTTTATTAATGAAGATGGACGTAGCGAAGATATTAGTAGAATTGATGGCTTTGTTTATAATTATGAAGGGAAGAAAATTGTAACTACAAAACTAGATCGAAGTACTATTTATGATAAGAAGGTTTCTAGAAATTTTGGTGTAAAAAAAGTAGTTTTTCCTAAGATCAAAGTTGGTAGTATTTTAGAATATAAATATACTCACTATTCTCCATTTTATTTTAGGTTACCTTCATGGACTTTTCAGGATATAATTCCCACTGTTTATAGTGAATATTTTGTGAAATTAATACCAAATATTACCTATTTATTCTCAACCCAAAATATCAATAAATTTACATTTAAAGAATCAAAAGTGGTATTAAGAGACCGAAATTGGGGTGGAAAAGAAATGGGGCATAAGTTTATTCTTACTGATATTCCAGCATTTTCTTCTGAAGAATATATGACTAATTCGTCAGATTATTTAAAGAAAATAATTTTTCAATTAAATTCAGTTAATGTTAGAGGTAAAAAAGAGGTTGGAATTTTCTCATCATGGGGTCTTGTAAATAAAGTATTGGAAGAAGATGATAACTTTGGAGAGTATATAAATTTAAGCAAAGAATTAGGTGAAAGTATTCTGCCATCTTTAATCGAAAAAAAGGAGAATAAAAAAGAAATTGCAAAAATAATTATTGAATTTGTTAAGAATAATTACAAATGGAATGGCAGTTTAAGCAAATATACATCTCAATCTTTAGAGAGTTTTAATTTAACAAAAGCAGGAAATGTAGCTGATATTAATTTGTTCTTAATAGGTCTATTAAAAGCCGCTAATATAGAGGTTAGTCCAGTGTTATTAGGTACAAAAGGGAATGGGAAGATAATTACAAATTACCCCTATACACATTTGTATAATTATGTTATTCCATTTATTGAAATTAATGGAGAAATGATTTTATCAGATGCTTCTGAAAAGCTATTGCCATATAATATTTTACCAACAAGGTGTTTTAATGGCAAAGGAATTGTAGTTAACCAAAAAGAAGATCAATGGATTGATATTAATGATAAATCAGTTTCAAAAATAATTAATAAGTACTCTTTTGCTCTCAATTTTGAAACACTAAATGCAAGAGTAAACTTAAATACAACTTTTAATAATTATTTTGCTCTTAATATGAGGAAATTATATGCTAATGATAGTATTTTAATTACCGAAGAAGCGTTAAATAATGGTTTTATAAGTATTGATAGATTTAAAACATATAATTATCATAAAAATGATAGGAGTTATAGAGTTTTAATTGAAGGTGATGTTGAAATCAATAAAACTTCAAATTTATTTTCTTTTAAACCTTTTCTTAATTGTCCTATACAATTCCCTAAATTAACACTTAAAGATAGAGAATACCCAATTGATTTAGACTTTGTAATTCAAGAACATTTTGAGGCTATTATTCCTATTAATGAAGGTTATAAAGTTATTTCTGAATTTTTTGAAAAAAAAGTAGATAATGATATAGGAACATTTTCTTACAAAGTAGAAGAAAAAAATGGAGTTATGTGGTGTAAATTATTTTACCGTTTTAAAAGTAGTTATTATACAAAAAATCAGTATCTAAGATTAAAAATGTTTTATGATTTACTAAATGAATCCATTCAAGTTCCTTTAGTTTTTTCTAATAAAGAAAGTAATTAGAGTTTTATTAATGAGGAATACTCCACAAAACCAAATCACCTAATTTATAAACATGGATATTTCAAAAACTATACTCTTAGATGGAGGTTTATCAAATGCTTTGGAAGCACAGAGCATAGATTTAAATCACGAACTTTGGTCTGCAAAATTATTGAAAGAGGATGAAGATGCTATTGTTAAAGCTCATCTTGGATATTATATGGCAGGAGCAAGTTGTATAATTACATCTAGTTATCAAGCAACAATAGAGGGATTAATGAAATATGGAAACTCACGAGAGGAGAGTATTGAATTAATAAAAAAAACGACGGCTTTAGGTATAAAAGCCAGAGAAGAAGCTTTGGAGAAGGGAATAAAACAAGAGCTTTTTGTAGCAGGAAGTATTGGCCCTTATGGTGCTTTTTTAGCAGATGGATCAGAATATAGAGGTGATTATGGAATTGATGTAGAAGAGTTAATAGCATTTCATAAAGAAAGATTATTGCTTATTGATACTACCGATATTGATGTACTTGCTTGTGAAACAATGCCAAGTTTTGATGAAGTGAAAGCAATTGTAAACCTGTTAGATAACACAATACATGAGGGGTGGATTAGTTGTTCTTGTAAAGATGGAAAACATCTAAATGATGGTACACCTATTCAAGAAGTAGCAGCCTATTTAAAAGGGAAGAAAAATGTGATTGCTTTCGGGGTGAATTGTACTAAACCTGAATACATTTCCTCATTAATTGCAGAAATAAAAAAAGGTAATTCTGAAATAGATATCGTGGTTTATCCTAATTCTGGTCAGGTGTATCATGCGGATACAAAAACTTGGTCTGGAATTTCAGATCCGTCCCATTGTGCATTAATGGCTCAAGAATGGAAAATGTTAGGAGCTAAGTTAATTGGAGGTTGTTGTATGATGGGAACAGAACATATTGAAGCCATGAAATTAGGATTATATGAACAATCAATTGATTAATTGATGTACGACAATGTGATTTACTGTCTATATGTTAATATTTATCCTTTAAATATTTGTTAATTAAAATATAAATATAGATTTTTCAGATCAGTACTCAAATACACATAATATAATTACTTTAAACATCACTCTTAATTCTAAACTACTATGAGATTTATATCAGTCTTGGATGCTTTCCAGAAATGGGAAAAAGAAACACCAAATCAACCTTTTCTTCATCAAAATATTAATGGCTCAAAAGTTACTTTATCTTATAAAGAAGCTGGAGATCAAATTAGAAAGATAGCTTCTGGATTGAAGTCTATTGGAATGGAACGAGGAGACCATGTAGCAATTTTATCAAAGAATTGTTCGCATTGGATTATGGCTGATATAGCTATTTTAATGGCAGGGTGTGTAAGTATTCCTATTTATCCTACAACTGATAAAGAAACAATAAATCAGATTCTTAACCATTCAGAATCAAAAGCAATTTTTATTGGTAAGTTAGACGACTATGCTTCTCAGAAAGATGGGGTGACTGATATTCCTAAAATAGGAATAGAAATGCATGGCATGAATGAAAAATTAGGTTGGGATGAATTAGTAGGAAAAAATGAACCACTTCAGGATATCTTTAAGCCTAAAAAGGAGGACTTAATGACAATCTTGTACACTTCTGGTACAACTGGAAATCCTAAAGGTGTAATGCATTCGTATGGTAGTGTTCAGTTTGCTGTAAGCGAATTTGAACATCATTTTGATTTACCTAAAAATCCAAGATTCTTTGCATTCTTATCTTTAGCACATATTGCAGAAAGAGCAGCTTATGAGTTTATCGGTTTATATTTAGGCGGAAGTATAGCCTTCCCAGAATCATTAGAGTCTTTCCCTGCAAACCTTGCAGAAGCAAAACCTCATATGTTCTTTGCTGTTCCAAGGATTTTCCAGAAATTCCAAGAAAGTATTCTTAAAAAGATGCCGCAAAATAAGTTGAACTTTTTATTAAAAGTACCATTTATTAATAATGTAATCAGAAAGAAAATTGTTTCTGCTTTAGGTTTACAAGAAGCTGTTTCTGTTATTTCTGGAGCAGCTCCAATCTCTCCAGATTTACAAGAATGGTTTAAAACTTTAGGTTTAGATGTAAACCAAGGTTACGGTATGTCAGAAGATGTATGTGTATCTCATATGAACTTTCCTGGTATGAACAGAATAGGTTCAGTAGGTCAGAAATATGCACATATTCAAACTAAATTATCTGGAGAAGGAGAAGTTTGTTTAAAGAGTGATTGCCTAACTATGGGCTACTTTAAAGATGAAGTACAAACAACTGCTTTATTTGATGAAGATGGTTTCTTGAAAACAGGAGATTTAGGAGAATACGATCATGATGGTTATCTATCAATTGTTGGTAGAGTGAAAGATCAATTTAAAACTGATAAAGGGAAATATATTTCTCCAAATCATTTAGAATTGCCTTTATCTGATAATCCTAATATTGAACAAGTTTGTGTTGTTGGTACTGGTATCCCTCAACCTATTGCGTTGGTTATTCCTTCAGAAGGAGGAAAAGATTTATCTCAAGATGCTTTAAAAGCATCTCTTAAAGAGTCGTTAGATACATTAAACCAGAAACTTCCTAATTACGAAAAAATAGCAAAAGTTATTGTAATGAAAGAAGATTGGACAATTGATAATGGTCTTTTAACGCCAACACTAAAGTTAAAACGAAATAATTTAGAAAAGATTCATACTCCATATTATGCTGAGTGGTTCAGTAAAAATGAAGTGATAATCTTTGAATAATATAAAGAAGTCATCCATTTAAAAGTGGGTGACTTTTTACTTTTTAATACAAACAAATTTAAGCTAAAAGTAACTATATAATGAGTGCTCCCCAATTAACTAAAACACTTACGCCATTAATGTTATGGGGTTTAGGTGTTGGGTATGTAATTTCTGGAATGTATTTCGGGTGGAATTTAGGATTAGCAGAAGGAGGAACATTAGGTTTGGCTATTGCTACATTCTTTGTAGTAATTATGTACGTAACCTTTACTTTCTCTTATACTGAATTAGCATGTGCAATCCCTAAAGCAGGAGGCGCTTTTGAATATGCAAAAAGAGGATTAGGCCCCAAATTAGGGTTTCTTGGTGGCATGGCTCAAAATATAGAATTTATTTTTGCTCCACCAGCTATTGCTTCTGCAATTGGAGCATACCTTAACTTATTGTATCCATCTATTGATACAATTTATTTTGCAATAGCAGCTTATTTTATATTTACTGCTATTAATATTTTAGGTGTGAAACTAGCTGCTACCTTCGAATTAATAATTACAGTATTAGCAGTTTTAGAATTATTGATTTTTTCTGGTGTAACATTACCACATTTTGAGTTTTCTAATTTGGAACGTAATGCTTTTCCGAATGGAATACCAGGTATTTTTGCTTCAATTCCATTTGCAATTTGGTTCTTTCTAGCTATTGAAGGAGTGGCCAATGTTGCAGAAGAAACTAAGAATCCATCAAAAAGTATTTTATTAGGGTTTGGTTCATCTATTTCCACATTAGTAATCTTATGTGTACTTACTTTTGTTTCTGCTGTTGGAGTAGGTGGTTGGGAAACTGTTGTTTATTTACCATCAAGTACTGTTCCATCGGATTCACCATTACCTTTAGCATTGGGACAAGTAGTGTCAGAAGGTAATATTCTATATAAACTATTAATTGGAATTGGTTTATTAGGGCTCGTTGCTTCTTTTCATGGTATAATTTTAGTAGCAGGGCGTTCAACTTTTGAATTTGGAAGAGAAGGTTATGCACCAAAATTTCTAAGTAAAATACATCCTAAATTTAAAACCCCTATTAGTGCTTTATTGGTAAATATGGTAATTGGTATAATTGCTTTGTTTACTGGTAAAACAGCAGAAATTATTACAATAGCCTGTTTTGGTGCATTGGTATTGTATATTATCTCAATGCTTTCATTGTTTGCATTAAGGAAGAAAGAACCGAACTTAAATCGCCCTTTTAGCGTTCCATTTTATCCGTTATTTCCATTAATAGCATTAGTTATTGCAACAATCTCACTGTTAGCCATGACCTATTATAATCTCCATTTGGCTACTATTTTTACAGTAATAATGCTTGGTACATATACTTATTTTCTTTTTAATTTTAGAAAAAAAAGGACATAAAAAAGCCCAAAGGATTAACTTTGGGCTGCACTATATTTTTGCTTACTTAGATAGTTTGCACTTTGAAATCAATTTCAAATTCATCTGCAATTGCTTTATCACCTAAGTTGTCAAAGAATGAATTAGAACCATATTTTAAACCAAATTTAGTTCTGTCAATCTTAATTTTACCTACAAGTACATGGTTTTTATCTACTTTTTGAAGTTTAGAATCAAAAACTACTTCTTGTGTAATTCCTTTGATTGTTAAATCACCTTTTAGTTTGTGGTTGTCACCTTCTTTTACTGCCTCTTTAAGTACAAAAGTTGCTGTAGGGTACTTTTCAACGTCAAAGAAATCAGCAGATTTTAAATGTCCGTCTAGTTTACCTTTCCACTCACCTTCTAAATCAGTACTATTTAAAGTTGAAAGATCAATTACAATCTCACCTTCTTTTACTTCTCCTTTCTTAATCTTAAAAGAACCTTCTTTAATTGCAATATCCCCAGTGTGAGATGATCCAACTACTTTATAAGCGGTCCAATTTACTTTAGAAACTTCTTGATCGATCTTTTGACCAAATGATGCAATACTTAATGCTACTGCTGCGATTGTGATAACTAATTTTTTCATAATGATTAATGTAATAGTGTTTTTATTTATTTTTTTGTTGATGCAAATATATGTATAGATAATTGTTGTTCAAACAAATGTTATGTTTTTAACAATTTTTAGGTTTACGTGTTTCACCTTATTTTAGTAGTCGCAGCATTTACATTTGATCAAAATAAAGAGCAGAAACGAAGTGATAGTTTATGCTATAAAAACCGATTTAGGTACTTCAATTAAATCAGTAAGTTAATACTATAAGAGAGTATCAAATTTAAGATTTCAAAAGGGAAATAGTTTAAACTGATATTTTGTTACTTAATCGTGATCTATAACTTCTTCTCCTTTGATAGAGAACAATACCTTCTTTTTTAAAGTAACATTTACATCGCTATCAGAATTTTTCGCTTTTTGTTCTTCTTGGTATTCTTGATAACCCCAGCAATTTGGACAGTCTATTATTTGTTCTTGATTATTCATATTTCAATAGATTAGGTTGATAATTATTTTACACTTCAAAGGTAAGATGATCAGTTGGTAATTGTAAATTGATATTTTCTATACCCGTATTGTAAATAGTTATATTTCATTTAATTAAAATGTTAGTAGTGAAATTAACTAATTAAAATTTATTTATAAAAACCAGTTAATCAATTATTAATTGTGTTAAATATAAAATATTGTTTGATATTAAATCAAATTAATTTATAATATTTGTATCAACAAAACGGTAGAAGGTTGATCAACTTCAACTGGTAAAAATGAGATAACTAGAATGTCTTTATAGACACAATACAAATTAGAAATGAGAAATATTTTACTAACAATTTCAGTCTTATTAATGACTGCTGGAGCAATGTTCGCTCAGAAATCTAAGAAAAATAAAAAGCCAAATATTTTGGTAATTATGGGTGATGATGTTGGATATGGAAACGTCAGTATTTATAATAATAAAATGTTAGCATATCAAACACCAAATATTGATGGTATTGGTGAAAAAGGAGTAACATTAACTTCACAATATGCACAACAATCATGTACAGCAGGTAGAGCTGCTTTTATTACTGGACAATCTCCATTAAGAACAGGTTTATCTACTATTGGAATGCCAGGTTCTAAAATTGGTATCCAAAAAGAAGATCCAACAATTGCAGAAGTTTTAAAACCACTAGGTTATACATCTGGTCAATTTGGTAAAAATCACTTAGGCGATAGAGATGAATTTTTACCAACAAACCATGGTTTTGATGAGTTCTTTGGTAATCTTTATCACTTAAATGCTGAAGAGGAGCCAGAAGATCCTGCTTACCCTACAGACCCTGAATTTAAGAAAAAATATGGTCCAAGAGGTGTTATTCATTCTTATGCAGACGGACGTATCTCTGATACAGGTCCTTTAAATAAAAAGAGAATGGAAACTGTAGATGGCGAATTTATGAATGCCTCTATCAACTTCATGGAAAAAGCAGTTAACGAAGATAAGCCATTCTTTGTATGGTTCAACTCAACTCGTATGCACGTATTTACTCACCTTACAGAAGAATCTAAGAAATTAGTGAACAAGTATGGCTTATATGGTGCAGGTATGACAGAACTTGATAATCAAGTTGGTACGTTATTAAATAAATTAGAAGAATTAGGTGTTGCAGAAAATACTATTGTTATTTTCACTACAGATAATGGTGTTGAAAAAATGACATGGCCTGACGGTGGTATTTCTCCATTCCGTGGTGAAAAAGGATCTACTTGGGAAGGTGGTGTTCGTGTACCATTCGTAATAAAATATCCTAACGGAATAAAAGATACAGGTCGTAAATTAAATGGTATTGTTTCTCATGAAGACATGATGCCTACACTATATGCTGCAGTAACTGGCAAAGATGATTTAAAGGAGACTTTAAAAACAAAAGGTTACAAAGGTGAAGAGCAAACTTATAAAGTACATTTAGATGGTTATAACCAATGGGATTACTTTACAGGGAAAGAAGAAAAATCGAGAAGAGATGCATTCTTCTATGTAGCAGATAATGGAATGATCCAAGCAATGCGTTGGGATGATTGGAAAATCCACTTTATTGTTCAAGAAGGTGAAGGTCCTGATATGTGGTTCTCTGGTCATAGATTTGCCCTTTCATGGCCAAAGATCTATAACTTAGCACAAGATCCTTATGAATCTGCTGATCATTCTGGAATGTACTTAAAATGGTACGGACAAAAAATGTGGTTATTTGTTCCAGCAAAAGAAAAATTAGGAGAATTCTTTATGAGCTTTAAAGAATTTCCTCCTCGCCAAAGACCAGAATTATTAAGTCCTGGTAAAATGCAAGAGATGTTATATCAAATGATGGATAGAACACCAAAGAACTAATTTGAGTATTATTTAGATAGTACAATTTGCAAACCCTTATATGTTTAACATATAAGGGTTTTTTTATGTTTGATATCAATCTATATTGATTTTAGTATTTTAAAAGTTCTCAAAAAATAACTTTATTTCTTTACTTTTTAATTTTAAAGGACAATTAAATATCAAAAAGCGATTATCTGATATCATAAAAAGTCTAAATTTTTCTTTTCTGTTTTAACAACTTTAAATATTTAGTTTAATATGAAACTAAATATAGCCAGAGGCGTTTTTCTTTATATATCATTTATTTAAATGTACTATTAAATAAGTATTACATATTAAATAAAACTTTATTAAAATTATATAATGATGAACAAAAGGATACTTACAGTAGGGTTACTACTAATGACGTCAATTGGAGCGTTTGCTCAAAAAGGCAAAACAAAGGATAGACCAAATATATTAGTAATTATGGGTGATGACATTGGGTATGGGAACGTTAGTACCTACAATAATGGCATGCTTGCTTATCAAACTCCAAATATTGACGAAATAGGTAAAGAAGGTGTTGTTTTAACTTCAGAATATGGTCAACAATCTTGTACGGCAGGTAGAGCAGCTTTCATTACAGGCCAATCACCATTAAGAACAGGTTTGTCAACTATAGGTATGCCAGGTTCTAAAATAGGTTTACAAGATGAAGATGCAACGATAGCAGAGTTATTAAAACCTTATGGTTATGCAACTGGTCAATTTGGTAAAAATCACTTAGGTGATAGAGACGAATTCTTACCAACAAATCATGGTTTTGATGAATTTTATGGAAATCTTTACCATTTAAATGCAGAAGAGGAGCCAGAAGATCCTGCTTACCCTACAGACCCAGCATTTAAGAAAAAATACGGGCCTAGAGGGGTAATTCATTCTTATGCTGATGGACGTATTTCTGATACGGGTCCTTTAACAAAAAAGCGAATGGAAGATGTAGATGAGGATTTCTTACAGGCTTCTGAAAGATTCATGACACAAGCAGTTAAAGAGGACAAACCTTTCTTTGTTTGGTTTAACTCTACTCGTATGCACGCATTTACGCACTTAAATGATAAATACAAACAGTACCTTCATGATTACGGTTTATACGGTGCAGGCATGAAAGAACTTGATGATAATGTTGGTTTATTATTAAATAAATTAGAGGAATTAGGTGTTGCAGAAAATACTATTGTTATTTTCACTACAGATAATGGTGTTGAAAAAATGACATGGCCTGACGGTGGTATTTCTCCATTCCGTGGTGAGAAAGGATCTACTTGGGAAGGTGGTGTTCGTGTACCGTTTGTTATTAGATATCCAAAAGAAATCAAAAGCACAGGACGTAGATTAAACGGTATTGTTTCTCATGAAGATATGATGCCTACATTGTATGCAGCAGCAACTGGTGATACTAAGTTGGTTGAAAAAATGAAAGAAGGGATGACAGTTGGTGATAAAACATTCAAGTTACATTTAGATGGTTATAACCAATGGGATTACTTTACTGGCAAATCAGAAAAATCAGCTAGAGATACATTTTTCTATGTAGCTGATAATGGAATGATCCAAGCAATGCGTTGGAATGATTGGAAAATTCACTTTGTAATCCAAGAAGGTGAAGGTCCAGATATGTGGTTCTCAGGTCACAGATTCGAAGTTTCATGGCCTAAGATTTACAATTTAGCTCAAGATCCATACGAAGCTGCAGATCATTCTGGGATGTACTTAAAATGGTACGGTCAAAAAATGTGGTTATTTGTTCCAGCAAAACAAATGTTAGGTCAGTTCTTTATGAGCTTTAAAGACTTCCCTCCACGCCAGCGACCAGAAACACTATCTCCTGGTAAAATGCAAGAAATGTTATACCAAATGATGGATAAAGGAGCAGCGAAAGCAGGTCAATAATCCAGATCATACATTAGTTAATAATAGAGAGTCTCTTTTTCAGAAATGAAAGAGAGATTTTTTTATGTATTTAATCTTACACCTTTATCAATGTGTAGTATTTACGCTTATAATTATATGTTTTGATGTTTCTTATTACGTAAGGGTGTATTTTATAAGAAAATATGTTATTTTGAGTCTTAAGTTATTCAAAAATCAGGGGCTTTTATGAGTAAAACAAAAATCTATTACATCGCATTTTTTATATCACTAATAGGAGTGATACTTTTTTCGTATGTTCTTACGCCCAATTACCCAAATTTAGAAAAGTTGAATATTTTTATTCAATTTATTTTTATAAGTAACTGCTTTATTCTCCCCTTTAAAATCTACCAGCAAAATAGAAATGAAGAAGATTCAAATTATGAATTTTAGAATGATAAAGTGATTTTAAACCAATCGGTCAAAAATAGTTTAATTTATATTTGACTTGTCGGTCAATAATGTTACTTTTGTCATATCATTAGCATTTATAATTTTTGATATGGCAGGTAGACCAAAGATTTTTAAGCAAGAAGAAGTATTAGATAAAACAATTCAATTGTTTTGGGAAAATGGCTACGAAGCTACAAGTACAAACGATTTACTAAAAGAAGTAAACCTTAATAAGGGCAGTCTTTATAATAGTTTTAAAAGTAAAAGAGAACTATTTAAAGCAGGTTTGCATGCATTAGAAGGGAAAGCACTCGATAATTTTGAGAAAACATTAGCAGAAAGTGATGATCCCATACAAATTATAAAAAATATGTTTTTGGGTATTGCCGATGCTTCTTATCTATCAAATTGCAAAGGGTGTATTTTAGGTAATACGATTATCGAATTTATTGGTAAAGATGAGGAGATCAAAGATATTGCTGTCGATTACTTACTAAAATTGGAAAACATTTTTGTGAGATACATCAAAAAAGCTGAATTAGAAGGTAAATTAAATACTACCCAAAGCCCAGAATTTCTAGCCAAGCATCTGATTAATTTTTGGAACGGAATTAACGTTACAAGAAGGGTTCATCAGAATAAAAAAGACCTATTAGAAATAATTAATTATAACCTAAACTTTATAAAATAGCCGTTCATAAGTAGTGCTTATGTCTGTTATTAAAACAATCACTTATCATGGATAATCAATCATCAATACTTCAAAAAATTGGAGAAAACATCAGTAGATATGGCTTGGTACTTATATTACTTTGGTATGGCGTATTTAAATTTACTCCTACTGAAGCTGAAGCGATAAAACCATTAATAGAAAATAGCCCATTTTTTAATTGGATGCTTTCTATTATGACACTTCAACAGGTGTCTAATTTTATTGGTATTACAGAAATAATAACAGCAATAGCAATAGCTTTACGACCTATTTCTCCAAAAAT
The DNA here is from genome assembly GCF_003970675.1 of Flammeovirga pectinis. Classification (GTDB taxonomy): domain Bacteria; phylum Bacteroidota; class Bacteroidia; order Cytophagales; family Flammeovirgaceae; genus Flammeovirga; species Flammeovirga pectinis. Next base: position 1,067,909 of record NZ_CP034562.1, read on the forward strand.
AGCTGCACTAGGGAGTGCGTTAGCAGTTGTTACATTTGTGGGTACATTATCATTCTTATTTACCACTCCAGGTATGTTTAAAATAGTAGAATGGTTGTACGTTCCTAATGGGTTTGTATTAAAAGATTTACTCCTTTTAGGCTTTAGTTTTTGGAGTTTGGGCGAAGCACTTTCTGCAATAAAAAATCAGGAAAATACTTTGACATAAAAAAATATTCATCAAAATTAGCAATCATAAACACCTACTAATTTTACCATTATGGATTTATTAAACGAATACAGAGAAAGAAGAGCCGATCAGAATAAGAAAGTAATAGACAATGCAGATAAAGTAATTAAAAGAATTTACAGTCTTGATACTATAACTTATACTGAGGGTGCTTTAGACGAAAAAACAAAAGAAATCATAGGTTTAACAACATCACTTGTTTTACGTTGTGATGATTGTGTAAAATATCATTTAGAAAAATGTGTAGAGTTAGGGTACTCTAAGGCTCAAATTATAGAAGGTATGGGTGTTGCCAATGTTGTTGGTGGTACTATAGTAATTCCTCATTTAAGAAGAGCAGTAGAATATTTAGAGGCTTTATCTCAAGAAATAGAAGAGGAGAAATAAGTTGTATTTTTTCTGACAAATGGCCTACAATTTTTGGATTGTAGGCTTTTTTTACGTCTTCTATTTCCGTTTTACAGCAAAAAACTCTAATTTATATAGGTAAACTCTCTTATTGTTCTAGACGACTAACCTTATATGACCAAACAAGAAATTATTGATCTACTCGAAGATAGTAGACATACAAAAGTAAAAGTAGCTATTGTAGATATTGACGGCGTCCTCCGTGGAAAATACATGCACATCGATAAATTTATATCTTCTTTAGATAGTGGATTTGGGTTTTGTGATGTTGTTTTTGGTTGGGATATGGCCGACGAGTCGTACGATAATGTTAAAGTAACGGGTTGGCACACAGGTTATCCAGATGCACCAGCTAGGATAGATGTAAACACATTTAGACAAGTGCCGTGGGAAGATGATGTTCCTTTTTTCTTAGCTGATTTTAGTAGAGATAATAAAAAAGATGAGACAGTAGGGCCAAGAGCTTTACTAAAAAGAATAAATAGTAAAGCAAATGATTTAGGTTTTGCTCCACTATTTTCTCAAGAATTTGAGTGGTTTAATTTTAAGCAAACAACAACAGAATTACACGAAAAAGACTTTAATAATATAAAACCTTTAACAGAAGGAATGTTTGGGTACTCTATTTTAAGAGCATCCGAAAATAGCGACTTCTTCCATGCATTGTTTGATATGATGGAGGATTTTAAAGTTCCTCTAGAAGGGTTACACACAGAAACAGGGCCCGGAGTATATGAAGCTGCAATTCAATACAGTGATATTGTTGAAGCTGCTGATAGAGCTACATTGTTTAAATCTTCTGCAAAAGAAATTGGATACAAACATGGTATAATAGCTAGTTTTATGGCAAAGCAAAACATGAAACTACCAGGTTGTAGTGGTCATGTGCATCAAAGTTTATGGAATATTGATAAAACAAAAAACCTGTTTTATGATCCAGAAAAAGAAGATAATATAAGTGATGTAATGCAATCATATATTGCAGGACAGTTGCATTGCTTACCATATATGTTGCCTATGTTAGCACCTACAATTAACAGCTATAAAAGATTAGTAGAAGGGGCTTGGGCGCCAACCACATTAACATGGGCGGTTGATAACAGAACAACGGCTTTAAGAGTTTTACCACATGGCGAAAAATCTGCACGATTAGAAACAAGAGTGGTAGGTTCTGATGTGAATCCATATTTAGCAATGTCAGCATGTTTGGCCGCTGGATTATATGGAATAGAAAACAAATTAACATTAGATACCCCTAAGACAATTGGCAACGGTTATGAAGATTTTAAAAATGGAACTCTGCCTTCTAATCTTTGGGATGCAACACAGAATATGAAAAATTCTTCGTTAATGAAGGATTTATTTGGTGAAGAATTCGTAGAACATTTCACTTTAACAAGAGAATGGGAATGGAAACAATTTATGAACCATGTAACTGATTGGGAAACGAAAAGATATTTTGAAATAATATAAGATATGTTAGACATTCACGCTACCTACACCTATAATTTTCCTACAACGATACGTTTTGGTATTGGAGTAATCAAAGAATTAGGGCCATACCTTAAAGAACATAATTTATCTAGGCCTTTGCTTGTTACAGATGAACTTGTGTTTGGATTGCCTTTCTTTAAAACTATTATTGCCGATTTAGAGAAGGTAGGGATATCGCCTGCAGTCTTTTATGATATGCATAAAAATCCTCTTAAATCTGATGTTTTAAAAGGGGGAGATGCCTACCATGGGCATGAATGTGACTCTATTGTTGGAATTGGTGGAGGAGTAGCAATGGATGTTGCTAGATCGATTGTTTTGCGCGTAAATCATACAAGAGACCTTTTTGATTATGATGATTTAATTGGTGGAGATAAATATGTAACAGAAGAAGTCCCTCATTTTATAACTGTACCAACCACTTCTGGTACAGGGAGTGAAGTAGGTAGAAGTGCTATTATTTCAGATGATGAAACAAGGCAAAAGAAAATATTATTTTCACCTAAATTGTTGGCTAAAATTGTGTTTGCAGACCCAATGTTAACACTTGATTTACCTTCTTTTGTTACTGCGGCAACAGGCATGGACGCATTAACGCATAACATGGAAGCCTTTTTATCAAAAGGTTTTAACCCCATGTGTGATGGTATTGCAATATCTGGAATGAGGTTAATTGGTACTTCAATTGTGCAAGCCACAAAAGAACCAAATATGTTTTCTCGTTCAAAGATGATGATTGGCTCCTTAATGGGAGCTGTGGCTTTTCAGAAAGGCTTGGGTATTGTTCATAGTTTGGCACACCCATTATCTTCTCTTTTAGATACTCACCATGGCTTAGCAAACGCTATTTGTTTACCACATGGTTTAAAATATAATTATCAAGGGTTTGAAGATAAGTACAATTTTATGGCATATTCAATGAACCTTGGTACGAACCAAGGGAAGATTTTAGTAGATCATATTGAAATTTTAAATCAGCAATTAGGCTTGCCAGATTCGTTGTCTCAAATCGGAGTTAAGGAAGAACATATAAAACCTCTTGCAGCATTGGCTGTAAAAGATTTTTGTCTACCTAGTAATCCTAAAATAGTGACCGAAGAGGAGTTTGAACAAATCTACAGAAACGCATTATAAGATGATAAAAATTGGAATTACTCCAAGCTTCATGTATCCCGATAGTAGTAGAACGGTTTATGGTCCGAAATCGTTGACTTATGTGGAAAACGATATGATGACTTATATTGCTAGAAAAGGAGTGTTGCCTGTTCTTCTTCCTGATATTGAGAAACCATTGTTAGCTGATATTCTTAATGAAATGCAAGGTTTTATTCTACAAGGAGGTGTTGATTTAGCACCAGAATCTTACGGAGAGAAACCTATAGGAGAATGGAAAGGAGATAAATATAGAGACGATTATGAACTAGAAATAATTGATTATGCCATTAAAAATGATAAACCAATATTTGGAATATGTAGGGGCTTTCAGTTGATGAACGTTTACTTTGGAGGGACATTATATCAAGATACGGTTACACAAAAAGAGGGTGTAAATAACCATCGTTCTGCAAAGTTATATGATACAATAAAGCATCCACTAGTTATTAAAGAACCTTCTTTTTTAGCTTCATTGTATCCAAATAATTCCAATCCATATGTAAATACAATTCATCATCAGGCTGTAAAAGACCTAGGAAAAGATTTAGAAGTTTGGGCAACATCAGACGATGGGCTTGTAGAAGCATTTGGTTACAAAGGTAAATCAGAAGGAAAGGTAATGGCTGTGCAGTGGCACCCAGAATTTTCAAGAACTTTAGGTACGCAAATTTTAGATCCAAACCCACTTTACGATATTTTCTTATCACACATAAAATAACATCTATGGACATTATTAACCCTGCAAATGATTCAATAATAACCTCAATTAAAGAAGACTCGATAGAAGTACTATCAGATAAAATAGATCACCTTCGTTTTGGTCAAAAAGAATGGGCAAAGCAAACCGTAGCACACAGATTAAAATGCATTGTCCGATTTGGCGAATTGGTTCTTGAAAATGTAAATGAATTAGCTACTATCTTATCTGAAGAAACAGGTAAGCCTATTCAGCAATCAATCAATGAAATAAAAGGGGCTCAGAATAGAATAGAGCATCTAAAACTTAATGCTGAGAAATGGTTAGCAGAAGAAGTTATTGAAGGTTTAGAAACAACTTATGAGAAAATTACATACGAACCTTTAGGTGTGATTTGTAATATATCGGCATGGAATTTCCCCTATAATGTAGGGTACAATGTATTCTTATATGCATTAGTTGCAGGAAATGCAGTAGCTTATAAACCCTCCGAATTTGCTACTTTAACAGGGTTGCAGTTTCAGAAATTACTATATGAGGCTGGTGTTCCAGAAAACGTTTTTCATTGTATTATAGGTGGTGCTGAAGTTGGAGAATATCTATTAGAAAGTGATTTTGATGGCTATTTCTTTACGGGTTCTCATAAAACAGGACAGTACATTGCTAAAAAGGTAGCACATAAATTAGTGCCTGTTCAATTAGAGCTAGGCGGGAAAGACCCTTTGTATGTAATGGAAGATGTTGCAGATGTTAAAATTGCAGCTATCAACGCTGCAGAAGGTGCTTTTTATAATAATGGACAAAGTTGTTGTGCTCTCGAACGGATTTATGTCCACGCTGCTATTTACGATGAGTTTGTAAAAGAACTAGTAAAAGAAGTAAATAATTATAAAATGGGCGATCCTTTAAATAAAGAAACATTTATTGGGCCTTTAACTAGAAAAGCTCAATTACCAATTTTACAATATCAAGTGGAAGATGCTTTAGCCAAAGGTGGAGTTTTAATGACGGGTGGGACTGAGGTGAATAACAGTGGAAATTATTTTGAGCCTACAGTTTTTAAAGATGTCAATCATGAAATGAAGCTGATGCAAGAAGAATCTTTCGGACCGATAATAGGTATTCAAAAAGTGAATAATGACGAACAGGCGATAGATTTGATGAAAGACTCAGATTATGGCTTAACTTCGGCAGTGTTTTCAACAAGTAAAGAGAGAGCAGACCACGTATTTGATCAAATGAACTCAGGTACAGTGTATTGGAACTGCTGTGATAGAGTTAGCCCAAATGTACCTTGGTCTGGTCGTAAAAATTCTGGACTTGGTGCTACATTATCAGTACAAGGAATTAGAGCATTTACGCTCCCTAAAGCGTATCATTGGAGAGAAGTATAAATAAACCTATTATGTCATTTTCAATTATAAATTTTAAGAACAATCAAGGCGATGTTTTAGTAGCCTCATTGTCATTACCCGCAGATGAAAAACCACATGCATATGCATTATTTGCACATTGCTTCTTTTCATCTTTAGAAGAAACTACTGTAGTAAATAGTATTGTAAGAGAGTTAAACCAGAAAGGAATTGCTGTGTTTAGTTTAGATATTACAGGCTTTTCTCAACAAAACCCTGGTTATGCAGCTAGTATAGAAGATATTCTATCTGCTTCTGATTATATGGCTGAAAACCTAAAATCGCCACAATTATTAATAGGACATTCTCTAGCAGGAAGTGCTGCAATTTTATTAGCAAACAGAATTGCTTCTGTAGATGCTATTGTAACTATTAGTGCTTTTTCTAAGGTGAAAAGTATTGAAAAAGTTGCAGATGTAGAAGGAGATTACGCAAATGTTCATCTTTTAGCAAAAGAATTTAAAGTGAAATCTAGTTTTATAAATCAAATATCATCGCCCAATTATGCGGATATTATTCATAAAATTAAATTACCGTTACTGATTTTTCACTCTCCATTTGATGCTGTCGTTGACATTAAAAATGCAGAGAAAATTTATAAAAATGCTTTTCACCCAAAGAGCTTTATTTCTTTAGATGATGCGAATCATTTCTTATCAACACCTAGAAATGGTCAGTATGTAGGAAATATGATCGGTAGCTGGGCAGAAAGATATGTGGAAATGGAATTAGAAGATCCATTAGAAACGCAATACCAGACAGCGGTAAGAATAGGAACTACAAAATATGTTACAGAAGTAAAAGCTGGAGTACATCATCAGATTGCAGATGAACCTTTAAAAGATGGTGGAAAAGATTTAGGTCCTAATCCATATCAATTTTTATTGGCAGGACTTGGTGCTTGTACAGCAATGACGTTGAGAATGTATGCAAACCATAAAAAGTGGAATTTAGAAGAAGTAACTGTTCATTTAAATCATGAAAATGAATATCTAAAGGATGCTGAGAATGCAAACAAGCGTACGGCTAAAATAGATAATTTATACCGTCATATTCAGATTAAAGGTGATTTAACAGAGAAACAAAGAGGACGTTTACTAGAGATAGCAAACAAATGCCCGGTACATAGAACATTAGAAAATAATCCAGTTATTCATACAGATTTACTTGATTAATAATCTAAGTTTAGATATAAAAAAGAGGTTGATTATAATGCATAATCAACCTCTTTTCTATTAAACCGAAACTTATAGTTTTACAACTACTTCGCTTAGTGGTTTACGGTATTTTACTAAATGTTGGTAGCCATCATCTTCTGCTCTATAACCGATTGGTAAGATTACTGTGCTTTTTAAGCCAAGTTTATCAAAACCTAAAACTTCATCATATTTTTCTGCTACAAAACCTTCCATTGGTGTACTATCAACTTTTAAGTCTGCACAAGCAGCTAAAAGAGATCCTAATACAATGTAGGCTTGTTTTGAATTCCATATATCTTTTACTTCATCAGGAAGAGAATTAACTGTATTCAACATCATTCCTCTATAATCTGCAATAGCTTCTTCTGGTAAGTTTCTAGCTTCTTTAATGTTATCCGCAAAAGTATTTACATGGTCTGCTGTTAAAGTAGCTTCGCGAGCAATTACGATTAAATGCGATGCATCTAAAACTTGTCTTTGTCCCCATGAATGAGCAAATAACTCCTCACGTAATGCTTTTGTTTCTACAACAACTAATTTCCAAGGTTGTAAACCATAAGATGATGCTGATAAATTACCTGCTTCTAAAATTGAATTTAGAGTAGCTTCATCTAGCTTTTTTGATGCATCAAATTTCTTTGTTGCATATCTCCATTTAAGTGAATCTAATAATGCCATTTCAATATATGTTTAAACAAATTATGTTCAAATGTATAAATATCTAATTAAACATCAAATGTTTTTAAAGGTTTCTGAAAAAAAATATTTTTTATAAATAAATTATCCAAAGTGAAAGTGCTTTACCTATAATAATACCCCAATAGTTTGCAATTGCATAACCTAATGTACCCGCAGTCATTCCTGATAGAATTGCTTTTTTGTTATTAATCGCTTTAGCAATTGGGCCTACAAATGCAGGTCCGTAAAGACAGGCTGTAGATGTTATTAAAAAGGTATCTACATCAATTTTAAATAGTTTACAAAGGAGTAAATGAATAAATATACCAGTAAACATTACAATCGTTACAAAGCCAATATATAGTGTTCCTGAATCTAATAAACTTTCAAAGTTAGACATACTTCCTAAACCAATACAGAATAAGAGTACAAAATATTCTCCCACTAAAAAACTACCTTTTATAGTTCTAATAGAAGAGTTTAAAGAAGCAACTAAACTTAAAGTTGTTACACCTAATATAATAAATATTTCATTCATTGTGCCAAATGATAGCAGGGAAATGCCAACGCAAAGACCTAGTATTAATAGCGTAATGCCAATACTTGTTCCTATAGATTTTAATGTAGGTCCTTCTAATGCTTTTATTTTTAGATCATCGTCACTTATTGAATTTGTATCAGTAATTGGTAATACGTAACCGAATATCTTTTTAGCAACTGTAAGAAGAACTATCATCCATATTCCCCCAATAATCATATCGGCTGTATTCATTAAAATAAAAGCTTCATCTTTTACATCTAATGCCAGTCCAATTGCAGACATGTTTGGCGTTCCTCCTGTATATAATCCAATTGACATGCCTGCCAAATATGGAGAACTAGGAAGTACATCATTAAATAATAGGAAAGCGAAAATAGCACCTATTGTAACTGCAAATAAGCACAGAAAGAAAGATAAGATTGTTTTTTGTGCACTTTTAATCCATTGCTTAATATTCGATGACAATAAAAGTAATCCTATTGAAAGCGGTACTGCAGCTTCTACTATTGTTTTAGAAACATTCGTATCTATTATGAGAGAACCATTTCCTAAAAAAATGCCTAATCCATAAGCTAGGATTACGGTGCCGATGTTTTCGATCCATGAAAATCTTTTTGCACCCCAAGTTAGAAGTAGAGGTGCTAATATCATTACAAATGCTTGCAGCATATTAATTTGTTTTAAGTTCAAACAAAAATAGTTATTCTATAATTGTTTAAAGTTGATTTTGTCTTTAAATCTATCTTCAAAGGTACTAGTTAAGGAACTAATATGCTATCAGAATATAAATTGTACAAAAAGAGCTTTTTGTAAGATAGAGCAATGATCTTTTATGAAAGTCTTTACAATTGAGTATAAAATGATGATCTTTTATTTATTAAATTAATTTGTTTAACGCACACAACACTATGGCATCGAGTAGATCTGATATTTTAAAATTTACAATCTCTACATTACAAAAATCAATTGATGATATTCAGTTGCATGAGGAAAGCTCCTTAAAGTCATCTAGCTCGGATAATGATACCAAATTATACGAAGACAATGTAGAAGAAGAGGTGACCAATATTACGGTTGGTAGTTACAGCTTAGATCGATTGGCTGATTCAATCCAAACACTTCATAAATTTGTAGAAGTAGAAGATTCTATGAATGATATTAGGATGGGGACTGTTTTTGAAACTGATAAATTGATCTTAATAATGGGATGTAATTTCCCTCCAATCATTTATAATGGAAAACAAATAGTGGGTATAGCTAAAGATGCTCCAATCTACAAATTCCTAACAGGTAAAAAAGAAGGAGAAGTAGTAAGAGTAGGACCTACATTAACCAAAATTAAATTATTGCATAAATAACAAAAACCCACCTTATAAAGGTGGGTTTTTAGATTTATTGTGTGTTATTCTACTTATTTTTTGATCACTCTAAAAACTTTTTGCTCGCTATTAGTGTGAACTTTAATGAGATATATACCGCTAGTTAGTTGTTGAGTTGGAACTGTGAATTTTTGTTGACCGTTAATTAAAGCTGTGTTGTGATGTTTACCGATCAAGGTTCCATTTGTGTTATATATATAAGCATCAACATCTTCGTCTACTTTTAAACTGATAGAGATATTGAACGAATTTTCGAAAGGGTTAGGGTAGACTTGCCCAATTTCACTTTTCAACTCTTCCTCAAGGTCAATGCCTATTAATCTTGCATTTGATCCATTAAAGAAAGTATCATAACTTTCTGCATATTCATAAGCAGTGGTTTTATCCCAATTGATTGACCATGTCATCATTCCTCTTAAATCTGGGTAGCCATTACTATTAATAAGTGTATAAACTCCTCCGAAAGGGATACCGTTAACAAGATAATTTAATGCTTTTTGAACTTCAGTTGGTGTAGTGTAACCTCCTGCAGGAGCTGCTGGTCTATTAGCAGGTAAACCTAATGCAACTTGATTTTCTCTAAAAGCAGGGAAAAATCCGGCAGTACTTTTAGTTTCAAAACCTTGTAATAACATTTCAGTCATAGCAACAATAAAATCTGCAGACCCTTGCGTGTATGCTTTTCCATCTAAAGCACCAAGACTACCAGTATTATAAAGCTGAACATGTACATAGTCTAGTTGCTCTCTTAATGAGTGTAGAATAGGAAGATATCCGCCCCATGCACCACCATAAGCAGTTTGACCACCTTGAACATAAGCTGTTTCAGGAGCAGAGGTTAATAAAAAAGAAGGGCCGAAGTGTGCTTTAATTTCTTTCATTCCTTGAATGAAATTTAATATTCTCGGTGTAGTCGGATTTGTGAAATCTGTATCACCTGCATTTAAGGTTAATGAAGAACCTTCTAAATCAATATCTACCCCATCAAAACCATAAGTCTCGCAAAGAGTAATCATTGAGTTGACAAATTTTTGCTGCTCTTCATCGTTATCTAAATGTACTACACCATTTGCTCCACCAAGAGACAGAATTACTTTTTTACCTTGACTTTGTAATAAAGCAACATCGTCTTTAAACTCTTGTCTAGATTTATCTGTAGGTTCATTTTGGAAATTATAAATGTCTACGGGGTCAAAAATCATTGTATTGTCAACATCTCTAATTTTTGGTTCCGCAAAAGCAATACAAACAACATTGTATCTATCATCTACATCTTTTAATCTAATATAAGGACAGCTAGATAGATTCCAGTTATGCCAATAACCCACTAATACTTTATCTGTAAATGCTAAATTTTCTATTATTGATATAGATGATGTAGCAGAAGTTTCTAATCCTTCATTATCCGTAACTGTAGCTGTAATGGTATAATTACCAAAAGAAGTTGGTGTCCAATTAGCGGTATTTGATGAGAAACTCACACCGCCCACTTCGATTAAAGTAGAAACAACTGTACCATCTATATCCGAAGCATTAACCACAATTTCAACAGCTGATAAACTAGCTTGTTTTATTGTAGTGCCATTAGCTGGTGTAAATGATGTAATAACTGGGTTTTGTGGCCCTGTTGGTTCTTCTACTGTTAATAAATAATCCGAAGAGTTTACTTTTCCTTTATCATCAACTGCTTGAATTGAAACGGTATAGGTGCCATAAGTAGAAGGTGTCCATGATGTTGTGTAGATATCATTCACACCTACTGCTTCTAGAGTATTTCCATCAACAGAAAAAGATGCCGTAATATTGTCACCTTCAGCATCAATAATAGTAGCCGTTAATGTTTGTGGTATAAGTCCTATAACTGTAGTGTTGACTGTAGAAATTGAAGGAGCTGTATTTGTATCAACACAAGGTCCTAATGCTTTCCAAAAGTGATCTGCTTCACCAGGAATAACATTGTATAAATTATCTACTTGAGCTTCGTAAAGGTCCCCGTTATGTACAACAACATCTGTTGAGTTATAAACATTTGGGTAAGGTCCGTATTCTGGAGAAGAACATCCACTATCAACTTTTTCTTCTATTGTTACAGAAGATGTTGTAGTAGCCGTTAGTCCATCATTGTCCATTACAGTAACAGTAATTTCAAAAGTTCCGAATGCAGAAGGAGTCCAATTAGCAGTTGTAGAAGTAAATGATTTTCCATCTACTTCTATTAATATAGACTCTATTGTTCCATCAGTATCAGAGCTTGTAGTAATGATATTTACTACTTGTAATGAAGTTTGTTGAATTACTTCGTTATTAGATGGTGATGTAACTTGAACAGTAGGAGGGATCGGTTCGTTAGAGGTGATAGTAATACTTCTTGATGAACTAGAAGTTGCCCCTTTATCATCAGTTGCTGTAGCTGTAATGGTAAAATTACCCGCTGAAGTTGGTGTCCAATTAGCAGTTGTTGATGTGAACGAATTGCCATCTACTTCAATTGTTGTATTCTCTACTGTTCCATCATCATCAGAAGCTACAATTGAGATTGTAATCGCTCCTGTCTCCTCTAAGATATAACTTGCATTGTTTTCTGGAGCAGTAAAAGAAACTGTTGGAGATAAGTTGGCGTCACATTCTCCGAGAGCTTCCCAAGGGCCCCATTGTGTTTCAGGATTTTCTCCTTTCGTCCACCATTTATTACGGTAAAGTATACCATTATAGGTTACTTTGGTTCCGTTAGTACCATAGGTAGTTGTAGAATTCCATTCAGGAATGCCATCACAAGAGGAAGTGGCATAAGAAGTAGAAGTGTACTCCAAAGCTTGTGTGTTACTTACAGAAAGTAAGTATACGCACAGTAATAAAGGTAGTAGTTGTACAATTTTCATAAGTGTAGTAGTGCTGTTTAAAATGTCTTCATATACTATCGTTTAAAAAAACGGAATGAAGGTTGATTTCACTAAACAAAGAAAAATTGTAATGATTTCAATTCAATAAAGGGGAGCAAAATGTGGTACAGACTTGTACAAATAGGGGTACATAAAAACCTCTATCAAAAGAGAATTGGGGTACAAAAGTTTGTTGTAATTGGTCGTTTTGTCTTTAAATCAAAGAATGAATAGGGGTACAGTTTACGATTTCTTTAGTTTTCTAGATTGATAAGTCAATGCTCGTAAAGCAGCTATTTTATCATGTAAATGCATATACTCTTGATCTAAAAGATGCAATTCATTCTCTAAAGATTTACTCTCGGATAAATTCTTTTTAATTTTTGATACTAGAATGTCTATCTGATTAGATTCAGTATAATTTTCCATATATAAACAGTATTAATTATGTACTTGACTACCAAGTAGTGAACAATAATGAAACAACTGAAGTAGATGATTAATTACTGTATCTCGTTTAATATCTGTTAAATTGTGTGTGAATAGATTCAAACTTGAATTTAATCTAAAAACGAGTATATGTATAAGATCTTCTTTCTACTTCTATTTATTTTTATATCGGTTAATTGTAGAGCACAAGACACTTTACTTCAAAAAGAGCAGAGTGAATATGTATCTATATCATCTCAAAACGATTTTTATCAGTATTGGTTGCAATCAGATAGAAATTTTACAAATGGAATTCATATTACTTGGGCTAGTAATGTATTTAATAATAAGGTAGCAGATTGGCTTTTAATAGGTATGAAGAGTTCTACTCAAAAAGAGTTTAGCCTTACAATAGGACAAGATATGCATACCCCTCAAAATGCAGAACTTTATGAAGTAGACTCAACAGATAGACCGTATGCTGGCTTATTGTATGCAACATATAAAAAAGTAACCTCCAATTATTGGAATACACTACGTATTGAATCAAATTTATATTTAGGTGTACAAGGACCAGCGGCAGGAGGAGGGCCAACACAGAATTTTATGCATAGTCTTTTTTTAGAAAATAAAGATTTTAACGGTTGGGACAATCAGATTGGAAATGGTCTAGTACTTGATATGGATGTCACTGTACATAAAATGTTGCCGTTGGTAGGTAAACTCTATGAGACAAATGTATTTGCTAAAGCACATATTGGTACAATCTATAACTATGCTCTTACTGGTATTCAGTTTAAGTTTGGTAAATACAACGATACGTATTATAGTAAAAGTGGGGTTAAACAAAAAAGACCTCCAAAGCTATCAGAACAGTCTAGAATGAGTAAGGCAAGAAGGAGAATAAATGAGAAAAGAAACTTAGGTAATTCATTTAGTGATTTACTATATAGTTTAAATCAAGTAAAGCAGATCTACTTTTTTACAGAATTTCAGATAGGAGGGTTATTGTATGATGGTACTGCACAGGGAAGTTTAATTCAGTTTCAAAAAAGTCCTTATGTTTTAACAAGCGATCAAGTAGATCCATTGATTTTAAACTGGGTTTATGGCCTAAATTTTAATCTAAACAGATGGATGTTCCGTTATTATCGAGTAGTTGAAAATGACAATTTTAAGAATAAGGATTTATTTGGTTGGGGTGAAATTTCAATTTATTATGGCTTATAAAAAAATGGAGACCCTACAATTGTAAAGCCTCCATTAGTTCTATTTCCTTTTTTTAAAAGAAATTTATTTCTTCTTTGCCCAAGAATCTTTCAATCCAACAGTCTTATTAAAAATCATGTTTTCAGGAGTAGATTCCTTATCTAAGATAAAGTAACCTAAACGTTGGAATTGGAAATTATCTCCAGCTGTATTGTCTAATAAAGATGGTTCAACTTTACAACCTTCAATCATTTCTAATGAGTTCGGGTTTAAAAATTCTTTAAAATCTTTTTCTTTATCAGCATCAGGAGCTTCATCAGAGAATAAACGGTCATAAAGGTTTACTTTAGCGTCTACTGCATGTGCAGCTGAAACCCAGTGTAATGTACCTTTAACTTTACGTTTAGATTCTTCAGTACCACTGCCAGAACGAGAAAGAGGATCATATGTACAGTGGATTTCTGTAATATTTCCATCTTCATCTTTCACACAGCTTTCCCCCTTAATAATATAAGCGTTTTTTAAACGAACCTCTTTACCAAGCGTTAAACGGAAAAATTTACGGTTTGCTTCTTCTTTAAAGTCATCTTTTTCGATATATAAAACTTTAGAGAAAGGAACTTTGCGAGAACCAGAATTTTCATCCTCAGGATTATTTTCTGCTTCTAACCATTCTTCTGCACCTTCTTCGTAATTATCAATTACTAATTTGATAGGGTCAAGAACAGCCATTACACGAGGAGCTGTTTTATTTAGGTCCTGACGTACAGCAAATTCTAATAATGAAACATCAATTACATTATCACGCTTAGTTATACCAACAGTTTCAGCAAAATTTCTGATAGATGTAGGAGTATAACCTCTTCTTCTTAATCCAGAAACAGTAGGCATACGTGGATCATCCCATCCGTTTACAACCCCTTCTTCAACTAATTGTAATAGTTTACGCTTAGACATAACTGTATAGTTAAGGTTTAAGCGAGAGAATTCTGTTTGTTCTGGACGAACTTTATCTTTATCAGCAACTTGATCTAAGAACCAATTGTACAAAGGTCTATGTACTTCAAATTCAGTTGTACATAAAGAATTTGTAATACCTTCAATATAATCAGATTGTCCATGTGCCCAATCATACATTGGATAAATACTCCAAGTAGTTCCTGTTCTATGGTGTGCTTTTTTTATAATTCTGTATAAGAAAGGGTCACGAAGGTGCATGTTTGCATTCGCCATATCAATTTTGGCTCTTAATACACGGGTACCTTCATCAAATTTCCCCTCTTTCATTCCTTCGAACAACTCTAGACTCTCCTCAATAGAACGTTCTCTAAAAGGGGAATTTGTACCAGGAGTTGTTGGAGTTCCTTTTTGAGAAGCAATAGTGTTAGCATCTTGATCGTCTACATAAGCTTTACCTTCTTTAATAAGTTGTACAGCCCAAGCATACAATTGATCAAAATAATCGGAAGTAAATTTAGGTTCACCAACCCAATTAAATCCTAACCATTCAATGTCTTCTTTAATTGCATCTACATATTCTTGATCTTCCTTTGTAGGGTTAGTATCATCAAAACGAAGGTTAGTACCTGCATTTTCAAATTCTTGTGATAACCCAAAGTTCAAGCAAATTGATTTTGCATGACCAATATGTAAATAACCATTTGGTTCTGGTGGGAAACGGAATAATAGTTTACCGCCATTTTTGTCAGATTTTACTTCTTCAGTGATTTTCTCACGAATAAAATCCATTCTTTTTTCTATATTTTTCTCTTCCATTGTAATCAATTAGATCATTTGATTTAACATCAAACCTTGTGGAATTAATTTTCTTCTTTTAATTTATTGATCTCTTCAATAGCGACCTTGATTCTGCTAGCAACTTCCTCTTTTCCTAAGATTTCTTGCATAATCATTAAATCAGGACCTCCACCTTTACCAGAGATTGCAACTCTTAATGCAGGCATTACATGACCAATTTTCATTTCATGTTGTTCTAAAATACCCATGAAAATTGATTTAGCATCATCCGCAGTAAAGCTATCAGCACTTTCTATAGCTGCAGCATAATCTGTTAAAACAGCAACACCTTCTGGCTTCCATTTTTTCTTAACAGTTTTAGCATCGTAAGAAGTTGGAGCTTCATAGAAGAAACGGCCATCTCTCCAAATTTCTTGAGGGAAAGTAACACGTTCTTTCAATTGGTTGCAAACTAATGCTGCTTTTTCAGGAGTAGAAGTAACACCTTCTTTTTCCATGTCAGCTAAAAGGTATTTAGCCAATTCAGCATCTGGTTTTTCTTTAAGGTATTGTTGGTTAAACCATTTAGCCTTATCAATATCGAATTTAGTACCAGCCTTAGTGACACGTTCCATCGTAAATTCAGCAATCAATTCTTCTAATGTAAAGAATTCACGCTCATCACCTGGGTTCCAACCTAAGAAAGATAAGAAATTGATAAATGCATCTGCTAAGAAACCATCTTCTTTAAAACCTCTAGAAATATCGCCTGTTGCAGGGTCTTTCCATTCAATAGGGAATACAGCAAATCCCATTTTATCGCCATCACGCTTACTTAATTTACCATTACCATCAGGCTTTAATAAAAGTGGTAAGTGAGCAAAACGAGGCATAGAATCTTCCCAACCTAAATATCTATATAGTAACACATGAAGCGGTGCAGAAGGTAACCATTCCTCACCTCTAATAACGTGAGTGATTCCCATTAAATGGTCGTCAACAACGTTAGCAAGGTGGTATGTAGGCATACCGTCAGACTTCATTAAAATTTTATCATCAATAGTGTGTGAGTGAACCATAACCCAACCACGAACCATATCATTTAGTCTAATTTCTTCTTTACGAGGAACTTTTAGACGGATAACATAAGGATCACCATTGTCTAAACGTTTTTGTACTTCTTCTGCAGATAACGTTAACGAGTTCGTCATTTGCATACGTGTCATAGAATTATATTGAGGGGTATTTACACGTGCTTGCTTTAAGCGTTCGCGCATTTCCTCTAATTCTTCAGTAGTATCAAAAGCGTAGTAAGCAAGGTCGTTTTTAACTAACTTGTCAGCATATTCTTTGTATATATCTTTTCTTTCAGACTGTCGGTAAGGACCACAGTCGCCAGGGTTCCAAGGCGCTTCATCTGCAACGATTCCTGCCCATTCTAAACTCTGCTTAATATATTCTTCTGCACCCTCAACAAAACGGTTTTGGTCTGTATCCTCAATACGAACAAGGAATTCGCCACCATTATGTTTGGCAAATAGATAATTGAATAATGCTGTACGCACTCCACCAATGTGAAGTGGTCCTGTTGGACTAGGAGCAAAACGTACTCTTACTTTATTTTCCATCTTTTATATGTGTATGATATCAATATCTTTTTCAGTCTGCAAAGCTAATCAAATACTTGCATAAAAGTTTAGATAATAACGTTTAAAATTTAAGAATTTGAATGGTTTTAGATAACATTAGGCTTTCTTTTCTGATTATTATATAAAAAATGTGTTTTTCTACATTTCAATAATTATTTCTTGTGATAAGATTATAATAACTGAATTTTTAGATCTAATTTCATTGTATAATTAAATAATAACCCAAACAAAAAACCTAGTATAGTAGGTTTATTAGCAGTATATGAAAAAACACGATTTTTCTTTCACCGGTGGAGGAGTTAATGGCTTAATAAATAAAATGTTTAAAGCGAAAGACTATTCTTCAAGATTCTCAATTCGGTTGTCCGTTTTTCTTGTTTTAGCAGTTTTTCCAATAGTATTATTTAATGGAATTGACGGGACACTTTTTGGAGGAGATGATACAGTAGCTTTGTTTGATGATATTGAAATAATGAGCCGTCTGTTTATTGTTATTCCTTTCTTAATTTACATTGAACAGTATTTTGAAACTCCATTTAATAATTACATCAGTTATACTAAATTACTGATAAATGAAGAGGACAGGTCTTCATTAAATAAAGATCTTGATAAATTTTCTAATGTAGTGAGTTCTTATATACCAGAATTAATATTGCTATTGTTATTGGTACTAGCAACGGCATTTTGGGCAAATGTAAGTGATTCTCAAGAGTCGTCTTGGCTGTATCAACACAATCAATTAGGAGCTTTAAAACTAAGTAAAAGTGGTTGGTGGTTTGTATTTGTATCTATTCCATTATATCAATTTTTATTTATTAGATGGCTTTGGAGATGGCTTTTATGGATAACATCTTTAGTTATCTTTAATAGATACAGATGGAATATTCATGCAATGCATGGCGATAAATTAGCGGGTTTAGAGTATTTAAATTTTGTTCCTTTCTTTTTTGGTATATGTTCCGTAGCTATTGGTATAAATTTATCATCAATAATGTACAGTGAGATTATTGAAGGTTTGAAAGGTTTAATGGATTATAAATTCATCATAATTGCATTTGCTGTTTGTGTACCTTTAATCTGTTTTTCTCCTTTATTAATATTAGCTCCAAAGATCTCTAAATTGCGTTCCGATACTATTTATAAGTTTGGAATGTTAATTCAGAATCACCATAAATTCTTTGAACAAAAATGGTTTGGGAAACCTGAAGAAGAAGTAAAAGAACTTGTGGGGAGTGCAGACCCATCATCAATGTGTGATATTAATGGAAGTTATGAATTTGTGAAAGGAATGAGCATTGTACCTATAGATACACGTTTACTAATTGTATTAGCAACAATCTTACTAGTGCCTTTCTTGCCTCTTTTAAGTACAATGTATTCTGTAAAAGAGTTGTTCCAATTAGTAGTTAAATCGATGATGTAAATTTTGTAGGTAAATTTAAAAGGGTAATTATAAAATAAATATTTTTAGAATGATTACTTCAATAAATTATAACTTATCTGTATTACCAATTACAGTTAACTTATCGTTAGATTTTAGACTGAATTCTAGAGGGAGATGCCATATTTCTGGCTCTCCATCTTTATGCCCGTAAATATCTCCACTCTCGGTAGGGACATCAATTTTAATTGTTTCTGTTTGTAGCGTTTTAACTTTGTCGTGCTCATGTATTTTTTTAGTAAATAAGCGTATGGAAAAGTTGATAGCATCAAAGAATGAAGGTTTAGGCAATAAAGTAACTTCTAATAGGCCATCATTAATTTTTGCTTTGGGAGCAATAAAGGCATTGTTACCATATTGTGCTGCATTTGCTACAGTAATAACAAAAGCATCTTGAGATTTGTTATTTTCCCCTAAAGATAAAGAGTACTTTTTTGAGTGGTATTTAAAGTATTCAAATACTGTAGCTTTAATGTAATTAGTAAGTCCTCTGCCTTTCATTTTAGCAAAAGAATGACTTACCTGCGCATCAAAACCCACGCCTGCAGTACAAAAGAAATACTCATTATTTATTTTTGGAGCATCAATTTTTACAATTTTCTCCCTGTACAAGCATTTTATTGCACTTTTTAAATTCATAGGAATTTTAAGATGTCTAGCTAAACCATTACCAGAACCAGTAGGTATAATTCCTAAAATAGCAGTAGAATTTACTAATGCAGAGGCAATTTCATTTACTGTTCCATCTCCACCGATAGCAACAATGATATCAAATTCAGTTATAAAATTTTTTGCTAATTGACTAGCGTGACCAGCGTATTGGGTATAAGAAATATGAATATTGAGTCCTTTTGCTGCTAATGTTTGTTGTGTAATTTCTGCAGCTTTAATTGATTTGCCATTCCCAGACACTGGATTGGCAATTAATACGATATTTTTCATTAATAAATTCTAGATGCAAGTAAAAGAGTAACATTTGTTGTTTTAGTCGCCTTAAAAGTAGTAAACTATTAACATAAAAAAAATAGGAGTCTATTTTATAAGTGATAAAACAGACTCCTATTAAAAATATCTTGAAAATTATGTTGATTACTCAGAATCGTAAGCCCATTTTAAATAAATAGACCCCCAAGTAAAGCCACCTCCAAAAGCAGCAAAAACTAAGTTATCACCTTTCTTGAATTGTTTTTCAAAGTCCCAAAGGCACAATGGAATTGTAGCACCTGTTGTATTTCCATATTTTTCTATGTTAATACAGACACGGTCTTTACCAACACCCATTCTCTTGGCTGTGGCATCTATAATTCTTAAGTTGGCTTGATGAGGAATTAAGTAAGCAATGTCATCAGATGATAATTCATTTCTCTTCATTATACTTTCTGCAGCAGAAGCCATATTAGTTACAGCATGCTTAAAAACAGATTTACCGTCTTGGTAAAAATAATGTTCCTCTTCAGCGAGTTGTTCTAAGCTTATTGGATAGGCAGACCCCCTTTTTACATGTAATAAATCTTTGCCAGAACCATCAGAATGCATTACGGCATCAATTAGACCATATTCTTCATTTGGTTCTATAAGTACAGCACCTGCACCATCACCAAATAAAATACATGTATTTCTATCGCTGTAATCCATCACAGACGACATTTTGTCTGCTCCAACAACAACTATTTTCTTGTAGTTTCCGGATTTAATGAAGTTAGATGCCATTTCTAATCCATATACAAAACCTGAACAAGCGGCTGATATGTCAAAACTCATAGCGTTAGAGTTAATAGCCTCGCAAACAATATTTGCGGTTGAGATAAATCCCATATCAGGAGTAGAAGTTGCACAAATAACAAGGTCTACTTCACTCCCTTTGAGATTTTTTTTCTCAAGAAGTGCAGAGACTGCATTTATTGCAAGAGTCGAAGTTCCAAGATTTTCACCTTTTAAAATTCGTCGTTCTTTAATACCTGTGCGAGAGGTAATCCACTCGTCGCTAGTTTCCACTAATTTTTCTAAATCGTGGTTTGTGAGTTTGTCCTCAGGAACCCAACCTGCTACAGCGGTAATTGCAGCGTACAATGGACTCATATCTTGGTTACTTTTAATGTGATTGTGTGTTAATCAATTGATATTACCATAAAACGGTGATATTAATCAATATTGATGCAAAAAAAAGAAATAAAATTGATTAACGGAAAAGAACGTTAGTTAAAGGTGTTTTTTTTAAGAAAAAAATTCTTAATGTCTCATAATTAAGAATCAATACCTTGATTTTACATTGTTTTTAATAATAAGCAAAAGAGCTATATCAATGTACTTGATATAGCTCTTTATAAATATATCCTATTTAGGAAAGATTATTTTTCCTTTGGGAATTCAAAATTGATAGGGTCATCTACTTTAGTTTTCATTAAAGCAATTTCTAAAACTTCTTTTGCATCTTTTACAAAATTCAGTTTTAAACCATCAGTGTATTTTTCTGGAATATCTTTCACATCTCTTTGATTTCTTTCAGAGAAAATGATTTCCTTAATTCCAGCTCTTTTTGCAGCTAATAATTTTTCTTTAATTCCACCTACAGGTAAAACTTTACCTCTTAAAGTAATCTCTCCAGTCATTGCTAACTTAGATTTGATTTTTCTTTGTGTGTAAGTAGAAACCATAGAAGTTAACATTGTGATACCTGCTGAAGGACCATCCTTAGGAACAGCACCAGCAGGAACGTGAATGTGTAAATCGTATGTTTCAAATACTCTATGGTCAATTCCATATTTTTCTGCATTAGCTTTTAGCCAAGAAAGAGCTGTAGTAGCAGATTCTTTCATAACATCACCAAGTTGTCCGGAAAGGGTTAATCTACCTTTTCCTCTGTTTAATGAGCTTTCAATAAATAAAATCTCACCACCAACTTGCGTCCAAGCTAATCCAGTAACAACACCAGCATATTCGTTATCTTGGTATGTTTCTCTTTCAAAAATTGGAGCTCCTAAGTATTTTATTACCTCGTCTGGTCCAATAGACTTTTTGTACTCCTCTTCCATAGCAATAGATTTTGCTATTTTTCTAATAACAGAACCAATAGTTCTTTCAAGACCACGTACACCAGATTCTCTTGTGTAGTTTTCTATTAAGAATTTAAGTCCTTTAGCAGAGATTGTAAAGTCTTTAGCTTTTAAACCATGCTCAGTTCTTTGTTTCGGAATTAAATGCTTTTTAGCAATTTCTTCTTTTTCTTCGAACGTGTAACCCGTAATTTCAATAATTTCCATTCTATCGCGTAATGCAGGTTGAATGGTATCTAATGAATTTGCAGTAGCAATAAATAACACCTTAGATAAGTCGTATTCTACTTCAAGGTAATTATCTGTAAATGCATTGTTTTGTTCTGGATCAAGAACCTCTAAAAATGCAGAAGAAGGATCTCCTCTAAAGTTGTTTCCGATTTTATCTATTTCATCAAGAATAAAAACAGGGTTAGAAACACCAGATTTTTTTATGCTTTGCATAATCTTACCAGGCATAGCACCTACATAAGTTTTACGGTGACCTCTGATTTCTGTTTCATCGTGTAAACCACCTAATGAAATACGGTTATATTCTCTACCTAATGCTTTTGCAATTGATCTACCTAAAGATGTTTTACCAACACCAGGAGGGCCATATAAACAAAGAATAGGTCCTTTAATATCATTTTTAAGCTTAAGAACAGCAAGGTATTCTAAAATACGTTCTTTTACTTTTTCTAAACCTTGGTGGTCTTTATCAAGAATCTTTTGAGCATTTTTCAAGTCGAAAGAATCCTCTGTAATTTTATTCCAAGGCAAGTCCAACATAAACTCACAGTAATTCATAGATACTGCAAAGTCTGCTGCGGCAGGGTTTGAACGTAAAAGTTTAGCGAGTTCTTTGTAAAAATGTTCTTTTATATTTTCTGGCCAATCTTTACTCTCTGCACGTTCTTTTAAAGCTGCAATTTCTTCATCGGGTCCTTCTGCACCAAGTTCCGTTTGAAGCACCTTCATTTGTTGACGTAAATAATAATCACGTTGTTGTTGATCAATATCTACGTTAGTCTTCCCTGCTATTTCATTTTTAATTTCTAACAAGTTAACCTCTTTGTTCATCAGCTTTAATAGCCTCTCAACCTTAACTTTTCCATCAGAAATTCTTAATATTTTTTGCTTATCATTAACTTCAGCATTAATGTTTGTAGCAATAAAATTAGCCAAGAAATCTAAACCTTTAATATTCTCTAAAGCCAAAGAAGCTTCTTGAGGGATATCTCTATTTAAACTTAGAATTTCATAAGCAACATCTCTTAAAGAAGACTCTAAAGCTTTCTCTTCTGTTTTCTTAATCTTAGAAAAATCTTCTTCATGAACAACTACTTTCCCAGAAAGGTAAGGTTCTTCAGAAGTTAATTCTTTTAATTCTATTTTTTTACGTCCCTGCGCAATGATTGTACTATTACCGTCAGGAAGTTTTAATATTTTTATAATCTGCACTAATGTTCCAAACTGGTGTAAATCCTTTTTTCCAGGATCTTCAACAGAGGCATCTCTTTGTGCAACAACGGCTATGAATTTTTTATTAGAATATGCATACTCCACTAATTTATTCGACTTCTCTCTACCAATTGTGATAGGGATAAGTACATTAGGGAATAAAACCATATTTCTTAGAGGTAATATGGGTACTTCTAATTCTTCAATATCATCTAAATTATAACTTTCAGTTTCGTCTTCTGCTATAACAGAAATAATAGCGTCGTTATTTATATTGGATAGGAGCCCTTGGGCTAATGTATCTTTACTTCTCATGCTGAGGTTTGTCTGATCTTTTATGAATGCCAAATCGACAATTCATTTACTTATTTTATACATAATTGTACCTAATTGGTAAATACTGACATATTTTCAGTTTAAACTGACAAATGTGGCACAACTATGGAAGTGTATATTTCTTGATATTAAGTTCAAGGCCCACAAAGGTACTGAAAATACTTTTTTATCGTTAATAAAATATCAACTTCAATTTAACGAATGTGAGATTAATTAAGAGATTAAATTTAAATAGGAATATTTAGGTAAATGATACTTAATTTTTCGTTAAATTATGGAGTTAATTATAATAAAAGAACAAGTTGCAGTTACTATTTTAGTGCTGTAAGCCTATAAACTATGAGAAGCATCTTCACAAGAAGCGGATTTATACTCTTTATACTAATTATTGCAGTTTTTTCTAACCCAACTTTCTCCCAAAAGAAAAGAAAGAAAAAAAAGGAAGCAGAGAAAAAAGAGCAACAAGATAGTGGATTGAAAATCTCGGAATTTGAACCTACCAAAATAAATAAGGTGGTTAAATTACCTGGTTTGAAATTCCCTAATATTAATGTTAGACCATATTATAGAAACGATCAGCAACTGGCTTTAATTGCTAGACTTGAACGTAATAAGCAATGGGATGAATACAGAGAACAATTATATATATATGTAACTTCTTTTGGTATAAATAATTTTATGGTGAAGGAGGATATGGATTTACTTTGGCGCTTAGCGAATGTATCTGAATACCTTGGCGATAGAGTTTTAGCAAAAGAAACATATCGATTAATTCTAAGACATTATAGAGGTGATTTTAGTAGAGCTTTAAAGCATTATGAATCACTTACTTTATTTGAAAAGCCTTTGTATGCAAACCTCGAAGATTATTACAGGCTTGTTGATAAAAGAGCATTAATAGATACATTAACTCCCCCGGAAGATGTATTGGTTGATATGGGTGACCAGGTGAATTCACAGTTTTCTGATTATGGAATGACCTTAGGTGGAGAAAATCAAAATAGATTATTGTTTACAAGTAATAGAAGTGGTAGAGACACTTCGGCTTTTAACCAACAATTTAATCCGAAAAATGCAAACGAAGATATTTATATAAGTGAAAAAACGGAGTTTGATATGTGGGGAGAAGCGGTGGCTTTTGAAGCAATAAACTCGAATTATAATGAGGGTTCTCCATATTTATCAAAAGATGGTAAAACACTTTATTTTATTAGATGTATGGCTCCCGGAGGGTTAGGAGATTGTGATATCTATTATTCAAATAGAGTAGGTGACTCTACATGGAGTGAGCCTGTAAATTTGGGACCTAATATAAACTCTTATGCATGGGATTCTCACCCGTCATTATCTATGACTGAAGATACGTTGTTTTTTGCCTCCGATAGAAAAGGGGGGTTTGGTAATAGCGATATCTACATGAGTATTAAATCAGAAAAAGGAGCGTGGGGTAAAGCAAAGAATGTTGGTCCTTTTATTAATTCTAGAGGAAGCGAGTTAAGCCCATACCCACATGTAAAATTCCCTGTTTTGTATTTTAGCTCATCTTTAGGAGTAGTAAATTTTGGTGGCTTTGATATTTATAAATCATTCATTGTAGATGGAAGATTTAGTGAACCAAAGAATGTTGGCCCGTTAGTAAACGGTGGAGGTGATGAATATTACTTTGCAATAGATGCAGATGCTAAGCAATTGTACTACGCAAAATCTAAAGTAAAAGGAGACCCAAATTTAGACCTTCAATCGTTTCCATTACCTATGGAAGCTAAACCTAATAATACAGTTCGTTTTTCTGGTAGAGTTACAGAACAATCTACCGGAGAAGTTTTTAAGGGTGTTGTTACAGTCATCGATTTATCGGATAGGGTAGAAGTTGCTCCAAAATCTATTAGAGAAGATGGGTCTTTTGATTTTGAATTAATAAATGATAAGAAGTACCTGTTGGTAATTGAAGGAGATAACTTTTTTCAGATAGAAGAAATATTTTTTGTTGAAGGAGATAAACACGTTCAGATTCCAGCAATTTCAGTAAATAGTTCATTGTCTTTTGCATCAATTGATTTTGATCCAGGGAGTGCGAAATTAAAACCAGAAATGGAAAACAACTTGCACTTAGTCGTTGATTTCTTAGTGAAACATACAAACTACAGACTAATTGTAACTGGACATACTGATGCTGATGGTAATTCTGAAGCAAATGTCAAATTATCGAAAGAAAGAGCCGAGTCTATAAAAGAATTTATTGTTAATTACGGAGAGTTAGAAAGCAATAGAGTTATAGCAGATGGTAAGGGAGACAATGATCCAATTATTGTTCAACCTTCTAACGAAGAAGAAAAAAGGCTAAATAGAAGAGTAGAATTTAAGATCTTTTTGGATGAATATAGAATTTCCGTACCCGTGTCTGATGATGATGTAGATTGGGGAGAAGATTGATTAGTTTGGAAAGTAGAAACATATATTTCATATTTGAGAAACTATAATATATAAACATACACACGCACATACTAATCTTACTATTATGGAAAATGTAATGACTATCTCATCGAAAGAAGCGATCGAACTAGAAAAAAAATACGGGGCTAATAATTATGCTCCGTTACCAGTAGTTCTAGAGAGAGGAGAAGGAGTTTTCGTTTGGGATGTAGAAGGAAACAAATACTACGATTTTTTATCTGCATACAGTGCAGTAAATCAAGGGCATGTTCATCCAAGAATTTTGGATGTAATGATTAAACAAGCATCTAAGCTTACCCTAACATCTAGAGCATTTTACTCTGATCAATTGGGCTTAGCAGAGAAAATGCTCTGTGAAACTTTTGGCTTTGAGCGTGCTATTTTAATGAATACAGGTGCAGAAGGTAATGAAACAGCAATTAAGCTTGCACGTAAGTGGGGATACGAGAAAAAAGGTATACCAGCAAACGAAGCAGTGATTATTGGTGTTGAAAAGAATTTTCATGGTAGAACAACTACCATTATTTCTGCATCAACAGATCCGGTAGCAACAACAAATTTTGGCCCATTTATGCCAGGTTTCGAAATTGTACCTTATAATGATCTATCAGCTTTAGAAGAAGCATTAAAGAATCCAAATGTTGCAGGACTTTGGTTAGAGCCAATTCAAGGAGAAGCTGGTGTTTATGTACCGCAAGATGGTTACTTAAAAGCAGCACAAGAGTTATGCACCAAACACAATGTACTCTTCATGGTAGATGAAGTACAGACAGGTGTTGGAAGAACGGGTAAATTATTGGCATCTGATTACGATGAAATAAAACCCGATATGGTAATTCTTGGAAAAGCAATCTCAGGTGGTTTTTATCCTGTTTCTTGTGTTCTTACATCTTCTGAAGTAATGGATGTATTTAATCCTGGTGAGCATGGTTCTACATACGGTGGTAACCCTCTGGGGTGTGCTGTAATGATGGAAGCACTTACAGTTTTGAAGGAAGAAAAGATGACGGAAAATGCCTTCCGTTTGGGAGAGGTTTTCAGAGCAAGAATGGAAGAATTATCTGCTAAGACAGATTTATTGTTAGGCGTAAGAGGTAAAGGACTTTTGAATGCTTTATTAGTAAATGATTCTGAGGATAGTAAAACAGCAACTAATATCTGTTATAAATTAATGGATAAAGGATTGTTAGCGAAGCCAACACATGGTAATATTATTCGTTTTGCACCTCCATTGGTAATTACAGAAGAGCAATTAGAAGATTGTATCACTATTATTACTGATGTTGTTATGAACTTTGAAAAGTAAATACTACTATAAAAATAGAAAGGGATTGATGTTCAGCTGAATATCAATCCCTTTTTTTGATGCAAAAATATTGATCATGAATTTAATTTATGATCAAAAATTATTGCTATAGAATTTCGTTTCCGTCTTCATCAAGAGGATAAGGAATGTAGACAAAGTTTACAAACTCATCATCAATTACAAATAAACAGCAAAATTCATCTGGATTCTTGTATGATTTTTTAAACTCCTCAAATCTATCAGCTAAAATTAATTCTTTCTGTAAAAATTCTTCAGCAAAAGAAACGCCATAGTTCCATTCTAAAAACTCTTTTTGATCTGGTCCTACTAGATGTTGGCCAATACTTAGTGATGTTTTAGAAACAGGAAAAATAGGGTATTTAGAAAAATTTCTCTTTCTAACTTGATAAGAAGCTTCTTGTAAAACAGAGTATACTTTGATAAAATCTTTAGTGATTGTACCTAAGTATTTCCCTTGACTATTTAATTCTGGTGTGTTTTCCATATCTATAAATTTTTGCAAAGTTCATAAGATCATTTGATAAACCAAAATCTAAACTCAATTTCATCACTTTTATAGGTTAACAAAAAAGAATAATAGTGATTTTGTCTTAAAAATAAAGTTTTCTAAACGAAAAAGGTTGCTTTAAAGTTTCCTCTAAAACAACCTTTAAATTGAAGTTATTTGTTTGTGCTAGTTATAGTATAATTATATCGATTTCTTAGAAGACGAAATGATCTGAATTCTACCTTTATTCCCGTATTTATCAAATGCGGCCAACTGTAATGATTCTGTTAAAGGAATTGCAGTTGTATATATTTTAGAATTCTCATCAAGTGTATCAGAAGTTGTTGTGTACCTTACTGTTAAACCAGGGAAGCCAATATTTGCTTCTACTTTTCCATCTTTAACAATAGCACCAACTGGAGGTATTCTGTAATGTCTATTCCATGACGCTAAACGATTAAACTCCCTTTGGCCAATTGCATTTGCAAAAGTATTCCAATCTTGGTTTATACGATTTTCAATTTTTGTTTTTGAATCACCCGCTTTAACCACAGATGTAGACCATGCTCTTTCTGCAAGCGCTAACATTTTAGGATATAATAAGTACTCAGCATCTTGTTGGCCTTTAAGTGTTTCCGACCATAGTGCTCCTTGAATACCTTTTATATGTTTTAAACCTTTTGCCGTTAACGTCTCTTTCTTGCTTAATTCTTCTTTAGTTATTATACCACCTAATTTTAATTTGTGATCTGTACTAAATAAGTGCGTCGGAAGATAGTTAAATATGTTTCTTGTGTTATTGTAATCTCCCCAGTAAAAACCAGGTTCATCTACTTCTTTTGTATAAGCCATATCAAAATACAGGCTAGATACAGAAGTCATAATTACATTGTATCCTTCATTGGCACGTTTGTAACCAAAGTCTTCAGTACCTGCACCCCAAGTATTATCCCATGCATTTAACGTAAGGTTATCTGGAGACATTCCTTTTGCATGATGAAGAATATCATCCCATAACTGTAGTTTTACATTGTTCTTTTTTGCAATTTTCGCAATACGTAAAGCGTAGTATCCTTTTAGAGCTTCAATATCTTCAAGATTGTTCTCTTTCATAAATTCTTTACATGAAGGAGAGTTTTCCCAAACACCATGTGCAACTTCATCACCACCTAGGTGCATCGTTTCTAAAGGAACACCAGCAGCAGTGTAAATATCATTAAACTCACCAATTAAAGCATCGATAAAGTTATATGATGAATTTTCGCAAGGACAAATTGTGTTGTCGTTAAAACCTTGTACAGAAGAATATTCAGAAACATCTTCCGGGTCGTCTAAAGTAAACTCATTTGCTTCTTTTACTTTTTCTTGAGTTTTTAATCTATCTGAACGCAAACGCATAGCATTAATTGCAATTCTTGCATGGCCAGGTACATCTACTTCTGGAATTACTTCAATATTTCTTGCTTTTGCATATTGAAGAATCTCTATATAATCGGCTCTAGTGTAGTAACCATTAGATATTCCTTCTGTACCTCTAGGACCTGAACCATAAGAAGGGATTGTTGAGAATTTATCAGTTGGGTGTTTTCTAGAACTACCAACCTCAACTAACTCAGGGAATTTTTTTAGATCAATTCTCCAACCTTCATCATCTGTTAAATGAAAATGTAACTTATTCATTTTATAGAATCCCATTACATCTAACAGGTTTAAAACAGATTTTTTTGTTTGGAAGTTTCTAGCAACATCCAACATAAAACCTCTATACTCAAAACGTGGTTGGTCAACAATTTTTGCACATTGAATAGAATTGTCTTCACCTTTTAAGGGTAATAAACCTCTTAAGGTTTGAATACCATAAACAAGACCTTTATCGCTACCTATAATTTTAATGCCATTAGCTTGTATTGTTAGTGAGTAAGCTTCTGTATTTGCATTAACTTCTTTATTGATTAATTGAATAGCAACAGCAGAAGAAACTTTGTCTACTATAGTTACTTCTTGATGAAGAGTTGATTTAATATATTCTTGAAGAAGCTTTGCTTGAGGTTGAGTATTTTTATCAGCAACGATTTCTTTTACATTCGATACATCAAACTGTCCTTTAGTTTCTGTTACACTAAGTGGAGTAGGTATAATTTTATCTTCTGTAGAAAGAGTGATTTTACTTAACTGCTTATTTTCTTCGTATCTAATCTCATTTGTCTCTACAACGTAAGTATCTGATGTAGACATTTGAGCCATTTCTGGAGATAAAGAACCATAGGAATAGGCAGGCTCATAGAATTCTTCTTTTCCATTTTTATCAAATACAAAGTAGAAGCCAAGAGCTCTGTCTGTGTATTTAATAACAGGACTATTCGTATATAGAGAAACGACGATACTATCACCGCTATTTAGACCTTTAAAAGATTTTTTAGGTGTTA
The DNA here is from genome assembly GCF_003970675.1 of Flammeovirga pectinis. Taxonomy (GTDB): domain Bacteria; phylum Bacteroidota; class Bacteroidia; order Cytophagales; family Flammeovirgaceae; genus Flammeovirga; species Flammeovirga pectinis. The sequence continues at coordinate 1,097,971 of NZ_CP034562.1, forward strand.
TTTTAAAGAAATCACCATTAATTCGTTCAATCGAAACATCTGCCCCAACTTTTGCAACATCTAGTTGAGTACAAGGTTTATTATTAAAATAAAGAGCCCAATTAGATTTGTTTAATTGAGTTGATCCGACGTTCTTAATTGTTAACTCAGCAAATGATTCATGTTTGTCATTAACATCATTTGCTTGTTGTTTCCAATGGATAGTAATGTCTTTTTTATTGCTTTCCTTTGTTCCTACGCAAGATGCAAGGGAAATTAATAACAAGTAGAAGAAAATAAATTGAGTTTTCATAAATGTCGTATATGTATTTCGGCTTCCCGATAGTTTGTTTCAATCTAAATAACTATCGCAAAGTACTTCTTATGATTTTCAACAAGAAAAGTTTTAGCTAAGAGGCATTATTTTGAGGTTAAACGACATTAATTTTATGATAAATGTACAATTAACATTAAAAAAGGTTGAATAGCATTCATTTGTGCTATTCAACCTTAATTTAAAAGTATACTATTTAAAGAGGACTTTTATAATTTCTTATTGCCTAATGGAATGTTAGCTCCTAAGACAAAATTATATTGTGTATAAAAAAACGTTTGATCTGCTCTGTCAGAAGGATTGGGAGTAGTATAAATATTTGGCATATTAACATAACCGCCTTTTAAATCTCCTTCAATAAAGAAGTAATTAAAGAACGTAATGTTTAAACCTATGTTGGCGTCAAAGCCAAAACCAGATACCCTGAACTCATCAAATCTATCGTTGCCCAATAACTTTGAATTTGTTTTAGGGTAGTACATACCACCACTAATTCCTTCAGTAAGGTTAATGGCAATGTTGGCAAAATTTATTTTTTCAAAGTTGAAAAGTTCATCAAACCTATTAGCACCTAAATAAATATAATTTAAACCATCGGTATGTTCAAAAGTTAGAAAATCATTAGTTAATTGAATTGTAGCATTGTTGTACTGACCGTCGTAAGGGCCGCCAGTATTTATGGTCCCATCAATTGTTACATATTGATTTTGATTCATCACATATTTCATATGATCTACACCAAAAGAAAAATTCCAATTATCTGTTAAGAAATAGGCTAATTTAAAATTATATTGTGGTGTGGTGAAATGAACTACATAAGTATTCATATCAAATGTTGAAGGTCTATCTGAAGCTTTCACGTCACGAATTGTAAAATCATGACCTTCTCCCTTAAAATGTATATCTGAAGGTGTATAAGCACTCCAATTCCATCCCCAAGTAACAGATAAAGTACCTTTTTTTGGTAATTTTGAGGAATTATTTTGGGCAAAATTTGTGTGTGATAATAGAATTAAAACAACAAATAAAAATAGATTTTTCATTCAGTAATATAAGAGTTATGTAAATCAGCAGTAAAACTAATGATCTCCATTTTGAACATAACTATCCGTTGTTAAATATTTTAAAATAAGTTAAAAACTTAACAAATATTTAGTGATTAATCTAATTCAAGAAGGTAATTAAGAAGGTATATTAAATACCGAACAGGGTAAACCATAAAAATAACTATTGCAGAAAATATAATATAAAACAGGCGTTCATTTACTGGGTGTCTTCTATTTGGTGGTTCAGATTCAGATTCGAAAGAAATTATTGCAGAACCTATAGTTGGTGAACTATGAGTGCTAATTAAAACTTCATCATTAATTAGTTCGCCTTCGTCTACTGAATGTTGAATGATAGGAGGGGTGATTTTAAAACTCCCCGTCATAAATGGAATACTACCAATAACTAAAAACAATACAGTAATAAAAAGGTACTGTTGTTCTCTTATTAGAAGGTTTCGATATTTTATTGTATTGATTTTTTCCATTGTCTTATGACGTTTTTATCATAGTATAATCAACGGCAATACACTTATTTGGTTGGAAGGGTGGACAATATTTTCACATAAGTTTTTTTATTATAATACTTTTTTTAATCATTCTCCTTTAACAAGGGGAAATACTCTTAAAAAAAGAAAAACCGTATTAAAGTATTTTAACTCTAATACGGCTTCTCAATTTATTATAATCTGAAATGAACGATTAGTTCAACTTCATATCTTCAATAATCTTAGCAACTTTAGTTTCAAGAACTTCATCGGCTGCATCATATTCATCAGCAGAACTTAAAGAAGTATTTACACTAAAGTAGAATTTGATTTTAGGTTCCGTACCAGAAGGTCTAGCAGAAATCTTAGTACCATCCTCTAAGAAGAATTGTAACACGTTAGATTTTGGTAGATCAATTACAGTTTCTACTTTAGATTGTAAATCTGTAGCAATAGAAGATTGGTAATCTCTCATTTCTAAAACCTTCGAACCATTAATAGTGGCAGGAGGGTTAGCACGAAGATCCTTCATCATCTGAGCAATCTCGTCTGCACCACTCATTCCTTTCTTAGTAATAGAAATAAGCTTTTCTTTAAAGTAACCATGTTCAGCATAAATATCAATAAGCTGATCGAACATAGATTTACCTTCATTTTTATAGAAAGCAGCCATTTCACAGATCATTGCAGAAGCTGCAATTGCATCTTTATCACGAACGGCGTCACCAATTAAGTAACCGTATGATTCTTCACCACCAACGATAAAGTTTTCTTTACCTTCTTTTTCTTTAATTACTTCTGCAATAAATTTAAACCCAGTTAATACGTTATAACAAGGCATGTTATGTGCAGCAGCAAAACGGTCGATTAGGTCTGTTGTAACAATTGTTTTACAAACAAAATCATTGTCTTTATTTAAACCAGCTTTCTTACGAGCAGAAATCACATAGTTAAATAAAAGAGCGGCAGTTTGATTACCGTTTAAAAGAGTCCACTCGCCTTTATGGTTTTTGATAGCGATACCAACACGGTCAGCATCAGGATCAGTACCTAATAGGATATCAGCATCAATTTCTTTTGCTTTTGCAAGCGCCATACTTAATGCTTCTGCTTCTTCTGGGTTAGGGTAAACTACAGTAGGGAAATTTCCATCTGTAACTTTTTGCTCCTCAATAATATGTACATTCTCAAAACCTAAACGTTCTAAGATTGGTGGTACCATAGTAATACCTGTACCATGAATAGAAGTAAAAACAATTTTTAAATCTTTCTGAGCTTTAATTGCATCTGGAGAAATACAAAGTCCCTCAAGCATTTTTAAATAAGGCTCATCAACTTCTTTATTGATTTTAATTACAGAACCTTCTCCACCTTCCCAGTTAACATCGTCGATAGATTCGATTTTACGAACTTCAGTTACAATGTTTGTATCGTGAGGAGCTACAACTTGCCCACCGTCAGACCAGTATGCTTTAAAACCGTTGTATTCTCTAGGGTTATGAGATGCTGTAATTACAATACCCGTGTGGCATCCTAATTCTCTAATTGCAAAAGATAATTCTGGAGTAGGGCGTAAAGCATCAAATAAGTATACTGTAAATCCTGTAGCAGCTAATACGTTTGCCGCTACTTCTGCAAAATATGCACTGTTATTTCTACAGTCATATGCAATTGCAGCTTTAGGAGTACCTTCAACTTCTTGTTTTACATAATTAGCAAGACCTTGAGTGGCCATACCAACTGTGTATTTGTTCATTCTGTTAGTACCAACTCCCATAATACCACGTAGACCACCTGTTCCAAAATCAAGAGATTTATAGAAACTTTCTTTTAGTTCGTGAGTGTCTTCTGCTTGTAGGCGTTTAATTTCTTGTTTTGTCGCATCGTCGAAAGGTCCTTCCAACCATGCAGCAACATTTTGGTTTATTATTTGATCCATCTTGATAATATTTTAAGAAGTTTTTCTTTGCGCAAAGAAACACAAAAGATCATCAAGAATAAACTGATTTATATCAATTAATGACAATAATTATCCAAATTATGTTTTTATATACTTTGTTTTAGATTGATTAGTTAAATTATAAAGAAAGTGTTCCTCTTAAACAATTTCAATCGGTATAGGCTTTATTATAATTAAAGAAGTTTTTTATGTTTTCTTATTACGAAATACTGGAAATAAACACTACTGCTTCTCCTTCAGAAATCAAGAAGGCTTATAAAACGATGGCCAAGAAATATCATCCCGATAGAAATAAAAATAGCCCAAAATCTGAAGAATATTTTAAACTAATTGCTACAGCTTATCAAAATCTTTCAGACCCTTACCAGAGGTTAATGTATGATGAATGGCTAAAATATTCTCAATTAGAAAAGGAACAGGAAGAAGTGAATTTCCAGAAAAGATCCGATTTATTAAAAAATTACAAGCCAGCATATTCTAAATCAGACAAAGAAAAGGAAGATAAAGAAGTTATTAAATGGGGAGTAGGTACTACAATTGTTTTAATTGGGATTGTATTCTTATTTGTAGTATCGCATAATTATCTAGAGAATCAAAAAGTTGAAGAAAGAGTTCTTGTTGAAGAAAAGGAAATCGAAGAGGTACTGCAATTATCTGAAAATGGAAATTTTGGAATGGCTTTACGAAAAGCAGATTCACTTCATTTTAAATTAACTTATTTATCCGAACAAAGTGATATTATTTACGATAGCCTATTGTCTGAAGTTGAAGCCTATTCTTTATTGCTTTTTGAGGAGAGAGAATTTGATAAGGTAATTGAAATTGTTGGTGATGTTCAGAACGAATTGAAAGAAGATACTTCTGTAGAAATGCTATGGCAATTGGCAATTGCTCAGTTTAATAGAGGGAATTATAAAGGTGCAGAGGTTACCTTCAATTATTTGATTCAGAAGAACAAGTATGATTTATCTATCTATCCAGCTTTTTCTGAGGTATATGCTACTGGCTTTAATGATTCAGAACGAGCTATCGAAATTCTAACTAGAGGGGTAGGCATTACCGTAGAATATTATAAGGATTTTTATGGGGATGCATACGCATTAGTTTTAGAAGGACAAGAAATACCATACACACACCTGTCTATTTATATTCTTCGTGCACGTTTACATATGGAAAGAGGTGAATACGAAAATGTAATTAGAGATTGTAAATGGTCGTTGAGGTTAAAACCTGACGATCCAAAATTAAATTATCTATTGGGTTTGGCTTTTCAGAAAAACGGAGATAATTCTGCTGCGTGTATAGCAATGCGTAGAGCAACCAATTTAGGTCATTTACAAGCTACAAATTGGCTATCAGAAAATTGCCAATAAAAAAGCACCTTTTCCAAATATTATGAAAAAGGTGCTTTTATGTAAAGAATTATTTCCTAATTAGGATATAATTTATTACGAATGTCTTCAACTCTCATTAAAAGTTCAGAATCAGCTTTTGGATATTGATTTTCCAATTGCTCCGGAGCAGCTGCTCTGCTTGGTCCGTAAATTCTTTTACTGTTTAAATGAACACCCGGATTAGGAGCGTGGTTGTGTTGGCCAAAACACGAAGTTAGTGTTGCTAAAAGAGCAAGAACACTGCTATAGATAAAAAACTTTTTCATAAACTCTTTAAATAGTGTTTGTTTGACTGATTGCGCATAGTCAACACAAAATTAGGGTTTCAAACTTGAAACACAAGAATTCTTTTCTATTAATATAATAAACTTTAATGTAAGACGTCAATTTGTGCTGTTATTCAATTAAAAATAACTGATTTTATTTTTTGTAGTATAAAATTTTAAAACCTAAAAATGTAGAGTAATTGGTGTAAGAATGGGGTTGTAATAACGAGAAAGTAACAAAAAGAAGATAATCTTTACTATTATTTAAGAACAGTGTAAACTTTTTTTTAGATTTGACTCCTACGCACTATATTAGTATTAAATATTCCCTTGGACCATACTTTTAATATGAGCAATAAACCAAATCTAGCTGCAATAGATATTTATTCTGAAAAATTTGCAGACGCTATTTGTGATGATTTCTTCTCAAAACATGATTATATAACAGGAATTCAAATAACAAATTTGACAGCTATAGAAAGTGTCAATTTATTTGTTTTAAAGAGAATATTTGAAACCTGGCAAAAAGAAGCCGTTCGTATTCAAAGTCCTTATTTTGATTATTCAGCGGAATCTGTTCGTACCTCTTTAGGGCATTTAATGAATGCTCTTTCTAAAAATATACATATATCACGCATACATTTCTTGCCACTTTTACAAAAAGCTGTTAGAGATGTACTCGTTCTTACATTTGCTCCAGAAATTTTTTATGAAGAATTTTTTGGGATGCAAGGCATGAAAATTCCTTTAAAGAATTACTTAGTGCCAATGTTTGGATACATAAAAATACATCCAAATCTTTCTGCTCAAGTTCTTGCTGCTTTAGAAGAAGAAGCATCGGTTAATATTAGTAGAATTGATGCAATTAACATTGCAAGGAATACTATTTCTCATCATCCAGAGCTAATTGATGATCCTAAAAATATAGTCGCATTATTTAATGAAATATTACCAGTCGGGTTATTTGAATTGCACCCGGGATATCTAGATCAGCCTCCAGTTCAGGAGAAAACAATTGATTTAGATTCAGAAGAGGCATCAATTGATATTGAAAAACTATCTGAAGATATTATCAGTTTTGACTTTGAGGCTGAAAAAGAAATTGAAGAAGAAAAAGAAGAGGAAGTAATTGCAAGTATAGAAGAAAAAGAGGAAGAGAATTTAGAAGAACTAGCTTCAGAAATTGAACCTGTAGTAGTAGAATTAGAAGAAGTTAATTTAGAAGATATCGTTACTGAATCAATTTCTCATGAAGATAAACCTGAAGAGGAAGAAGAAGTACAGGAAACGGAGGATTCCTCTTTCGAAAATGCGTTAGAGTCTTCTTTAGAAAGTTTAGTATCATCTGAGCCAGAAGTTTCTGTAATTACTTTTGGAGAAGAGAAAGAGGTTGAGGAGGTTATTAATGAAGTATCAGAAACTCCTATTGAAGAAGCTGATGACACAAAAGATGTTCTAGAATCATTAAATGATGGACAAGAGGAAGAGGGGCAGACATTATTAGATAAATTAAGGGGGGCATCTTCAAATGATGCTGGTATTAAAGCTACTATTAGTATTAATCAGAAGTTTGTTTTCCAAAAAGAGTTATTTGATAATAATGCAGATGTGATGAATCTAGCATTAGAAAAATTAGAGAACTGTAACGATTATACTGAAGCAATTGGATTAATTAAATCTGACTATGCTCAACAGTACGAATGGGATTTCACTACAGATGCTGTAATGGATTTTATTAATATTGTAGATAATAAGTTCTAGTAAACTACTAGTAATTATAAATAAGAGACACTCAATAATTTAAACTATTGAGTGTTTTTTTTGTGCATCATTTTTCTTTTAATCATATTCTTTCTAATCTGACTAAAGTCTGCACTAGGTATTGCTTCAATAAGTTTTTTAGTAACCTCAGATTTTGGTGATTGGTACATGTCATAAGACAATCCCCATTCTTTAATTTCACCTTTATCCATTACAATAATTCGATCAGAAATGAATTTCACCACTGCTAAATCATGTGATATGAAGATATAAGTAAGATTAAATTCTTCTTTTAGATCACACAATAAATTTAAGACCATTGCTTGCACCGAAACGTCTAAAGCAGAAACGGACTCATCACAAATAATAAATTTTGGTTTGGTAGAAAGAGCTCTCGCTATACAAATTCGCTGACGTTGTCCTCCAGAGAATTCATGAGGATACCTATTCATATATGCACTACTTAAACCTACAGTTTCTAATAAACGAATTGCTTCTCGCTTCATCGTTTTTTCATCAGAATAGATTTTATGTACTTTCATTGGTTCAATAATAGCTTGACCAATTGTACTTCTAGGGTTTAATGATGTATATGGGTTTTGAAAAATGATTTGAATATCCCTTCTTAATTTATTTAGTTCTCTTTTTTTCATTGTAGAGAGGTCTCTACCTTCAAAAAGGACTTTACCAGATGTTGGTTCGATTAATCTTAAAATACTTCTACCAAGTGTTGTTTTTCCACATCCAGAACGGCCAACAAGACCTAAAGTTTCACCTTCATTTACTTGGAAAGTAACATTATCTACAGCAGTAAATGTTTTGGTTACTTTTCCCCAAATGTTTTTTCGAACAGGATAGATTGTCGATAAATTTGAAACTTCAAGAATAGGAGGTTTATCAAGTATTTGTTTTTGAGTTTCTCTTACAGCGTCTTCGTCTTGTGCATTTAAAATAAGTGCTTGACCAACTGACATGAAACGAGCTTTTGCCTTACCAGTTCTGTTTTTATCTTCAATAAAATCATTAAGGGTTGGCAAACGTTTTAATATAATATCAATACGAGGTCTACAAGCAAGTAAACCTTTTGTGTAGGGATGTTGAGGATTTGTAAAAACATCAAAAACAGTCCCGTATTCTACAACTCTGCCTTTTCTCATTACTGCAATTTTATCTGCCATCTGAGCAACAATTGCCAAATCATGAGAGATAAACATACATGCAGTATTCATTGTATCACGAAATTGATTAAACAATTCTAGGATCCCTTTTTGAGAGGTTACATCTAAGGCTGTAGTAGGCTCATCTGCAATTAATAAACTAGGATTACAGGCAAGAGCAATACTGATTATAACTCTTTGTTTTTGTCCTCCAGAAATTTGATGTGGATAAGAATGAAAAACCTTTTTTGGATTCTTGAGCTGTGCTAATTCAAAAGTTTCTAATGCTTTCTTTTTAGCATCACGATTACTTATTTTTTCATGAATTTTTATAGTCTCAATCAATTGGTAGCCACAAGTAAGTGCAGGGTTTAAAGAACTCATAGGATCCTGAAATATCATTCCAATTTCTCTACCTCTATATTTTCTTATTTGTTGTCTATTTAATTTTAATAGATCAACTTTTCCTTCTTTACTATTAAATATAGCTTCCCCAGAAATATTAACTCCTGCTTTTGGAAGAAGTTGTAATAATGATAAAGCGGTAACAGATTTACCTGAGCCAGATTCACCAACAATTCCCAATGTCTCTCCTTTGTTTAAAACAAAGTTTACATTATCAACAGCCACATTGTGCCCTCTTTCTTCATGATTAAAAGAAATAGATAAGTCTTTAATTTCTAAGAGAATTTCTGGAGTGTTCTGGTCCATATAAAAATTTAAAAAGTCGCTTTAAGTCTGTAAATTAGTAAGAAAATTCCAATCGTAAATCAATTCTCTCATCTATCTATAAAAAATAGTCGATAACTATACCAATTAATCATTTTAGAAGATAGAATACTACCTAAGATGTCAATTAATTAGACTTCTATTCCAATAAAAGTAATGTCATCTCGTTGCGGAACTGTTCCTTGATGTACATCCAAAGCTGCTTCTAATAAATCGCCTAAATCTTTTAATGGCTGATCCATATTATTTTTGACATACCTTTCAAAATACTTTCTTCCAAGTTTTTCATTTTCTAGATTATTCTGATCTAAAATACCATCTGTAATTAATAGTAAAAGATCTCCATAATTTATCTTGATTTGTTGTGTCTGAAAAACCTTGCTATTTTTTATAGTGCCACCAATTGACGCTCTATTACCTCTATACCTTTCTAAAGATTGTTCTTTTTTATTGACAACGTATAAGTCACTTTTTGCACCTGCAAAATAGAGTAAAGGCGTGTGGTTTTCTTCTTCTTGTTCTACAAATTTACAGATGGCCAATTCCATACCATCGTTGACTGTATTTTCCTGCTGACGCAAATAGGCTATCACTCGTTCATCAAGTATTTTAAGAATTGTAGCAGGATCTCTAGACATATTTTTATCTATTATTTCTTGTAAAATACTTTTCCCAATCATAGACATTAGTGCTCCTGGTACACCATGCCCCGTGCAATCTACGAGAGCAAAAAATTTAATTAAAAGTCCCTCTTTGTTTCGTGTTTCAGCGTACCAATAAAAATCGCCACTAACAATATCTTTAGGTCTATAAATTGAAAAGAAACTTGAGAATTTACTTTTTAATAGTTCAACAGGAGGGAGTATTGCAGATTGAATAGTATGGGCAGCCCTTAAACTATTAGTAATTTTAATATTCTGATTGTTCACTTGAGTCATTGCAGAATCGAGTTCATTCTTTACACTTTCAACCTTTTTTCTTTGAATGTAAGAGCGTCTAATCACAGCAATTAATCCAATACTTAGTAAAAGTAGAGTTAAGGTAGATAATATATAAATGAGTGTTTCTTTCTGTAACCTGTAATCTTTCACTTCATTTTCTTTCCTAAAGTTATCTAGTAATACCTTCTTTTTTGTGAGTTGATCTTGTAATGCAGTGATAAAGAAAAGTACTATTTTATCTTGTTCAGATAAAAGTTGTTGTTTAGGGAAGCTAATTTTTGCTAAACTTTTTTTATATCGATCAATGTCTTTTTTATTGATCAAGTTTTCATTTTCTATTTCAGCATAGATAGTTAAAAACTGATGCTCTTCTTGTGATGGTTTTAATTTTAGACATTTGATTTTAAATAGTCCTTCTTTTCCATCATAAATAATTTCTTTAATATCATAAGAAAGCACGCACAACCCAGATTCCGTATTTAATTTTAAATCAGACTCCATCTCTAAATATCCTCTTAAATTAGAATGAGAGATATGGTTGTCAAATAAGACCAAAGCATCAGAAATTGGTTTATCATCTACATCCATTAAACTCAAAGAAATTCTTCGTCCTTTTTGCACTATTAATGCATTGGTCTCCTTATTTGCTTTAGCTTCTATGGTATTAATATTCAGACCTATAATTATTAATAAAAGGAAAACAATATGTTTACAAAGGATCTGCATTTGGTGGGGAAGATGGGTATTTTAAAAGTTTAATAAATTATTTCAGTGATAGAGTGGTGTACCTATAGTAGTAAATTAGCCATAATTTAGTCAACATTCAATATAATGATGGAATATTAAGAAGAGAAACATAAATCGAAAATGAAATACGCTTTATTTTGAAACGAAAAAAGTGAGACGCTATTGTTTATTTTGTATTACTAACTAGAGCTGCGGTACAATTTTCTAAATAATTGATGTTTTTTCCTAAACGTTTAAGTTGATTAGTAATTAATACATAATCAGATAATGTTTTAATAAGCAGCGATTCTTTAATCCCTTCTTTAATCTCTTTCTCCCTATCTATCTCTAATGTTTCGAGTTCTTGATTGAATTCAGATAATAGATCATTAAAACTAATCTCTTTCACTATAATTTTATTCTTGTTAATACCTAAAATAATGTGTTCAAATTGAGCCTGAACGGTAGTTATAAAAGGCATGAGATCTGGGAATTTATATTTTTTAGAAAGGCGTTCAACATTTGCAGAGAGTGTTGCTGTATGGGCAAATATCATTCTACTCGCAGCAATAAATTCATACAAATCTGATGTTGTTAATTGTCTGTTTTTAGGATCATTAAGCATGTTTTGAAAACTCATAGCAAGGTTTGCATTTGCCAATTGTGCTGCTTTTCTAGCAAGACGATAATTATTAGGGTCTACATTATGTTGGCCTGTGTAGCCAATGCTTACTTCTGTAAAATAGGTACAATTGGCCCTGGTGGCAGCAATTAATTTACCCTTAATATTTTTTACTTCAAATTCTGGAAAAAGTAAGAAACTTACCGCAAAGGCAATAAGGCCGCCTAAAGCAGTGTCTGCCACTCTGTAAAGTGCTAAGTTTGTTTCAAATTGTGTTGATGTAGCAATGATCAACAAAATAAATGGAGTTAAGAATGTCATTCCAACTCTATAATTTTTAGTTAGTGTGCCAAACGTGAGAATACCTAAGGGTACCAAGAAAAGTAGGTACAAATAAGTGTTTTCTGTTATGTAAACTAATGCACTGGCAATAATTATCCCTAAGGTTGTACCTATTGTTCTTGCAATCATTCTTTGCTTAGTAATAGAAAATGAGGGTTTCATAATTACAGAAATCGAGAGCCAAACCCAATATCCTCTGTCTAATCCAAGAAAGAGACTGCATAAGTAACCAATAAGCATAGCAACACAAACTCTAATTGCATGCCTAAAATGAGCAGATTGTAAGTTAAGATTATCTGCAAAAGTACCTTGGTCAGATTTTGTAATAAAAGAAGGTAGTTTTAACCCATCGGTATAACTTTTTTCTTTAATATTATTCCAATCTGTAAAAGATGCTGCTTCTCTAGAATACCGATCAATTCTATTAAAATTTCTAATAATATTTTTTACTTCAGCAAATTGTGAAATAGGAAGTGTTCGATCTTTATTATCTCTTAATTTTTCGAAGGTGAATTGTAATTTATCAAAAGCTTTTTTATAAGAGGGGAGGTCTTCAATTTTATCTCTTGATTTAATTGTTGATCCAATCTCGGTTAAGTTTTTTCCTAGATCAATAAATAAATCAGATAGCTGTTTTGGAAGTGATGTACCCTTAAAACTATGATGAAGATCGTTATAAGAAATGTGTGTTGCAGAAGCTCTTTCAAAAATATCAATTGATATTCTCATGAGTAAAATTAAAGAACGCCCATGTGGTGTCGCACCTTGTAAAGCAGAACGTTGTCTTAACAATAGGTTTCTAACTTCTTCTTGTTTATGATCAATCTTTGTCTGTAGTGAAAAAACTTTCTTCTCAATTTCTTTTTTAGATGGGTTTATAAAAAGAATAGCTTTAAACTGAAGATATTGCCCCATGAGTTCGTAACATTCTCCTAAAACTTTTTCTATACTTGCATAGGGGCGTATTTGCCATAAAACTAACGAAAGAATACTGTACCATAAACCTCCACCTAACATCCATAATGCACTTTCTAATAATACAGGAATTGTAGCACCGAAAGCGATGCCTAAACTGATGGAAATCAGTATGCTATTTCCTATTAATGTAGATCTGTTACCAAATATAGAAAGTAAGGCAGCTACAAATGAAATTATAGTTAGAAAGAGTGCTCCAAGCCATGGCCAGTTAATCATAAAGGCCATACCTATTGCGGTTAAAGGATAAATAAATGCACCACCAATTAAACCTTTAGCTTTTTCAGACCAAGTTCCTGGAGAGTCTGAAAGTCCTACACAAAGTGCTCCTAATGCTACAGATGTACCAGCATATATGTCTCCAAATAACAAACCAATTGTTAGTGGTGTAACAATTGAAAATGTCATTCGTAATCCATTAGATAAATGAATGGATTTATAAAAATCTATTAATACTTTCATGTAGTTTATGCCTCACTATTTTTATTTAAACCCTCTCTTTATTTTGAATAGGTGATAAAGAGTAGTACTTTATAAATACAAAAATACGAATTGTTTTCCCTAGGATCATTAATAAGTCTAAAGTGAACATTTATTTTGAATGATCACTTTTATTTTCAAATTATCTTTAGTTACTTGCGACAGTATTGCAAAAACATCAAGAATATGAAAAAGTATATCGCATTTATCTCCTTTTTATTAATCGGTTTTGTATCGTGTAACAATGAAACTGAAAAAGGACCTGCTCCTGAAATAAAAAACTACACTGTATCACCTTTAGAACATGACCATGCAAGAAAAGCTAATGACGATGATCACGATCATGACGAAGTTGCTGCAATTGTAATTGTGGGTGAAGAAGCTAGAATTGAGGCAGATCTTTCAGCACAACAAGGCTTATCTTATGTTCGTCTAAATATTCACTTTGGTGATGACGACCACCATGATCACGCACGTGTAATGGCAACAGATTCAGTTTTATGGACAATGAATCAAACTTGGGAGTTTGGTAAAGAAGGTGGACTTACTGGAGCAGGAGATTATCCTACAACATACCATTTTGATGAGGAAATTGATATTCCTACAGACATAGATGGTAAACCTTTAAAAGAAGGACACTATCATTTTATGTTACAATTAGGAGCTAGAATAGATGACTCTTCTGATAACGAAGCACAACAAGTTTTAACTGTAGAAGTTACTTCTGAAGAGCACGAACACTAAAAGTATAATTGCTAAGTTTAATTGGCATTTAAGAAGGCTTTAAGATTCATTTCTTAAGGCCTTTTTTATATTTCAGAGTTAGGCTGATCTAAAGTGTGAAGAAATTCTTTTAACATCATTCGGTCTTCTTCTGTAAGTACTATATTTTGCTTTAGTAGGCTGTCAAGGGTTGCACTTTTTTGAATAGTATTGGAATAATGATCAAAAACTTCATCAAGCGTGGCAAATCTTCCATCGTGCATATACGGAGAAGAAGTATTTAAATGTCTTAATGTAGGGGTTTTATATTTTCCATTGTCTTTTGTAGTTCTCGTAATCCGCCCTCTACCTTTGTTCATTCCTTCATTTTTATCAGTAAAGAAGTCGTCTTTGTTTAGTCCATTATTATGGTAGTTAAAATCAGTAAAGAATGGAGGGGTATGGCATTGCTGACAGTTGCGGTTAAATATTTCAAAACCTCTTTGTTCATTTTTAGAAAATTGATATTTCCCTTTTAAATGAGCATCATATTTTGTTTGATTTGATAATAATGATCTAACATATTGTGCTAAAGCTCTTGCTAAATGGGCACTTTGTATTTCATCAACATCAAATACTTCTTTAAATGTAGTACTATAAATAGGTGTTTGATTTAACCTTTGGAGTATTTCTTTCAGATCAGCATTCATTTCATCTTCGTGGGTTAGAGGACCAAAAATCAGTGATTCAATATTTTTAGCTCCACCATCCCAAAACCACCCTTTTGCCCATGCTACGTTTATAAGTGCAGGAGAATTTCTTTGTAATTTTTTATGAGATACTCCTTTTGTACTTAATGCTACATTTTCTCCGTTTGCATATTGTGGTTCGTGACAGTGTACACAAGCAATAGAAGAATCTTGAGATAAAATAGTTTCGTGAAAAAGCATTTTTCCTAAAGCTACTTTTTCAACATCCATTGTATTACGTTCTGGAGTCGGAATATTTTGATATGAAATGACAAAAGCTTGTGTTTCCTCTTTTATAGGGGAATCACAAGCTTCTAAATATATACTACAAATGAGTAGTGAAATTACTGACCAATAATGTCTTTCCATGCGAACATTTGTGCGTAATTATCGGCAATTTTTTGAGTATTAGGACCAAACATTGTATCCTGATCAGTATTGTCGTTTAGATCAATGAAATTCGTTTTTCTTTGCTCTTCTGGTAAACCAAATTCAGATTTATCACCAAAAATATAATCTACATTTACATCAAGTTCTATATACATAGTAGGTGTATTTACTAGATTTATTTCTTGCTCACTAAACTTAACCACTCTATAGTTAGCATCTCCTCCAATATGATAAACTAAGCCTCTTGTAGAAATAGAATCAACTAATTGAAGTCCTTCTACTAGCATGAATTTATAACCAGTATCCCAATTCCAAGCCATGCCATTTGCGGGGTCTAAATCACCAACTTGGTCTGTATTATAATTGGCTGCATTATCTACGCCTACAGAAAATTGTAATTCAGAAAAAGCCTTGTTAGGTAACCCCGTAATAACAATAGAAGTATCACTTTCATTAATTATTTCTAATAAATGATAACTGTCTTCTACTTTGTAAAAGTTTGTACCAGAGGTATCTCTCAATGTAATATTAGAAAGATACATTCTAAAATCACTAAGTGTGTAACTCTGTCCTAGGGCGTTGATATATTGTCTGTTGTACTCTAAAGGAGCTCTATCATGTAAAAAATTGAATTTTATTGTAATAGACCCTGTACCATCAACATCAAAATTTTCCTTATAGCTATCGCAAGAAAAAAGTGAAATTAAAGAAATTGTAAAGAGTAAAGTAAGTAGTTTCTTCATTTTAAAATTTGTTTTTATACATCATAGATTCTACAGGTTTCATAGATCTATTTATATATTTTGCATCTTTTTTAACATGGTAATAATTACTGATATCTCCTTCAACAGTAAGGTAGAATAACTGTCCGATAGGCATACCTTTGTAAATTTTTACAGGTTGAGCCACCGTTATTTCTAGTGTCCATGTATTACAAAAGCCAACGTCACCAGCTCTAGAATTTGCATTAATGCTAATTCCTAAACGGCCAACGCTAGAAAGGCCTTCTAGAAAAGCAACATGCTCTAATGTTTCTGTATACTCTTTTGTTACACCAAGATAAATTTTACCAGGGTGCAATACAACACCATCATCTGGAATTTCAAACGTATCTATTTCATTATGTTGTTTGGCATCTAAAACTTCATTTTTGTATAAAGCAATATGTCTACCTAAGTGAACATCATAAGAATTCGTTCCTAGTGCATCAGGATCGAAAGGTTCAATAAGAATTGAGCCTTTTTCAATTTCCTCTAATATTTTTGTATCTGAAAGAACCATTTCAAATATTAAGCTAAATTTTTGAGAAGGAGTGCGTACGTTTTTAAACTGATTTTAATGATGTAGTCACTCAAAAATTCATCAATTAAAATTGATTAAATACGAAAGAATGTATCACTTCATGCTATCCAAGATAGGATAGCACGAAATTACAATTAATTAAGTCCCAAATCAAAATAATATATACGATCTTTTCAGTTTGTTTTACAACGTACACTGCGCGTAAATTTTGATAGGGAATAGGTGTTTACTCTACAAATAGAACTAATCCTTTTAAATATTCATTCTCTGGGTAGAAAATGTTTATTGGATGACAGTTTGGTTGAGTAGTTTGATGTAAAATTCTTACATTTCTATGTGCTTCAGCAGCAGCTTGGAATACAATTTTTCTAAACAAATCCTTGTCAATTTTTTGAGAACAAGAGAATGTAAATATAATTCCACCTGGCTTTATTTTTCTTAAAGCTTTAAGGTTTAATTGCTTGTAGCCTCTTGCAGCAGCTGTAACAGCTTTAGCAGATTTGGCAAATGCAGGGGGATCAAGAATTACAACATCATAATCGTTAGATTCCATTTTTGTCAAATGTTCAAAAACATCAGCACAATAACCTTCATGTTCTCCATTATCGAAGCCATTTATTACTGCATTCTCATTACACAAATCAATTGCAGGTTGAGAGGCATCTACAGAATGTACTAATTTAGCACCTGCTTTTAATGCATACATACTAAATCCGCCACTATAACTAAATGTATTTAATACACGAGCATCTTTAGAATATTTAGCTACTAAGGCACGAGCATCTCTTTGGTCTAAGAAGAAACCAGTTTTTTGTCCTGTTTCAACGTCAACCATAAATTTTACACCATTTTCAAGCACTTCTACTTTTGGCGATCCCGCTTTTTCAGTCAACCATCCTTTGGGAGTCTCAACGTTTTCAAGGCGTTTAGAAATTTCCTTACTCTTGTTGTAAATACGCTCAAAACCAATTTCTTGGAATGCCTTAATAATCATTGGAGCAATTTTGTCTACTCCTTTAATTAGTATCTGAACAGAAACAAGATCATTATAAACATCGGCGATTAAACCAGGGAAGAAATCTCCTTCTCCATGAATTAATCTAAAGCAGTTGGTATCTTCAGAAAGTACATGGGCTTTACGCATAGCATAAGCTTTTGCAATTTTAGCAGACCAATATTCTTGTGTTGTTGGGTCTATTGGTTTGCGTGTATATTCAAAAACACGACAAACAATTTGGTTACCTGGAGCGTAAAATCCATACCCAATTAATTTATCTTGCCCGTGTACAAGCTCAACAATATCACCATCTTCTATATTTTCTGGCATTTTTGCAACAGCACCAGAGTAAACCCAAGGGTGTCTATTGTCTAAAGCTTTTAACTTATTTCCTTTAATGTATATTTTTTCTAACATAATCTGTTTGTTTCAATTTTGATGTTGTAGACAAGCTACTTTAAATTTTTACCTGTCATTTTATTTTTGAGTTTCATGAGTAACTCAAAACTTTTAGCCCCAAGTAAATTTCTTGGGATATTGACAAGCTTCTCGTATCGAATAAGTTTACTGTAATAGTTATCAACCTCTTTTGTATTGATTTTTTCTTTTACAATAGACCATGTCTCGATTTTAGAAGGAACAGAACTAACTTCTGATAATCCTCCTGCTGCAAATTTTGCAATAAATACAGGTACATGCTGAAATTTACATCCCTCTTGCCATCTGTTAAAGATGAAATGAAAGTCTGCAGAAATCTTCCAATTTTTCCATTCAAAAGGATGAGAAAGTAAGAGATTTCTTTTTACAAATAATGCTTGATGACTACAAATCATCCCTTTCCATAAATTTTCAGCAGGAATACCACTCTTTATTTTAGTCAAATGATCGTAAACAACTTCATGATCACCATAAAGTAATTGAGTGTCTTTATCTGCTTTATTCATTATAGAAGAAATTGCTTTCTCATTATAAAAAGTATCTCCAGCATTCATAAAAATAACCCAATCTCCAGATGCTTTTTGCACACCTTTGTTCATTGCATCATAAATTCCTTTGTCAGCTTCAGAAACCAATACATCAATATTATTTTTGTAGCGTGAAATAATGTCAAAAGTTGTATCTTTTGATGCACCATCAATCACTACAAACTCAATAGCTATGTAGTCTTGAGCAATAACACTTTTTAGTGTCGGCTCTATTTCTGATTCACAATTGTAAGAAATTGTAATGACGCTCACTTTTTGCATAGCCGCAAAGATACTAACTGATTGAAGAACTACTTCAAAAAAATGAAATGATTTAAAACCATTAGCGAATAGGCAATGTATTCTAAGAATTCCTGTATCGAAAATGCGAATCTAGAAGTCTAACATAACTATAACAGGACATTATTGCAACGTGGAGTAAACGGAGTGATTTTAAAAAATAGAATTTAAATCAAATAAATATTAACAGAGCTGTTCGTTTCTTCCTTATTTACCGTAACCTATGTTAGAACAAATGTTGTGTTCTTATTCAATTTTATATTTCATCTATCTACTATTCATCATGAAAAAAATATTCCTTTTTTTCTCATTACTATCAATGTTATTTGTGGCATCAGAAGCGGCTTATTTTGCCACAGTTGCAGAAGATAACATAGAGTTAACTTTTTCTATTTTGGTATTTGTGTCAGTAATAGTTGCAACTATTTTGGTCTATCCGATAGCTCTTGAGCATAATCGCTAATAAAAATCAAAAAAGATAGAACTATTAAGGATGTTGTTTTTGACTTTAGATGCAAAGAACTAATTTTGCAGACTGAATTGTCGGAAGACAACTTATTTTACATAAAAAAGAAAATGGAGCAACAAATCATAAACGGTATTGCAGAAGCGGTAAAAGAACTCTACGGAATTGAATTACCAACTTCTAGAATTACTTTACAGCCTACAAAAAAAGAATTTGACGGTGCATTAACGTTCGTCACTTTTTCTCTTACAAAACAGTTAGGTAAAAACCCTGTGCAAATTGGAGAAGAAATTGGTGCGTATTTAAAAGAAAATAATGCAGCTGTTTCTGATTTTAATGTTGTGAAAGGTTTCTTAAACTTAGTAATCAGTAATACTGTTTGGGTAGAGACTTTAGCAGAAATTTCTAAAGATACTGCTTATGGTCGTGTTGCTAGAAATGGAGAAAAAGTAATGGTCGAATATTCTTCGCCAAATACAAATAAACCATTACACTTAGGTCACCTTAGAAATAACTTTTTAGGACACTCCGTCTCATTAATTTTAGATGCGGCTGGTTATGATGTTCAAAAAGTGAATCTAGTAAACGACCGTGGTATCCATATTTGTAAGTCGATGTTGGCTTACACAAAGTTTGGAAAAGGTGAAACTCCTAGCGAAACTTTAAAAGGTGATAAGTTAGTAGGGAACTATTACGTAGCTTTTGATAAACACTATAAAGTGGAAGTCAAAAACTTGATAGAAGAGAAAAAAAGCGATTACCCTTCTTTAGCTAATGTAGAAGATCTTAAAGCACTAAAAGCAGAGATTGAAGCAAAAGGGGCGTCAAAGAAAAATAAAATTCCTTTAACGGATGATGAGAAAGTTCAGATAAAAGATATCAAGGCTTTATTTGAATATGCGGAGAAAAACGCACCTCTATTAGTAGAAGCGCAAGAAATGTTGCGTAAATGGGAAGCTGGTGATGAAGAAACAGTTTCGCTTTGGAAAAAAATGAACGACTGGGTGTACGCTGGTTTTGCACAGTCTTATGAAATGATGGGTGTAGAGTTTGATAATATATATTATGAATCTCAAACTTATTTATTGGGTAAGGACATTGTTAAAGAAGGTTTAGATAAAGGTATTTTCTTTAAAAAGGAAAATGATTCTGTTTGGATTGATCTTAAAAAAGAAAAGTTAGACGAAAAATTAGTTTTAAGAGGTGATGGTACTGCCGTGTATATGACACAGGATATGGGTACTGCAGATCTTAAATACAAAGATTTCGGCATGACAAAATCTGTATACGTTGTAGGTAACGAACAAGATTACCATTTTAAGGTATTACAGGCTATCATGAAACACATGGGACGTTCTTATGCTGATGGTATTTTCCACCTTTCTTACGGAATGGTAGAATTACCTGAAGGTAAAATGAAATCTCGTGAAGGTACAGTTGTAGATGCTGACGATTTGATCCAAGAGATGATCGACACAGCACAAGAACGTACGGAAGAATCTGGAAAGATTGATGGGTTTACTACAGATGAAGCAACAGTATTGTTTAAGCAATTAGCTTTAGGAGCACTTAAATATTATTTATTAAAAGTTGATCCTAAGAAAACAATGCTTTTTAACCCTAAAGATTCAATTGATTTCCAGGGAGATACAGGTGTTTATATTCAGTATAACCATGCAAAAATTCAAGCGTTATTAAGACGTGCCGATAAAGATGGTATTACTTATTCAGCAGAATCTTTTGCTGGACTTACAGATATTACTGCTGCTGAAGCAGATTTAGTTGCTTTATTAGGTAAACTAAATGATAAGATCTCTGAATCAGCAGATGCATATGCACCATCAATTGTTGCAAACTATGCTTTTGATGTTGCTAAACAATATTCTAAAGTATATTCTGAGTCTCCAATCTTTAATGAAGAAGACGCGAAGAAAAAAGCTTTTAGAATTGCTTTGTCTAAACAATCTGCAGATGCTATAAGAATTGCTTTACAGCTAATTGGTGTTCAAGCGCCATCTAGAATGTAGTAGTACTCTTATATATTATAATAGGAAACCACGCTAAAGCAATTTAGGGTGGTTTTTTTTATGTAAAATTAAAAAGCCTTTGTTTGAGACATAATCACAAACAAAGGCTTTTAATAGAAAGTAATAATTGTATGTATTAATGAACAGCGTGTTCAGCAGGTATTTGCTTCGGCTTTTTATCATCATCAATAGATACATAAATAAACATACCTTCTGTTACCAGATAACTATTATTAAAGTCATGTCCTTTAATTAGAGGCTTTGCCCAGACTTCTAAATGGATCTTCATAGATGTTTTACCCGTCTTTAAAACTTCTCCATATACACAAACAGCATCTCCAACAGAAACAGGTTTATGGAATGTCATACCATCTACTGCAACAGTTACAGTTCTTCCAAGAGCAGTTTCTTTGGCAAGTATTCCTCCTGCAATATCCATTTGAGACATAATCCAACCACCAAAAATATCACCATTGGCATTGGTATCAGCAGGCATGGCTAAAGTTCTTAGTAGTAGTTCTCCTTTTGGAGTTGGTTCGTTTGTAGACATCAAATTTTCGTTTTCGTGAATAATATTGCTAATATAATGTAGAAATTTTGATACTCCTTTAAATTTGTTCACAATTTAAAACGTCTTAAGTACAGTTTAAAGAGTGCGTAAAGTAATTTTCTTGATTAAACTTGAGGAGGTCGAAGTAAAATAATTTGGTGCAAAATCCTCTTTTAAACCCTAATTTTACTAACTAATTGATATTCTGAGTGCTAATTGTTAATAGAAAGCAGGTATTTTGTGAATAAAGTAGACTTTTTTTAGAAAATAGTGGAAACTTCTAATTTTTATCTTACCTTTGGAAAAGATTGAGTTGGGTCATATTATGAATCGATATTTTAAAGAGGAGCAATCCTATTTTTGTTATTTTTCTAATTGGTATTTCTTCTCACATATTTTATAACCTTTTTATTTGTTTGAGATGAATATCTTTGTAGCAAAATTGAATTACAGTACTCAAGAAGAGACACTGAGAGAATTATTTGAAAGCTTTGGCGAAGTATCTTCTGCTAAAGTTATTATTGACCGTGAAACAGACCGTTCTAAGGGTTTTGGCTTTGTAGAAATGCCAAACGACGAAGAAGGAATGAACGCAATCGAGCAATTGAACGAATCAGAGCTTGATGGTAGAACTATCGTAGTTAAGCAAGCGCGTCCGCGTGAGTCTAACGGCGGTGGCGGCGGTGGCCGTGGTGGTTACGGTGGTGGAAACCGTGGCGGTTACGGTGGCGGAAGATACTAGTATCTTTAGCAACCAAACCATCTGAAGCACTTCAGATATTCCGAAAGGCGTAGTAAATTTAATATTTACTACGCCTTTTCTTTTATGCCTAATTTTATTATATTCCTTAGCTATTAAGTAGAAAACGTACTTTTGTTGTTTTACTACTGTATTAAACCTTATAGATCAATCTTTGAAAAAGTGTTCAATGTTAATTCTTTTTCAAACAATATTTAAGGTAAATCTAGATAATGAGATAAGTTATTACTTTTGTGATATAAGATACTGCAATTGATTTTAGGCTAATTAATTAGGTCTTGTAACTATTGCAGTGATAAAAGTTCTACTTTATTAACCCATAACTTTATAAGTAACACTTTATATTACTTAGATAAAGTTCTAATTACTACGCAATGATCAAAAGAAAGGCCTTTTTGTGTCTATTATTTTGCCTTTTAGGTA
Organism: Flammeovirga pectinis; assembly: GCF_003970675.1. Classification (GTDB taxonomy): domain Bacteria; phylum Bacteroidota; class Bacteroidia; order Cytophagales; family Flammeovirgaceae; genus Flammeovirga; species Flammeovirga pectinis. Next base: position 1,120,802 of record NZ_CP034562.1, read on the forward strand.
TTTTGTCAAATTCTTTTGCACAAAAATCTACTCCACAACAGAGGGAGAAAGAACAATTAGAAGTTTACAATGAAATCAAAAGTTTAATTGTAGCAGATTCTATATATAGAGTTTACTTAAGGGAACAAATTGCTCGTTTAGATTCCCTTTCAGGAGCTAAAAAGAAAGTGAAACAGGTTTTCTTGGCAAATGGTATTCCTGTAGCTCCCTTTAACGATACTTTATTCTATGTACACAGAAGAAAGGCTGTATCAGCTTCAATAAGAGCAAAATCTCTTGAAGATACTTTACGAAAAATTGCAGATAATACACTTTATCTTATTGATTCTGTAGATCTTGAACCATTTGAAAGTACATATAAACTAGTATTTAAAGGGGAAACTATTCATGTTGTGGATACTGTTGACGCGAAGTTGGCGCAAATGTCAAAAATAAATTTAGCGAGAGAAAGACAGTATGCAATTAATTTATCTTTACATGAAAAGATAAATTATCAGGGTAAGTATGCAGGAATGATTGCTTTGATAGGGCTTTTCCTTTTATTGTTCTTTTTTAAAATGATTGGAAAAGGATATCGATTAGCACTCATAAAAGTAGTTCGTGACAACAATGGATGGTTTAGAAATAAGCGTGTAAAAAATGTAAAAATTCTGACAGAGGAAAATCAAATTAATATAGCTAGATACCTTTTACTAATCATTCGATTTGGTTTAATATTTATTCTTATCTCTCTTTATTTACCAATAGTTGGACGGTTTTCTCCACCACTGAGAGATATTTCTGATGAGTTTTTCGGATACATTTTTAACCCTTTTATAGATATATTGAAATCATTTATTGAATATACTCCAAATTTATTAAAAATTGGAGTAGTCATTTTTGTTTTTCATTATACAATACAATTGGTGAAAACATTTGCAGATGCAATAGCAGATGGACGATTAAAAATACAAGGTTTTTACCCTGATTGGGTGCCACCTACTTTTAAGATTATAAAGTTTGTGCTTTATACATTTATGGTAATAATGATTTTTCCACTTCTTCCTGGTGCCGAATCTCAAGAATTTAAAGGTATATCTGTGTTTGTCGGTGTTTTATTGTCTATAGGTTCTACCTCTGTAATTACCAACGCAATAAGCGGAATAGTAATTACCTATATGCGTAGATTCACAATTGGTGATTGGATAAGAATTGGCGATATAATGGGAGAAGTAGTAGAACGCTCACTTTTTGTTACTCGCTTAAAAACATCTAAGAATGAAATTGTTACTATACCAAATAGCAAGATTTCTGAATCTAATACTATTAATTATTCTCAGCCAATAAATCGATTTAAATTAATAATTCATACTACTGTTACTATCGGTTATGATGTTCCATGGAGAAAAGTGCATGCTTTATTAAAAGAAGCTGCAGAGATTACAGAAGGCTTAATTGCAGGTGAAATTCCTTTTGTATTACAAACTTCATTAGATGATTATTATGTAAGTTATCAATTGAATGCTTATACAAAACAACCCGAAAAATTAGCACGAATATATTCTCGTTTACATCAAAACATTCAAGATATTTTTGCTAGAGATGAAGTTGAAATCATGTCGCCACATTACAGGGCAAATAGGGAAGATAATGAGATTACAATCCCTGATTTTAAGCTAATGCATGATGCTCCGAAAGAAGAAAAACCTCCAATGGACAATTCTAAAACAGAGAATAAACCTGATCATTAAAAATTGTATCTTCACAGTTCCATTAGTCACTTAGATAATGGAACTGTGAAGCTTAATAATAAATAATTTTGCCATTTCAACTTATCTTAAAAATAATAATAGCACTTTATAAGCAGAAGAAGTTTATAGCGAAATATCTTACTTCAGATTTAATTACTTTTCGAAAAAGTGATACATCTTTATCTGAAAAAGATTTTATTAAAATAAAAAGTTATTACGGATTAGCAATAACGGGAATATTAGGTACTTCTATTTGTTTACTTCGGGGTAAAAAAATGTCTTTTAAGGAAAGGTATACAAGTACTTTCCAAGCGAGTATTACAGGACTTGTAGACGACTACTATGATGAACAGGGAATGACAGAAGAAAGAATGCAAACTTTCTTTCTTCAACCAAAAAATGTGATTCCTAAAAATGATGCAGAACGTTTGGGTATAAATTTATACCTCAAGAGTTTGAAGTATATATCAAATTTTTCTGAATTAGAACCTTACTTGACAGATGTCAATAAAGCACAGGCCGAAAGTGTAGCACAATACAATTCAGAAATAACATTTTCAACATTAAAGGCTCTTACTTTGTTTAAAGGTGGAAGCTCATTTTCATATTTTAGAACAGCTTATAAAAATAAGGTCCTTGATAAAGAAGCGGAAATGTTTTATTTATTAGGAGGGATTACGCAGTTAGGAAATGATATTTTCGACGTTTATAAAGATAGAGAAAACAATGTAAGTACTTTATTAACTACTTGTACCTCTATAAATGATGTGAAAGATATTTTTACATTATGGCTAACTCAAATAAAAGCTCTTTTATTGGGATTGGGTTACCCTGATAAGAATAAAGAAGAATTTTGGAACTTATATTATTTAGGAGTATTCTCAAGGTGTTTCACTTGTTTAGAGCAACTTGAAAAATTAGAAATAGAAAATCAGTTTAAGTTGTCTCAATATACTCGCAAAGAATTAATTTGTGATTTGGAAAAATGGAGTACTTTTAAAAGGGCACTTTGTTTTTACAAAGAAGGGAGATTATAAATTGCTAGAGAAAAATAGCTAACAAGGCTATTTCAAGAATTGCCTTGTTAGCGGAGTGAAGATTTAGCTATTCTTTATTAAAGAGTAACTACCTAATGTTACAATAGAAATAATTACAACGGTAATCGAAGCGTAGATCATACCTACTAAAGAGTCCGCGTGAATTGTAGAATCAATTACTTTGATATCTAAAATTAGAAGTGCGACAGGTACGATAACTAATAATAACTTTTTCATTTTACTATCTGTTTGTTTATAACTTAATTTAATGATTTTAAGTGGGTTAATGAACTTTGTTAAGCTTTGATAGGAATACTTTTGTAATACTTACTTGTAGAAAACTTGATTCTTGATTTAGTAAAGAATAAATTCGGGTAAATTCGACTTTTATCGAAAATTCTGAAAGAAATCATACTATAAATATAGATCCTATGTTAACTAGAAGACCACGTCGTAATAGAAAATCTGTAGGTGTTCGCCAAATGGTACAAGAGACACAGCTAACAGTAGATGACTTTATTTTTCCTTTGTTTCTAATTGAAGGAGAAAATAAGAAAGAAGAGGTAAGTTCAATGCCAGGTATTTACAGGTACACATTGGATCTTTTGTTAGAAGAAGTAGGAGAGTGTGTTGCATTGGGTATTAATTCCTATTGTATTTTTCCATCATTAGGAGAAGATAAAAAAGATAGTTTAGCCACTGAAGGGAGCAATCCAGAAGGTATTTACCAAATTGCATTGCGTAGCATTAAGGAAAAATATCCTGATACTGTTGTAATGACAGATGTTGCCATGGATCCATACAGTTCTGATGGACATGATGGCATTGTGAAAGAGGGTAAAATTGTAAACGATGAAACTTTAGAAGTTTTGGGCAAAATGGCATTAGCTCAGGCTAAAGCTGGTGCGGATATCATTGGACCTTCTGATATGATGGATGGTAGAATTGGGTATATTAGAGATGTACTTGATGATAATGGATATACGGATGTATCTATCATGTCTTATTCTGCAAAATATGCGTCCGCATTCTATGGTCCGTTTAGAGATGCATTAGATTCTGCGCCAAAATTTGGAGATAAAAAGACCTACCAAATGGATCCAGCTAATGTGAAAGAAGCATTGATTGAAGCAGAATTGGATTATGTTGAAGGTGCAGATTTCTTAATGGTAAAACCAGCTTTATCTTATTTAGATGTTATTAAAACATTAGCAGATAATTTTGATGTGCCGATTACTGCTTACAACGTATCTGGTGAGTATGCAATGTTAAAGGCCGCTGCTCAGAACGGTTGGTTAGAAAATGATAAGACAATGTTAGAAATGCTTTTGAGTATTAAACGTGCTGGCGCGAGTGCTATCCTAACGTATTTTGCAAAAGAAGCAGCAGTTTTATTGAATAAGTAAACACTAAATTAAGGTATATTTCTATTTTTATAGATAACATTGAGGGGTGTGATGAAAATTACACCTCTTTTTTAATATCAATTAGTTATTGATTTAAGTAATAGCTGAAGCTCTTTTTGTTGAAATATTGACCAAATAACATATATCATGATTTATAATATTACTTCGTCTAAAACACATCCTTATTTTTTAGATTTCAAAATTACATTTATTGCAAAAGAAGATAATCAAGTTCTTCAATTACCACTATGGCGACCAGGGAGGTATCAGGTGCAGACTTTTGCAAAGAATATACGTTCAATTAAAGCATCTTGTAAAGGAGCTAACTTAAAAGTGCAAACTGTAGCAAGGAATACTTGGAGTGTATTAAATAGTAAGAAAGGAGATGAAATAGAATTGTATTATGAATATTACGCGAGACATCAAGATGCTGGTGGAACTTGGGTAAGTGAAACTTTTTGGTTAATCAATTTTATTGGGGCAGGAATACTACCAAGAGGTTTATCAGAAGAGGAAATTAAAGTGAACATTGCTTTTCCAAGTACATTTGATGTGGCAACTTCTGCAAAAGAAGTGAATGGAACATATAGCTACCAGAATTTTGACGAGTTAGTGGATACTCCTTTCATGGCAGGGAGGTACATGCATCATAAAACATTCGAAATGGCATCGACGACATTTCATATTTGGTTACATGGTCGAATAACTCCAGAATGGGAGAAAATTATCACAGACTTTAGACTTTTTACAGCACCTCAGTTATCAATTTTTGGAGGTTTTCCACACAAAGAATTTCATTACCTATGTTTAATACCACATTTTAAACATTACCATGGAGTGGAACATCAGAAAAGTACTGTAATCACTTTGGGTCCAGATACTGAATTTTCATCAGCTACTTTTTACGAGAATTTATTAGGAATTTCATCGCATGAATTATTTCATGTTTGGAACATTAAAAAGATAAGACCTGTTGAATTATTACCTTATAATCTTTTTGAAGAAGTATATTTTGATACAGGTTTTGTAGCAGAAGGTGTAACGACATATTATGGTGATGCGTTATTGTACCGTTCAGGAGCCTACTCTGTTGAACAATATAAAAAGGAGCTAAATCAATTGTTAGCGAGGCATTTTGAAAACCAAGGAAGGTTTAATTTATCTGTGGCAGATTCGTCATTAGAATTATGGACAGACGGCTATGAAAAAGGAATTCCTGCAAGAAAAACATCTATTTATGTAAAAGGGGCTGTGGGAGCATTGATTTTAGACGCGAAAATTCAAAAACAGACAAATGCTACTAAAAGTCTAGATGATGTAATGAGGTTGATGTGGGAGAGGTTTGGAAGTAAAGATGTAGGATATACAGCAAAGGATTATCAGAATATAGCTGAAGAAGTAATCGGATGCTCTTTAGAGAAGTATTTCGAAGAAGTAATCTTTGGTGATCTATCACTTGAAAATGAAGTAGAAGAAGCGTTGGTTTATTTAGGTTGGGAAGTTGAAGTGACGCCTCCTAAAGAAGCTTTTGCAGCAAATTATGGCGTTAAAATAGATGCGTCTGCAAAAGTAATTGATACTTCATATAAACTAGATAAACAAAGGCTTGTAGAAGGAGATCAGATTATGGCTATCGATGGTGTAAAAACAGATGCAAAACATCTTCAGCAATTTGTCTCTTCCAAAGAGATGCTCACCATTACTTTTATAAGAGATAGTACTTTATGTCAAATAGAGTTATTTAAGAAGAATATGTTGCATTATTTAAAGATAAATGTAACCTAAATTTAGGATTGATAGTAAACAACTGTGAATATATACTTAGAGTGTAATTAGTTAGTTAAATTGCACTCGTACTTTTTAACTGTAACTATTGCTATAAATAGATAAGGTATATCAATTAAATTGGTTACTGTATACTAAATTAATAACATTTTTTTTGAGCTAACTATGCAAAAAATATTACTCTTTATATTCATGGTACTGCCATTGTTTTCTTATTCCCAAGAGAAAAATGCAGTTGAACTATTTTTTAAAAATGCCGAGAAATTTAGGCAAGCAAAAGAATATTATCGTGCCATTGTAGAATACGAACAAGCTATTGCAATTGCGGATACTACTGCTAAAGTCCATTATTGGAAAGGTGTCTGTAATTTATTAGTAAAAGATACTGCAAAAGCAATTAATGATTGGGACAGAACTTTAGTGATTGATAAAAAGTATATGCCTGCATATTCTGCTATCTCTAAGGTATATGAGACAAGAAATGATTACACTAATTATAAAAGAAACATTGATTTTTGGTTATCAGTAGAGCAAGATCCTGTTAAACAAATTAACCTATGTTTTGAAACGGCTACGTATTTTTTTAAAGAAAAGCGTTACAATGATGCTCATGTATATACTAAGGCAGGAATGGGGCTTTCTTCTTCTAATGTTGAAATGCTCTTTTTAGATGCTCAGATTTCTAATAACATTAAAAAACATCGAGAAGCTATTGCTACCATCGATTTGATTTTAGTGCAATTGCCACAAAACTCTCCTTTAAATCAGTTGGCAAAATACAACTATGAAAAAGGAATTGCTTACTACGGATTAGAAGAGTATGAAAAGGCAATGCCTATTTTAGAAAAGGCGAACTTAGGTCCTTATAAATCGAGAGTGACTAAATTAAAACCGGATTATTTCTTTGCTGTAGCTTCTGCTTTTGAAGATATCTATGCTTTTGATCAAGCAAAAAGCTTGTTGAATAGAGCAATGAAAATAGACAAGACTTATATTAAGGCTAATATATTAATGGCGGATATTATTGTAAAAGAGGAACATCATCATAAAGGAATTCATCTTTTTGAATTAGGTCTTGAAGGATATAAAGGGAGAGATAAGACTTTCTTGAAAGCATATAACGAATTTATTGATATTCTTCTTTCTTCAAAGAAATACGAAACAGCATTAGCATATTCTGATTATTGTTTAGCCAATTTTAAAGGTGCTAGAGATATAATGTTTTATAAAGTAGTTGCTTTACATAAATTAGGAAGAAGAGAAGAGGCTATTGCTATAGGTTTAGACCTTTTAAGCGATTCTAATATCACTCCTAAAGAATATGTTAAGTGTAGCTTATTAATGTCGTACGTTTATGGCGTTGAAGATATGCAAAAGTGTAAACAATCTTTATTAGATTGTCGTAAAGGACCTTATTACCCAGTAGGTACTTATGTACTAGAATATTTTGATAGAATAAGCAGTGATTTAAGAAATGACATGTAATATTTGTTTGTTTAAACAATAAAAAACGACCAAAAAGTATAATGTAACTTTTTGGTCGTTTTTTTTATTTTATTTTCTTTGTGATTCGCTTTTTAATGTATTAATACTATAAAGTATTGATAATTGTTACTTTATGATTGTTTTAGTTATGTACTATTATTGAGGTTATTTGCTGTTAATTGAAAAATAGTGCTGTTTAAATTTGTTTGTAAATGTTTTTCGTGTTAATATTGTATTATCAAAATATGTGTAATATTTTGATAGAATAATAAAAAAAACATCATGTTTATACAATAACTTGACTAAGCTAAAACCATAACATTGAATAGTATAAATTAAAGGCTGACTGTTACTCATAAAATACTCGCCAGATGTTCTTTACCTCTTTATATTTAGTATAAAGAGGTTTTTTTTATGCACTTTTTTTAGCTGTCAATTTAAAAATTAATAAAGCCTTTTATATTGGAGAAGGCTTTAATAGCGTTGTTTAGAGTGATGATATAGGTTTTATATTATTTGGCTATTAGAGCCTTCAGAGACGTTGTATAGGCCCATTGCTAATGCCTTTATTCACATTTCTGTTAACATATAAATATTAGATAACCTAATGTAGGCAGATTATTAAAATCTACTATTTATTATAGATCATTTTAGTGGAATTCTTAAATAAAAAAACACCTCATACAAGATTGTACAAGGTGAAAAATAAATGCCTGTAGAGTTGGAGTAGGTAATAGTCCTTTCACAGTAAAATCTTCACTATAAAACATATAATATTCTCGATTGAAAAAGAGAAAAGAAACATAATTTTGCATGAAAATATAATCAGTTATTTTTTTTGAATCGCTAATAAATGCTAGTAATGGTTATGAATCGTTCAGCTTTCTTCTTAGCTAAACTGTTGATACAATGTTAGTAACAATTTATAGAATCCGCAAATAAGATGTGCATAAAATAACCTATTAATCACATTTTTATAAAGTTGATAATTATGTAAAGTGTTATTAAAAATTTCATAAATGTATGTGGTGATTTACTTAGAATATTTTCGAGAAAAGTTGTAGAAATTAAGTTAGTAGATACATTTAGTCTACTAAACGTGTGTACTTTTACGTTCTTGATTGCATTGTTGAGGTGGAAAATTATTGATCTCTTTTAGAGATTTCATTGTTTACTTCTTGTAACAATTTAGGGAGTTGATTAATTATGATATTCCAGATTATTTGATCATCAACAAAGTCATAACCATGTATCACCCAATTTCGAGTATCCACAATTTTTCGTGCATTTGATATAGGAAAGTTTGCATCAATTTTTAAAATCCGTTGAGTGGCTTCTCCTATAATTTCAATTTCTCTTTCTATAGCTCTTTTGAGGAGTCGATTATTTTTATAGATGTAAAAATCACGTTTCCCTTCTAGATAATCAAAAATAGCAAGTATGGAGTCTTTTATATCAAATAAGCTTTTTAAGATATTATACTTCATAGATTAGTAATTTTGTTTCATCAACTTCTTTTTTAAAATAAGGATTCTGAATACTAGGTTCGGTTACTACGTCTATTTCTCTTTTAAAAAGGTTTCTTAGTGCATACTGAAGGTTAAAATAACTATCAGAGTAATCTTCGAAACTTATATTTTCTTTTAATTTTACAATAAAATCAATATCACTACTCGTAGTAAATTTATCTGTAACTACCGACCCAAAAACATATAATTTTGTTATGGGTAATTTTTTGCAAATTTCGATTATTTGTCCCTTATATTGATCTATATAGCCCATACTATTTTTCTAGAAATTTTAAATAATTTTTTGCGGATTCGATAGAAATTAATTTTTTCTAATTTACAGATATTAGTTTGAACATAAAAGTTTAGATCTATTTATAAAACTCCACGTATTTTTAATAAAGACTTCAGTTATTGATCGATGATACAATACATATTATTTTTACATATAGTTGAAACCATGGATTAATGATATAAATCAACTACCTGCACCACCCGTTCGTGAATTAAAAGCCTAGCTTTTTTTGTATTTTCAGCAATGGAAAAAATGAAGAAGCATGAATAAATAGCAAGCACCTAATTAACAACAAAAAATATATATAATCTTGATATAAAAAAACACCTCGCATATTTCTATACGAGGTGAAAATAACTTTTGTATCGTTGGAATTATAATAAAACCAGAACAGTACAATAAATATTTTTCAATCAAAAACGTAGATCTTGTTTGGTTATAGCGTTAGCTAGAATCGTAAGCTCTTGAATGAGAAATTAGTTATTTTTTTCATGAATCGTCGTTAGTAAAATTATGAATCGTAAAGCTAATATGTTTTTATTATCATTTGTTTTCATTCGATACGCAATGTTAATAATCGTAAACGTAATAACAAAACAATTAAGTAATAAATTATAAATCAATTGCTATTTTTAGATAGATTGAAAATATGCACTTTGTTATTGAAAATTTCATAAAATAAAAGCTGTAATTTACTTAGAATATTTTTTTTAATTAATCTTAATTTTACCAGATGTATTTAGTCATGTAAGGGAGTAGCACTGTTACGTCATTACTTTACAAAGTAAATGATAATGAAATATCTACTACAGTATTCCAATTGAGATGGACGTTTTTTAGTAAAACGTCCCTACAAGCAACATTGATTTCCAACACGAATATAAATCAATGACTACGTATCATCAAGCCCAATTGAAAAACAAAACCCCGAGAACTCACAGCCTAGCTTTTTTTGCTTCGTTTTTTCAGCAATGGAAAAAATGAAGAAGAAAGATTACCTTTCGACAAATTCATTCTTAGCAACAAAGTCTTTATAGGTTAATTTGATACCCTCTTTAAGTTCAACTTTATGTTTAAATCCAAGGTTGTTTAATTTTGATACATCCATTAATTTTCTTGGAGTACCATCAGGCTTAGAAGTATCCCAGACTAATTCACCTTCAAAACCAACGACTTCTTTTATGGTTTCAGCTAATGCTTTGATACTAAGATCTACTCCAGTACCTATATTTACAAATTGCTCTCCATTGTAATTTTGCATGAGGAAGAAACCAGCAGCAGCTAGATCATCAACAAACATAAATTCTCTTAATGGTGCTCCTGACCCCCAAACTTCTACAGTGGGTGCATTGTTTTCTTTTGCTTCATGGAACTTACGTAATAGGGCAGGGAGTACATGAGAATTTTGTGGATGATAATTATCGTTATACCCATATAAGTTAGTCGGCATAGCAGAGATGAAGTTACAGCCATATTGTGCTCTGTAAGCTTCACACATTTTAATGCCCGAAATTTTGGCTACGGCATATGGTTCATTCGTTGGCTCTAAAACCCCTGTTAGCAGATAATCTTCTTTTAAAGGCTGAGGAGCCATTTTAGGATAGATGCAAGAAGAACCTAAAAAGAGTAATTTCTTCACTCCATGCACATAACTTTGATGAATGACGTTGTTTTGTATCATCAAGTTTTCATAGAGAAATTGTGCTCTGTAAATGTTGTTAGCTTGAATACCTCCAACTTTTGCAGCAGCTAAAAATACATATTCTGGCTTTTCTTCCCCAAAGAATGCTGTTACAGCCACTTGATCTTTTAAGTCTAATTCAGCTGATGTACGTACGACTATATTGTTGTATCCTTCTGTAACTAATTTTCTATGTATTGCAGAGCCTACCATACCTCTGTGACCTGCAATGTATATTTTTGATGCTTTTTGCATTATCTTTTTATTTTCAGAACTATGATGGCGTGATTTATTTTGATGTTTCTCAATAACATAAGTATTGAAATGGGCAATTAATGCTTTATTATCAATACCTTGTTAGTTGAATAACTGACTTTGTGAAATAACCCCCAAAAACGATGATCAATATCAGAACCTCTTTTGAAGTTGCCCATAATCCTAGAGTCAAATACTTTTTGTAGTTCAAGAAATAACGAAAAAGTATCTTTTGAGTAACGCTATAAATAGTGTTAACTATTTAAAATCTTCTACTTTTACTTGAATAGCTTTTCCGTTTTTAGATATTACAATAGGAGTATTTTTTTCTTTTTTAAAATCAAGAAGTTTTTTTCGGCTTAATGCTAAACCTTTTATTATATCTTGTCTTTTTTTATCTAAATGATTCATTACTATATATCGTTTTTATTTTTAGAAATAGTTCAGAATTATGATATTCTATAGGTTGTCCTTTTTTACATTGTGCAATTAATTCATGTTTTCCTTCTGAATTATTGAAAAACATCCAATCATCTACTTGTTCAACAAAGATACGGAAGAAATTTGTTAAGCCATTTTTATATCTTCTTTCTTCTTGAGCTTTATGGTGTATACTCTATCGCAAGTGTTAAGCCGTCAGGCGTCACTTGTGATTCATCATTGAAGAAGTCTCCAGACTTCAAACGATATATTTCCATTATCATCAGCCCAGGACTTAAGTCCTGGGCTGATGATAATGTTATTAATATTGTTATCTATTCATACTGATTCAAAATATCATGCCCTCCATCACGTAAATACTTCTCCTTTTTAAATAACTTTACATCCGATGTCATCATATCTTTAACAAGTGCAGGAAGGTCGTATTCTAATTCCCAACCTAATTGTTTTTTTGCTTTAGTAGGGTCTCCAATAAGTAAATCTACTTCTGTAGGACGGAAGTACTGAGGGTCTACTTTTAAAACTACTGTCCCTTCTTTTACTTGAAATCCAGGGTTAGTACATTTTTTGACGGTAGCAATTTCATCAACACCCTCTCCAGAGAATGTTAATTCAATACCTACTTCAGCAAAGGCCATTTTTACAAAGTCTCTGATTGAAGTAGTAATTCCTGTGGCAATACAAAAATCTTCTGCCTTTTCTTGTTGCAAGATTAACCACATGGCTTTTACATAATCTTTGGCATGTCCCCAATCTCTTTTTGAGTTAAGGTTTCCTAGAAAAAGACAATCTTGTAAGCCTAGAGCAATCTTTGCCACAGCACGTGTAATTTTTCGCGTAACAAAAGTTTCTCCACGTATAGGAGATTCATGATTAAAAAGAATACCATTACAAGCGTACATGTTGTAAGCTTCACGATAATTGACTGTAATCCAATAACCATAGAGTTTTGCTACTGCATAAGGAGAACGAGGGTAGAAGGGAGTGGTTTCTTTTTGAGGTACTTCTTGTACTAAACCATACAATTCTGAAGTAGACGCTTGGTAGATACGTGTTTTCTCTGTTAAGCCTAATAGACGTACAGCTTCTAATATTCTTAATGTACCCAAGCCATCAACATTACCCACATATTCTGGTGTATCGAAACTTACGCGTACATGCGACATCGCTCCTAAATTATAGATCTCATCTGGCTGTACTTCTTGAATAATTTTTGTGAGATTCATAGAATCTGTAAGATCTCCATAATGTAATTTTAATTTTACATCTTCCTCATGTGGATCTTGATATAAATGATCTATTCTATCTGTATTTAATAATGATGAACGACGTTTAATACCGTGTACTTCATATCCTTTTTCTAATAATAATTCTGTGAGGTAAGCGCCATCCTGACCTGTGATACCTGTTATGAGTGCTTTTTTCATTTAAGATGTATAATCAATCGTATTTTGAATTTCTTTATAATCAAAAATAGTTTATTTAATTAGTATTGAAAAACAATTATCAAAACTGTGTTTTAAAGAAGTAGTAATGTATTGATTTTTCAAAATAAATATGATTAACAACCTTCTGCAGTATTTAAATAGAGATGGACGTTTTTTAGTAAAACGTCCCTACAGGCATTTAAACAAAAGTAGTTTTTTTTGTAGGGAAGTAGCACTGCTACGTCCTAGTCCACATTGTATTTTTCCCGATTTGAAACGGTTAGCTTACGATATACATTTAATCTCAATATAATTAATTACCCTTTATAGTGTTTCAATTGAGCCGGACGTTTTTTAGTAAAACGTCCCTACAGGCATTTAAATAAAAGTAGTTTTTTTGTAGGGAAGTAGCATTGCTACGTCCTAAACCATATTGTATTTTACCTCTGGACTGAACCGATTAGTTTACGATATACATTTAAATTTACTCTAAATATGATTAACTACCTTCAACAGTACTTCAATTGAGATGGACGTTTTTTGGTAAAACGTCCCTACAAGGATTTAAAATTAGGTAGTTTTTTTGTAGGGAAGTAGCATTGCTACGTCATAAACCACATTGTATTTTACCCCCAATTTTAAATAATTGGCTGACGGTATATAATTTAATTTCACTATAAATAAATGAATTACTTTCTACAGTAGTTAAATTGAGCCGGACGTTTTTTAGTAAAATGACCCAACAGGCAACATCGATTTTTAATACGAATTGGGACATCGACTAAATAAAAAACTACGTACCCAAAGTTAACGATTAACTACTTTCAATGACCTAATCCTAATTTATTTCATAACTTTATAGTATGAGAAAGTTTCCAATTGGCCTATCAGATTTTAAAGAAGTAATACAAGGAGATTATTACTATGTTGATAAATCTTTATTTATTGAAGAAATTATTGATAGTAGTAGCAAATCAATGCTTATTCCAAGACCTAGACGTTTTGGGAAAACGATCAATATGTCAATGTTGAAGGCTTTTTTTGATAGTAACGAAACTAATGAGGAACTTTTTGAAGGACTAAAAATCAAGAAATCAGAAACTTGGCAACATCAAGGGAGGTGTCCTGTAATTTTTCTTACTTTTAAGGATATAAAAGAGGATTCTTTTCTAGAAGCAATAAAGAAAATAGCAGATTTAATTAAAGAGTATATTAAGACTTGTGATCTTACTTATATTAAATCTAGGATTGATGTGGACGACCAAAATTATATTGATCAGTTTTTTACTGGGGAAATCTCGAAAGGGGAAATTTCATTTTTCTTGAAGCATTTTTCTACAATTTTAGAGAAAGTATACAACCAAAAAGTGGTTATCCTTATTGATGAATACGACTCTTGTATAATTAAAGCATGGACAGAAGGATACCATAAAGAAATGGTTGATTTTATGCGTAATTTCCTTTCTGGTGGCTATAAAGACAATACTTCTTTGTATAAAGGAATTATTACAGGAATTCTAAGAGTAGCGAAAGAAAGTATTTTTTCTGGGTTAAATAATCTTGATATTTTTACGGTATTAGAATTTAGTGTAGCCGATAAGTTTGGTCTTACGGAAAGTGAGGTGCAACAGTTGTTAGAAGATGCCAATATTCAAACATCATTTGCTGATGTAAAAAAGTGGTACAATGGGTATACCATCGGTTTACAAACAGGTATGTATAATCCATGGTCAATTTTAAATTTTGCAGATAAACCTGCCCAGGGTTTAAAACCGTATTGGGTGAATACATCCGCTAATGAATTGATAGAAGAACTACTCACTAACGCTAGTGCTGATCTTGAAAAGAAACTTACCAGGTTTATTGATGGACAAGTGATGACTTGTGAGATTGAGGAGACGACTATCTTTAAAGATTTGGATGTCGGACATGAAAAAACGGTATTGGGCTTATTACTTTTTAATGGTTATTTAACTGCAGTCTCAAGAAACCAACAAGATAACGGCTTTTTTGAATATGGTTTAAAAATACCTAACAAGGAGGTGAACATGGTTTATAAGCAGATGTTGGAACGCCTTCTTAATAAAGCAAACAACGTAAATAGCAGTGAGATTTTATCTTCTTTATTAGAGCAAGATGCAGATGGTTTTGAGTACTACCTCTCGCAATACTTGATGAATGCTTTTAGTTATAATGATTTCAATATGAAAAGCTTTCCCGAAAGGGTCTACCATGCGTTTGTATTGGGATTAATGGCACATCTTTCAAATCAGTTTATTGTAAAATCTAATCCAGAAACAGGACTTGGTCGTGCAGGTTTATTGATTTATCCTAAAGGTAACAATGATATGCGTGGTTGGGTTTTAGAGTTTAAAGCAAAAAAGCCTTTCCATAAAAATAGTTTAGAGGAGATAGCCCAAGAGGCAATAAATCAAATTCATACTTCCCAATATATTACTACTCTAAAAGAATTAGGAAAGACAAAAATTATGCTTGTGGGGGTTGCTTTTGATGGTAAAGAAGTGAGTTGTGCAATTGAAAGGAATGTTTTTTAGTGAAAATATTCCTACAATACCATTTCCAAAATAGTAAATTATTAAACATCTACTACATCACCCTATTGAAAAACAAAACACTGAGCACCAACAAACGTCCTTGAAGACAAAAACGTCAAAAATTTATGAAGTGAAATCGATTAGAGTAATTCACTGTTTGAGGCTTTAGCCGAGTTTGAATTGCTCCGATTACACGAAATAAATTTAGTTTTTAGCTTCACAGACTAGCTTTTTTTGCTTCGTTTTTTCAGCAATGGAAAAAATGAAGAAGTACCCTGTATTGTAAAGGGAGCACCCCATTAACATCAAAGACCAAGATTTACAGGATGGATTAAAGGATGGAGAAAATTTACATAAAAAATAATTGATATTTTACATACATAGAGACGCAAAGCATTTCGTCTCTTCAGCATCGGTTTCCAAAATAGTAAATGATTAAACACCTACTACATCATTCCAATTGAAACGCAAAGCAATGCACATCTCATAACGTCCTTAAAGAAAAAAGCGTAAAAATTTATGAAGTGAAATCGATTAGAATAATTCACTGTTTGAGGCTTTAGCCGAGTTTGAATTGCTCCGATGGAACGAAATAAATTTAGCTTCCCAGCTTCGTTTGTGCAGCAATGGAAAAAATGAAGAAAGAAAATACTTAACCAACATTTCTTTCTACTTTAAACTTTGCCGACTCTTTTGCCTTTTTACGCTGCACCTTTTTAGTAATTTCTTCCTTATTATTCTTGTAATAATAAACCCTCCATTTTAACAATAGAGGTATCATGTATAAGGCAGTAAGAATACATGCTAAAAGTAAAAGATCTTGAATATAGAAATTAGCGAAATAACATACTATTAAGAATAGAGTAGAGATTGAGGCAATAATTGTTGATGTTGCAGCATGGCTAAACCCTGTTCTTATAAAAATATGATGTATATGTTTTCTATCAGGGGAAAATGGAGACCTACCGTTTAATATACGAATGGTAAATACTCTTAATGTATCTATAATAGGGTAGATGAATAAAGCTACAGCCATACTTACGGCATCTGGTAATTTATAGGTGTGTTCTACAGGAAGAGCATAATCTGTATTGATAAATAGTACGAGACTACAGGAAAGGAAGAAACCTAATATCATAGACCCTGTATCTCCCATAAATATTGTAGCTCTGCCCCAATTGTAATACAAGAAGCCAAGTACACCACCAAGCATTGCTACCATCATAATAGCATAAGAGTGGTTACCAACAAGAAAGAACCATGCACCTAAAGAAGCGGTAATAATTAATGCTATTGCTCCGGCTAGCCCGTTTATTCCATCAATAAGGTTAAAGGCATTTGTTAATGCGATGATTACAAATACAGTTGTTGCAAAGCTAAACCATTCTGGAAAGTTTAAATTTTCGTACAAAGAATAGAAAGATTTTATTTGTACGTCTCCAAAGCCTACTACTACTGTTGCAGCAATTAACTGTATAATTAGTTTATTTCTCGGACTCATTGCGAGCATATCATCTCTAACGCCCATAAAGAAGATGAGGATGATACCAAAGAAAAGAAAACGTAATTCTATTGCGGAACTCATGGGTATCCAAATGCAGCAGCTTAAAAGGAAAGCAATAAAAATTCCTACTCCTCCCATTGATGGGATAAGCTCCGTATGTACTTTTCTACCTCCAGGTAAATCGAAGACATTATTTTTAGTAATGACTTTTATTACTTCTGGTGTTGAAATTAAGGCAATAGTAAGTGAGGTTAGTAAGGTAACTATAAGTCTAAGCATGTTATTTTATTTATTATTCTTTTATGCAACTAGTATACCATTAATAAATAGTAGAACTTCTAAATTGTAATGTATAATGTACTGATTTAAGAATAATATTCATTTTTGTAATGTTAAGTGCGCTCTATTTAAGAATCTTGTGGCAAATATAAGTAACTGAATTATAAGAATCTATTAAGAGTTGTTTTTACAATTATACTAATAGCTTTGGAATAATAAAAAAGCCATCAATTTAATAAAATATTGATGGCTTAATTTTTATGTTAAAAAAGGATTACCTTTCCGCAAATTCATTCTTTGCAACAAAGTCTTTATAGGTTAATTCAATACCCTCTTTAAGTTCCACTTTATGTTTAAAACCAAGGTTGTTTAATTTTGATACATCCATTAATTTTCTTGGAGTACCATCAGGCTTAGAGGTATCCCATACTAGATCACCTTCAAAACCTACAACTTCTTTTATGGTTTCTGCTAATTCCTTGATACTTAAATCTACTCCTGTACCTACATTGACAAATTGCTCTCCATCGTAATTTTGCATAAGGAAGAAACAAGCGGCAGCAAGATCATCTACAAACATAAATTCTCTTAGCGGTGACCCAGATCCCCAAACTTCTACAGTGGGGGCATTGCTTTCTTTTGCTTCATGGAATTTACGCAATAGGGCAGGGAGTACATGAGAATTTTGTGGATGGTAATTATCGTTGTACCCATAAAGGTTTGTAGGCATAGCAGAGATAAAGTTACAGCCGTACTGAGCACGGTAGGCTTCACACATTTTAATACCCGAAATTTTGGCTATGGCATAAGGCTCGTTCGTTGACTCTAATATTCCTGTAAGAAGGTAGTCTTCTTTTAAGGGTTGAGGCGCCATTTTAGGGTAGATACATGAAGAACCTAGAAACATTAATTTTTTCACTCCATGCACATAACTTTGATGAATGACGTTGTTTTGTATCATCAAGTTTTCGTACAAGAATTGTGCTCTGTAAATGTTATTGGCTTGGATACCTCCAACTTTAGCCGCAGCTAAAAATACGTACTCTGGCTTTTCTTCTTCAAAGAATGCGGTAACAGCGACTTGGTCTTTTAGGTCTAAATCTGCTGAGGTACGTACAACAATATTGTTATATCCTTCTGCAACTAATTTTCTATGTATTGCAGAACCTACCATTCCTCTGTGACCTGCAATGTATATTTTTGATGTCTTTTCCATGATTCTAATTATTTCTTTTATACATCAAAAGCCCAAGAGAGAAGTCCTGGGCTTTTGATAGTGTTTTTAATCTATCGCAAGTGTTAAGCCAACACTTGTGATTTGTCATTGAAGAAGTCTCTAGACTTCAAACGATATATATATATCCGCATCATCAGCCCAGGACTTAAGCCCTGGGCTGATGATGCGGATGGAGTTCTAGTAGTTATAAACTATTGACAGTTCTTAACTCTTAATTCTTAACTCAAAAAAGCCTATTCATATTGATTCAAAATATCATGCCCACCTTCCATAAGGTATTTATCTTTCTTAAACAAAGCAACATCAGAATCCATCATATCTTTCACCAATGCAGGAAGATCATATTCTAATTCCCAACCTAGTTTTGTTTTAGATTTTGTAGGGTCACCAATTAGTAAGTCTACTTCTGTAGGACGGAAATATTGAGGATCTACTTTTAAGACTACTGTACCTTCTTCTACTTGGAATTCAGGGTTAGAACATTTCTTGATGGTAGCAATTTCATCTACACCTTCACCAGAGAAAGTTAATTCAATACCTACCTCTGCAAACGACATTTTCACAAAGTCTCGAATAGTTGTAGTAATACCCGTAGCAATACAAAAATCTTCAGCAGTATCTTGTTGTAAGATTAACCACATGGCTTTTACGTAATCTTTGGCATGTCCCCAATCTCTTTTAGAGTTTAAGTTACCTAAGTACAAGCAATCTTGTAAGCCTAAAGCAATTTTAGAAACTGCTCTTGTAATTTTACGTGTAACAAAAGTTTCTCCACGGATAGGAGATTCATGGTTGAAAAGAATACCATTACAAGCGTACATGTTGTAAGCTTCACGGTAATTGACAGTAATCCAATACCCATATAATTTCGCTACAGCATAAGGAGAACGTGGATAGAAAGGTGTAGTTTCCTTTTGAGGTACTTCTTGCACTAAACCATATAACTCTGAAGTAGATGCTTGGTAGATACGTGTTTTCTTTGTTAAGCCTAAAAGTCTAACGGCTTCAAGTATACGTAAAGTGCCTAACCCATCTACATTACCTACGTATTCTGGTGTGTCAAAACTTACACGTACATGAGACATTGCCCCTAAGTTGTATATTTCATCAGGTTGTACCTCTTGTATAATACGTGTTAAGTTCATTGAATCTGTTAGATCTCCATAATGTAATTTTAATCTTACATTTTTCTCATGAGGATCTTGGTACAAATGATCGATTCTATCTGTATTTAAAAGTGAAGAACGGCGTTTAATACCGTGTACTTCATATCCTTTTTCTAATAATAGTTCTGTTAGGTAAGCTCCATCTTGCCCTGTGATACCTGTAATGAGTGCTTTTTTCATCTATATTTTATTTCTTCTTAGTTTATAATAAAATTTAAACAAGTCTAGATTTCGTTTTGTTCTTAACCTAGGCTCTTTAATCCACCTATATAGCCATTCTAATTGTAAATCTACCCATATTTTGGGTGCTCTTTTTACACTATTAGTATAGACGTCAAAACTACCACCTAGACCTTGGTATATTGCGGGGTTGACCTTTTGTAGTTGTTGCATAAGTAGTTCTTGTTTTGGAGAACCCATTGCAACAAATACAATATCAGGTTTTGTATTTTGAATATCTGAAATTAATATTTTTTCAGTATTAGAATCTAAATATCCATTTCTGAAACCTTTAATTTTTATAGTAGGATAGTCAATTTTTAGTTGACAGATAACCTTTTGAATGACTTCTTCTTTACCTCCAACCAGATAAAATGTTTTAGAATTCTGGTATTTTTGGATGAGATCTAACCAAATTTCACACCCAGGTATTTTGATCGAAGGAGCATTTTTCTTTTTCAAAGCTAAAACTGCACCTGCACCATCTGGATAACCTATATTATTATTAATTATTTCTCTAGTCTGATCTGTAGCATGAAGAATTTTATGTGCATTAATAGCAACAAGCATTTTTTTTTCTTTTGCTACCAACTCCATTAATTCATCTTTAGAATTGAATGAATAAGTTTTGACATTATTCAATAAAGTACTTTTCATTATAAGACTATTTATTGTTTTCTAATAAATAATAACTTAAGCCATAGAACATAAACGCTTGACTCCATCTCATATAGGGTATTTTAGATGATACACCTTTCTTCATTTGATAATAGAAGTACCCCTTCTTATCTTGCATAGTAGTAACACACCAATTAGTGACATTATCTACTAAGTTCTGATGTTCTTTAAATAATCCTAATGTACTTAAAGTTACAGGTAATTGACCGGGACAATGAATATCGATAGGGTAGGTTTTATTATGATAATACTTTGGAGTACCGTCTTCTTCGAAGAAGTGATTAATATAATAATTAAATCCTTTTTTGATATTTTCTTGGAATTGATTATCTCCTGTATATTTCTGGTAATAAGCCAAGGCATCTAGGTTATAACCGGTATGAAAACTGTCTATCCAGTTTTGAACAGGTAGTTCTCCATAAAGCCAAGAACCATCTTCTTTCTGTGCATTAATACAAGCAATTACAGATTGATAAGCAGCTTCTTTATATCTGTTATCTTTTGTATAATGATAACAAATAGCTAATGTCTTGCTTCCTAGTAATGAGGCATTATATACGGTATTGTTACCGTTAAGAGGAGAATAAGAAAATAAGAATCCTTCTTCTTTATTCGTTCTATTAAGGTCGTTTAAAATAAACTCAGCTGATGATAACGCAGTTTTTAAAATAACATCATTTTTAGTGATTTCGTATGCTTTTATTAGTGCATCAACAGCAAAGCTTGTAGCAACTACAGTAGGGGTCTCTTTTTTAAATAGAAATAACCTTCTCGCTTGCCAATCAAAATTGTAACCCCAACAAGCACCAGAATACCCTTCTGTTTTTAAAGATATGAGTAATTGAGAGAGTTCTTTTATTTTCTTTAAGAGTTTATCTTTAGTGCCATATTCAAGATTGCCATTTTCTGCAATTTTATATAAGTTACAATACCCATTTAGAAAAAGACCTACACCTTTTGCATTGTATTGTTTAGGAACTAAAAGTAATTTTCTGAAATTAAAAGGGCTCCTTTTGAAACCTTGAATCCAAGCTAACCTAGCAATATCCCAATGTTTGAAAGGAAGAACTTGAAATATTTTAGAGTTGAGACCATCGTATGGATCCCAACCTTTAAAATTTTCTTTTTCACAATATTGTTTTAATAGATTAAAACTTTTTCTCATAATGCTAAAGTAAAAAAGTGTTAACTTGTAAGTAATTGTTTATAGTCGTTATCAATGTTTTTGATAACGATTGATGATAAATATAATGAATTTCCAATCTTTTTGTTATTATTAGATATCGTCTGCCTTAACTTGGTGTTATGAATTAATTTAATTAATTTATCCTCATAATCAATTAAATTATGTTCATTAATAATAAAACCCATGCCATCTTTTAGTATTTCCTTTATTGCACCTACGTTGCTTGCAACAACAGGTAAACCAAAGCAGAATGCTTCTAAAACAGAAGTAGGCATGCCTTCATAATAAGAAGGAAAGAGGTAGATGTCTGAAGATTGGAATATTTTTCTTTTTTCTTCTCCCGAAACGTGACCAATAATTTTAATATTTGGTTCATTAGAAAATTTATTTAAGATATTTGAATATTCAGGACCATCTCCCGCAATTATAAATTCAATATTTTTATTGGTTTTTTCTAATTTTTTAAATAAAGTAATAGATTCATAGATACCTTTGTTTTTTGAAATCGTCGATAAAAAAAGAATTCTTATTTTTCCATCTTTTTGTAAAGTATGACTACCAATGAGATCATCATCAACAAATGTACTGCCAATCGTAATTTTCCCGTTAAAATCATATTTTTGAATTACTTTTTTAAATTTCCGAGATAAAACTTTAATATGGTCAACTTTGAAAAAGGAATTTTTAATTAAAGATGAGTATTTAGAAAAAAGAAATTCATTACTTTCATTCCAACCATGCCAATGAATGTATATTTTTTTTTTAAAAAGGCGACTTATTATTATATAAAAAGAATCTCTTACTATTGAAAATTCACCCAGAGAAGGATTAATATGAACAATGGAATTTTTATTGGTGGATAATACTTTTATAAACCTTAAGTAATCAAGTAGAAGGTATAAAACTTTATTTATAACTTTATCTTTAAGAGAAGATCTAAATTCAAATAATATAAATTTATTTGAAGAATATTTGATAAGATTTCTATTGAATTCAACAACTCCTCCTTTAAGTGAAAATGGTGGAGTTAAGAGTAATATTTTTTCTGACATTTTATTCAATTCCTCTGATTTTTGTAATAATTCCATTCTCCAATATATTGAATTTTGTCGCCTTTAATGCCATTTTTGAAATTATAAATAGTATCTGTTGCATGATTGTTTTTTATATTTAGTTAATTCTTCTTCGTTAAATCTATTTTTAATTACTTTACATGGGTTTCCAACGGCAATTGAATATGGTGGAATTGATTTTGTTATAATACTTCCTGCTCCTATTATTGCCCCCTCATTGATAGTAACTAGTAACTCCAGGGAGTATTGTTACATTAGTACCAATCCACACATCATCTTTAATAGTTACGCCTGATATATTACGTATATTTCTTATTTCAAACATAGTTTTACCTGTCATATTGAAAACGTGATTGTCACATTCGATAACAACATTAGGACCAATCATAATATTACTACCAAATATTAAATTTCTGGCAGAAATATGAAAATTTGATGAGATGAATATATTTGAGCCCATGCTTATTTCATCAGGTCTAATAAAAATAACTCCTTTTGACAAAAAAATATTTTCTCCTCGAGTTTTAAAATTTTTAAAACTGTTGAAATAATTTTTTTGTCTAAATAGATCTTTTATATGATCAATAATTGTTAATAATGATTAGAAAGTCATCATTTAATCTTTTAGATAACTCTAAACTAAAAGATGATTTATGTCCTAGTTTTAATCCATTGATGATTTTTTTGCAAAAACCTGAGGATCTCTAGCCTTAACTATATATCCATTTTTCCCATTAACTACCATGTATTTAGCTCCACTAACATTAGTTGTTACAACATTTTTACCACAACCTATTGCTTCAACCATTGAAGTTGGAAAGCCTTCAGTCAAAGATTCCATTATTAATAGATCACTAATATTTAAGAAGTGACTTATTTCTATTTGACTTTTACGTCCTAAAAGTATAATTCTTTTATTCTGAATTTCATCCTTAAAATATTCTTTTATATTCATCCTCTCCAGATCCAATAAATACTAATTTTAAAGTAGGTTTTTCTAAATACGTAATTCTATAACTATCAATTAATAGTCTCCAGCCTTTTATATTGGAGAGTCTTCCTGTAGTAATAAGTAATATATCTTCCTTAGTAAACCCAAGTGAAATTTTATCAATATGTTTTACTTTGAATATTTCAGGGTCAAATCTTGTAGGAAATTGAATTATAGAGCATTTTTTAAGTTTATAATATTTTTCTTTTGAAGTAATTTTATTGATACTTGAAGCTACTAAAATAGTATTAAATTTTTTCAGATTCTTAAATAGTAAACTTTCGTAAATATCTCCGAACACTCTTAATAATTTATATTTTGATAATCCAATTGAATTTACTGATAACAAAAACAAATTGAGGTGTTTGTGAAAATACTATTTCAATATTGTCTGTTGTATTATGAATTATTTTTATATAATGTTTTAATTTTAAGTAGCTAAATAATCTTTTGGGCAATTTTGTCCTTTTTATTTCACTTTCTTTACATATTGAAAAGAAATTTACTTTCTAATTGTACATTGACACCATTCATCAACTGGAGAGTTATCTGAGTCAATACCGACTAAGTAATAATCATAATTAATATCTTAAATAAATTGTTTTGAAAATGATAAAGTTCCTCCTAATGGATAGTCTTTAAAGTTAGTGCATTCAAAATATAATAATCTCATGATTTTTCTTTTATATACTTTTCATTTTTATTTTTTGGGTGAAAAATTATTAACCCAATTAATGAAGTGAAATCAATCAAAATTTGATTAATCAGTTGATTCAGATAATTTGTTGAAATTTTTTGTTTTGAAACTTTAATACACATAAAAAATAAATAAAATATTATTGGTAAGATATTTCCCGATGTAATACTAATTATTATACAAAAAAATAATACTAGAAGAGAATAATATTTACGCAAAAATGAAGGGTATAAAAATTTGTTAAATAAATGTTCTCGTATTATTAGTGAATTAGAATATAAATTACTTCCGTCAAAAAGCATTTTCCACATTCTACTTTTATCATTATATGCTATGGTATGATGTTTAACGAATAATCTATTTTTCCTCAATAAAGGAATCCCAATGTTAGATAATCTTAAACCAAAATCAATATCTTGTGATCTTCTAAACTTTGTTTTCATCCCATTAACTAAAAACCATGCTTCTCTATTAATAATAAAATATCCTCCAGTAGTATATTGATAAGAATCTTTATTTAGATTTTTATGAAGATAGTCTTCAGATAAATAATTCCAATTTTCATCATAAAATAGATTTTTTAATTGACCAGAAACAAAGGGGTGAATTAATTTATTGTTATTTAATATTGAATCAATGAAATCTACTTCAATTTCCATATCAGCATCTAAAAAACATAATATATTGCCTTTTGATTCCAAAGCACCTATATTTCTAGCAATTGCAGCATTACAATCGCCTGTTATTTTATAGGTTTTGATATTGTTTGAATTGCATATTTCTAAGCTGTTATCTTTGCTTTTAGAATCAACATAAATTATTTCATAATCATATTTGTACTTATTTATAACTAGATCTATACTATCAATACACATTTTTAAAGTTTTACCTTCATTTTTCCCAATTATTATAAAAGAAAGTTTCATGAATGATTATTTAAATAGTTGTTTTTATTTTTATTTGTTTCAATAATAATCTTTTTTTTGTTTTCTACTGCTATTTTGGAGAAAGCATGTGAATTAATATTTTTTACTGAAATATCAGAAAAAATATTAATAAGATCATTTTGTGTATTATAAACAATACATTGATTATATGAATAATTTATTGGGATAAAATCACCTTTAATTATACATGGTTTCTCATAATCGATCATTAATGCTGAGATACCACTTTCTTTAGTTATACCATATATTTCTGGAGTTTTTGAATTATTATAGTAAGTATTTAAGTTTGATAAGAGAAAGTCACACAATTCTAAATGTTGATTAAAAACATTTTCAGGAATAAATGAAGTAAAGTAAATGATAGAATTAGTATATTTTTGATTGATGTCACTTATTTTTTGAATAATTGTGGACTTATTAGGGTTTAATTTACCTAGTAATATTAATTGAATATTATTAACTCCATTATTAAGAGATACCAAAAAAGCGTCAAGTATAGAGTCGTATTCTCTTCGTTTTGTATCGATCATTCCAGGAATAATAATTTTAATCTTCTCATTATTTATATTTGATCTACTAACAAAATTAACATTTGGATGTTTGAATGGAAAGAAATAAATATTTTTATCTAGGACTAATTTGTCTAAATAATGTTTGAGATTCGGACTTACAACTATTATATCATTTGAGAATTTATAAATAATTTGCCTTATAATATTATAAATTAAAATTTTTATTTTTGCTGTACCAACAGGGAAACACCAAGTATTAATGTTATGTATTACTAATGTTTTATTAGTTTTTAGAGATAAGATATTTATTATTAAAGAGAAAAAATAGGTATATGGTTGTTCAATAATTATAGAGTCACTATTATTTAGATTTTTTCTATTTTTTTTCAAAAACTTAAAAACACTTTCATTATCATTCATTACAACAAATTTTATGTCAGAATTTAAAATTTTTTCTTCTATTAATTTAGTTGTGTATACAATAATACTTTCTCCTTTGAGTATTTGAAAAAGAGAATTATAAAAAGATAAATGGTTGAAATTATTTTCTAATACTAAAATACTTATTTTCATTGTCAAAAATATTTAGATCATAATAAGACATTCCTAATGAAATTATTATTACAAAATTCAAAGAATGTTTAAATAAATCACCTCCTGAAGAGAAGGTTAAGAGTAAACTGAAAATTATAAATAAGAAGATAATCATTGACATATCTGAATGCCTTCTAAAGAAAAAATATCTTAATAATAATATCATATTGAATACAAATATAATACTTCCAAAAAGCCCAGTAGTTACAAATAAATTAGGCCAAAAAATATCAGGGTGAATTACTCTAAATGTATCAGTCTTTAATGGAATTTTATAAGCTTCATTATTACTAATATAGCCAATCCCAAATAATGGATTTTCTTTAAGAGTAAGAGTTATTCTATCAATAGTTACTTCACTTCTTGAATTTAAATTTTGAATATTATTGATCGAAGTACCTTCTGAAAACCGTTCAATAACAACATTAATGTTTTTATTGAAAAACGTTGTTAGAAAAACAAATCCTAATAGAATGAATATTAAAAACTTTAATTTGTGTGTTATATTTACTTTGTTTTTTCGTGATATTAATTCAAAAACTAGTATCACAATAAAGTATGAAATTATTATTGATCGGGTATAAGTTAGTATTATTGATATTATCGATATTGCAAATAATATAAAATTTTGAAGATTTATTCTCCTCCTAAAATTTATATAAAGTATTGGAAATAAAAATTTGAAGAAAAAGGGAAATCCTTCTAAAGATCTTTCAATATTATTTCCAATTATCATACTTTTAGAAGATGTGTAAAAATTCAAAAAGTGTAGATAATTAAGAATAAAGATACCTGTATTAAAAATCGATAATACTATTATTAATTTCAAAAAAAATAAAACCTCTTGTTTTTCAGTTTTTTTAAATAAAATGAATAGTGGGAATATATATATATATGTTACAAAATCAAGAAATGGCATTAAACTTTGTGTAAAAGAAAAGCCACCAGACAATGTTAAAATAAAAGATAAAATTTGTATGCCAAAAAATAAAAAGTATAAAATGAAAACATTAGTAAAATTGTTGTTGAATTTTTTTTTTAAATCAAATAAGATATAATTTTTAGTCAATGCAATAATTATAAATATCTGCGAGATATAATTAATAAAATTATATTTTCCATTAACTAATAAATCTTGTTTTTCTAATACACCAAAAAAATGTGTTGATATTAGTACAGCAATATATATTAATTGGAGTCTTTTTAATTTAAAAGTTAAACTTAATAAAATTAAAATTGAAACTATTTGTAGAATTTGATTCATAAATTTCTAATAAACTTACATGGATTCCCTCCCCAAATTTCATTAGCAGGAATATTTTTAGAAACAATACTTCCAGCTGCAATTATTGAGTTTTTACCTATGGTTACACCTTTGAGGATTATTGAATTTGAACCTATGAAAACATTATCGTTTATAATTATTTCTTTTTTTGCTGCTTTAAAATAATCATCGTCTGAATTTCTAGTTTCAACATCCAATGAATGAAAATCGGTATCCCAAAATTTACAACCTCCACCTATTAATACATTATTTCCAATTAAAATTTTCTTACTACAGAAAATAGTTGAATTTGAAATGCCTACATTATTTCCAATAATTAAAACACTATCCTTTTTTGATATTAACCTTAATACAATATCACCGCCAATAGGGTTGAAATTTACACCAGAATTAGCTCTAAAAGAATCGCCAATTTTTATAGAGCCATTATTAATAATCTTTATTTTACCTTTGATTCTATAATTAGGTTCTATTTTGACAAGCTGTTCATATAAAGTAATCCTATTAAAAATATTAGAGGTGAATTTATTAATCAAGTTGAGTATTATACGTATATAAGTTATTATTTTTATCATTTTATTTATTCCAAATACCTGTTGCTTTATTATTAATTATCTTAGTGTATTGTATAACAAAAAGTATGAGAGATAGTATATTAGTAGCAAGTGTTGCCATAATAACCCCTGACAAACCAAAATTTAATCTCTTAGCAAAATAAATAGATAAAGGAATGTTTATAATTGCAGAAAGTGTACCTGAATATAATTGTATTTTAATTTTACTAGATCCATTTAAAAACATTGAAAATACCTGTAAGTACATTGTACATATTATATATATTCCCATTATTATATTAAGTTCATTAGGTATAGTAATGTTATTTCCAATCCAAAGAGCAAAGATCTCATTTGCAAAAAACATTGATATTAGAACTATTACTGAGATAAGAGTAACAAAAATTAATGATTTATTTATTGTATTCTTTATCCAAATAATATCATTTTTTGTTATTGCAGTTGTGAAAGCAGACCAGAGTGGAATTAAAATCAGACTTGTACCCACTTTAAAGATGCCAAAAAATTTGTAAGGTATATTATATACAGTTACTTGGTCTGGACTAAATATTTGAGTAATAATTAAGTTATCAGATGAAAATAGAATTACAGCACAGATTTGTATTAAGAAGAAATTCATACCTAAACCAAATATTTTTTTTAAGTGTTTTTTCTTAAAACTTTTAAAGTTTGGTTTAATAGTGTTGAATTTAAAGCGAAATAGAAAAATATTAGCT
This sequence comes from Flammeovirga pectinis, assembly GCF_003970675.1. Taxonomy (GTDB): domain Bacteria; phylum Bacteroidota; class Bacteroidia; order Cytophagales; family Flammeovirgaceae; genus Flammeovirga; species Flammeovirga pectinis. The sequence continues at coordinate 1,150,066 of NZ_CP034562.1, forward strand.
ATTACATATGTCATTATTTGGGTAAATGCAATTGTGTATCCATAATATACTATTGAATTAGATTCTAAATTATTAAGTATATATATTATTGTAAATGAACATAAACTATTTATGAAGATTAAAATTCCTGGGAATGATGATTTATGATTAGAATATGAAATTATATCAATGCACTTGAATGTTAAATTAAAGAAGAAGCATATATAAATAATTTTGATAATTAGAATAAAGTTTTGAGACTCAACTGAGTTGAACTTAAAAATACTCTGCCAATCAATTAAATTAAAAAATAAAATAAAAATGCTGGATAAGCATATACTAATAACTAAAAGTGTTATATAAGTTGTACTTACATATTCTTTTGCAAGAATAATTTTGTTTTTTGATAATGCAGTAGTAAGGTTATTTCTTAAACCATGCCCAATCCCAAAATCAAAAAAAGTAAAAAATGATAAAAAAGAAAAAAGAGTTAACCAAATGCCATAATTCTCACTCCCTAAATAACTTATAGATAGAGGTATGAAGAAAAATGATAAAATTATTGAAAAACCTTTAACAATTACATTTATTCCAATTTGTTCGATAATTTTTTTCGAGAAACTATTTTCTTTTTTCATTTAAATATAAAATTATTGAATAAAAATAATATTTAATTTTCTCTATGGTATTCAAATTTTGGAAGTATATAGTGTGATAAGTCATTTTATAATTTCTAAATCCTTTTTTATTTCTTTTTTTGAAATAGTATTTAAATAATCGATCATATGTTATTGGGAATACAACATCTAAAAATTTTTTATATTCTTCTTTATTTAAATCGAAGTTTATGTGTGATAAAGTTGTAAGACCTAAACCAACTTTTTCAAAGGACCAGAAATTATCTCCTGGATCTATGTATTTTACAATTTTTTGACTACTAAAAGTCATTAATTGTTTTTCATCTAAAGCATAAAAAATTGGAATTAAATGGCCAATAAAGGTATATGAATATTCAAATGCTTTACCCAAATAAGGATATAACGTCTCTAGATTTAATACATTATTAGAAATAAAGACTAAGTTTCCCCTCCTGATTTTTTTGTCAAATTTATAATAATTTATCAATTCTTGAAGTGATTTAATACTTAAATCTTTCTCTAAACCTGTTGTTGAAGTTCCTTCAGTTGAAAATTTAAATGCACAATTATTAGGTTGATCTTTAATTTTATTATTAATAATGTTAATTGAATTATTAAGTGTAATATCATCATCTGATAATATCCACATCCATTTTGTTTTACAATGTAAAAATGGATTTACAATGTTGGTAGACATACCAACATTGATATTATTTCTAATTATTCTTAATTTTTCATGAGTATAAAATTCAGAGATGTTGTAATCTGAGCAATTGTCTATTACTACAACTTCATAGAGTGTTGTAATGTCTTGTGAAAAAATACTGTCTAAAACTTTTATCAATTGTTCTTTCCTATTATAACTTGGAATAACAATTGAGAGTCCATCATTATACATAACTTAAAAACTTAATAGAATTCATTAAATGTTAATATCTCTTTAAACCATTCTTAAGACTAATTTTGGGATTCCAATTTTTTAATATGGTAATTGTATTGTTTGGTTTCATGACTTCTCTTTTTCGATACAACCTAGAACCCCAATTAATATTAACTTTTTTATTAGTTAATATTTCAAAAGTTTGAATAATCTCTTTTAATGAATATGACTTCTCAGATCTAATAGCATAAGAAGTTAAATGACTTTCTATAGACTGTATATTTAGATATGCTTGATGATAAGCTTCGCAAATATCTGAAATATGAGTTAGATATAGCTTTTGTTCACCAGCTGACATGTCTAATACTTTACCTTCATCTGCAAATTTGTGAAGTAAATTAATTAATTTAGGCCGAGTGTCATTTTCTCCATAAGTATCATAAAGCTTTAGAGTCATGACTTTCAAACCTTCTGCTTCAACATAATATTTGATTATTTTTTCAAAAGCTTCCTTAGTTGAAGCGTATAAATCTACAGGATTATATTCATCACTTTGATAATATTGCCAATAAGTACCAGTATTAATGAAGTACTTTATAGAAGCTTTAGAACACGCTTCTAAAATTTCAGTTGAAAATAGTACATTACTATTAATAAGCTTGATAATATCTGAAGGTTCATGTTCAGTTTTAATATAAGAGGCTAGATGATATACTACGTCAGAATTTGTTGTTTGAAAATATTCGATTAATGCTGAAATATTATTGTCATGATAGAATATTGATATCTTATCTATGATATCTTCGATGTTAGTTGTATTCGAAGATTTTCTTAAAATTAGATGTATATTCCATCCTTTCTGAAGAAGAAATCTAGCCAAGTTTGATCCAACAAAACCCGAGCCTCCAGTTATTATCGCTGTATTTGACATGCTTAGAAATTTAGACCAAAAAACTCTTCCAATTTTTCTGCAACAAATTCAAAATGTTCTGTGCCTAATGCAGGGAAAAGACCAATCCAAAATGTATTATTCATTGTTTCATCCGTATTTTTTAGTTCTCCCACTACACGATAGTCAATATCTTTAAAATAAGGTTGTTTTGTTAAATTACCAGCGAAAAGTAATCTAGAACCTATTTTATGACTATCTAAGAAACGTAATAAATCAACACGGTTGACACCAGATGATTTTTTTAACGTTATAGCAAAACCAAACCAAGAAGGGTTACTATTTTCTGTTGCTTCAGTAAGTTGTAGAAAGTCTCCTAATGTAGAAAGCCTATTCTTTAGGTAGTCAAAATTCTCTCTTCTTTTTTGAATGAATTCTTCCACTCTATCCAATTGAGCTAAACCACATGCCGCTTGCATGTCAGTGATTTTTAAGTTGTAACCCGTATGAGAATATACATACTTATGGTCATAACCAAAAGGCAAATTTCCATGCTGTTGTTCAAATCGGCAACCACATGTGTTATCGCATCCTGGAGCACAATAGCAATCTCTGCCCCAATCTCTGAACGATTCAGCAATTAATTTTAACTCAGGGTTATTGGTAAATACAGCACCACCTTCACCCATTGTAATATGGTGTGCAGGGTAGAAGCTTAATGTAGCTATATCTCCGAATGTACCTACCAATTGATCGTTATATGTAGCACCTAAAGCATCACAACAATCTTCAACTAACCAGAGGTTATATTTATCACATAACTCACGGATTTTACCCAGGTTGAAGGGATTCCCTAAAGTGTGCGCTAGCATAATCGCTTTTGTCTTTGGAGTAATAGCCGCTTCAATTAAGTCGGCATCAATATTATGTGTTTTAATATCCACATCTACAAAAACAGGAATAGCTCCAAATTGAACAATTGGGTTTACTGTTGTCGGAAAACCTGCTGCTACACCAATTACTTCATCTCCCTTTTTAATTGCACGATCTCCTAATTTTGGAGAAGTTAAAGCACTAAATGCAACTAAATTAGCGGATGAACCAGAATTGACAGATAAACAGTATTTTACTCCTAAAAATTCAGCTAATTTTTTTTCAAACAATTGATTGAAACGTCCTGTCGTTAACCAACCATCTAAAGAAGCATCTACCATATTTTGGAGCTCTTCTTTCCCAATTACTTTACCTGCAGGAGGGATGATTGTATTTCCACCTTCAAAAGCTACAGGCGTATATTTTTCTAGAGCATATTGCTCTACCAAACCCTTAATTTGTTTGCGTAATTCTTGTGCTTTATTAGATTCCATTAGTATTGATTCTGATATTTTTTAATTTCTAAAAGACATTGTTCTTGCATGTTAGCGCCCGCTTTAAAAGCATGTTGCCAATGATTTATTGAAGATAATGTTTGTTCTAATCTCCATTTTGGTTCCCATTTTAAGCTATTCTTTGCTTTAGAACAATCCAGTTTTAAAAAACCTGCTTCATGAGGGTTACTATTTTTATCTAACTCCCATGAGGCTCCTTCTCCCCAAAGTTTAACCATTTTGTTTAATATCCACTCTACAGATTTACAATCCTCATCTAAAGGACCAAAATTCCAGCCTTCAGCAAGGGTATTATCTTCATAAAGTTGCTCAGCTAAGACTAAGTATCCTGAAAGAGGTTCTAAAACATGCTGCCATGGTCGAGTAGATAATGGGTTACGAACAATTACAGGTTCTTTATTCTCAAAAGCAGTAAGTATGTCTGGGATTAAACGATCATCTGCCCAATCGCCACCACCTATTACATTACCAGCTCTAGCAGATGCAACATTGGCGGTTTCCGACGTAGAGAAAAATGACCTTCTAAATGAAGATGTTATCAACTCTGCACACCCTTTGCTACTACTGTAAGGATCGTGACCACCCATAGGTTCATTTTCTCTGTAACCCCAAGCCCATTCTTTGTTTTCGTAACACTTATCAGTCGTCACTGAAACAATAGACTTAAGGTTCGAGCAATATCTTGCAGACTCAAGTACATTTACAGTACCCATTACATTAGAAGAATAGGTGTCAACAGGGTCTTTGTAAGATAAACGAACTAAAGGTTGAGCAGCCATATGAATTAAAACTTCAGGATTAAAAGAAACCATACTCTCTTTTAATTGCTCAAGCTTTCTAATATCACCAATTTCAGACTCTATATTATCAGCAACATTTGCTGTTGAAAATAATGCTGGAGCCGTATTCTCTTCTAAAGCATATCCTTTTAACACAGCTCCCAAAGATTGAAGCCACAATGCTAACCAACTTCCTTTAAAACCTGTATGCCCAGTTAAGAAGACTTTTTTTCCTTTCCAAAATTCTGGATTCACTTGTCCTTTTATTAATCCCATAATTTCCAAGGTGCTTTTTTAGTTTCCCACAATTCTTCTAAATGCATCTTATCCCTTAATGTATCCATTGGTTGCCAGAAACCTTCATGTTTGAAAGCCATTAATTCTGCATCTGCAGCCAAACTTTTAAGAGGCTCCTGCTCCCAAGTGGTTAAATCCCCTTCAATTCTATCTAATACTTTTGGAGATAAAACAAAGAACCCACCATTAATTAGAGCACCATCTCCTCTTGGCTTTTCTTGAAATTGCTTTACTTCATTATTTTGAATATCTAATGCTCCAAAACGTCCGGGAGGAAATGTAGCTGTTAATGTTGCTTGTTTACCATGGGAGGTATGGAAATCTATTAATTCTTGTATGTTAATATCAGCGACACCATCACCATAGGTAAAACAAAATGCTTCTTCATCTTTAATGTATTGTTCTACTCTCTTTAAACGTCCGCCTGTAAGAGAATTATCACCTGTATCCACCAATGTTACTGTCCAAGGTTCTGCTCTCTTTTCATGAACAATTATTTCATTGTCTTTCATGTTAAAAGTAAGATCAGACTGGTGATTAAAGTAATTCGCAAAATATTCTTTTATAATATACCCTTTATAGCCACAGCAAATGATAAAATCATTAATACCATATTTTGAATATATTTTCATAATGTGCCAAAGAATTGGTTTTCCACCAATCTCTACCATTGGTTTAGGCTTGGTAACGGTCTCTTCACTTAGTCGAGTACCAAGACCACCTGCAAGAATAACAGCTTTCATTGTATTGATTTTTTATTGAGTATTAGTTAGAACAAATAAAGGCATCTGAATAGAAGTTCATTTCATCAAGTTGATGTTGTATTAAAAGTTGTTTTGCACTTTTAATCATTTGGTCAGAACCACATGCAAAAACTTGTGAAAATACTAAATTATATTGATCTTTTATTAGTAAATCTTGTATATAACCGCTTTCTCCTTTCCAACTAGCACAAGGCTTAGATAGAACAGGTATAAATTTAATATTTATGTTTTTGAAAGAATTTGTCCAAAATAGATCTTTTTCAAACCTAGCACCAAAGTAGATGATAATGTTTTTACCTTCTATCAGTTGTGGATTTTGATCAAAATTTTGAAGTATTGCATTAATTGGAGCAATACCAGTACCTGTACCTAAGAATATGATATTTTCTATATTCTCTTTAGGTCTGTAGAAAAAAGTGCCTAATGGTCCTTCCATTCTTAATAAATCATTTGGTTTAGCCTCATTAAACCAGTATTTACTCATGACTCCACTTTCATAATTCTTAATATAAAAAACTAGTGTTTTATCAGTTCGTACTTCTGCAATTGAATAACTTCTTTTAGTAGTTCCTTTTATTAAATTGATATATTGTCCTGGGTTAAATTTGAAATTTACAGTAGGAGGTAAACGTAATTCAACTTGAATAACATCATCAGTCAACTTATCAATAGCATTAATTTTAGCAGGAACTATTTTAGATTCAAATAATTCTATGTTGCCTAAATCTTCAATATCTAAAATAACATCAGAAAGTGCTTTAGTATTACATGATAAAATATATCCTTCTTTTCGCTCGTTATTAGAAAGTATTAAATCATTCTCAATAACTTCAGTTTCTCCATCTACAACTTTTACTTTACAAGCACTACATCTTGCTTTTAAACAACTATGTTCAAGATGAATATTGTTCTTTTTTGCTGCCTCGAAAATAGTCTCATTATCTGAGGCAGTGAAAGTTGTATTGTTTCTTAGTTTTATAGAATACATAAATTACAATCTATCAGAAATAAGTTCTTTTGGTAATACGCTTTTTACATCATAAATAATTGTAGATGGTGTTTTAAGAGCAGCCCAATCTAAATTTTTGAATTCAGCATGTGAAACCGTTAATACAATGGCACTATACTCAGAAGAAATAGAGTCTATTAAATCAATTCCATATTCTTCTTTTACCTCTTCTTTAGAAGCGTAAGGATCATAAACATCTAAATCGACACCAAATTCTTGAAATTCTTGAATAACATCAATTACTCTAGAATTTCTAATATCAGGACAATCTTCTTTAAATGTGATACCTAATACTAATACTTTATTCTTTTTAATAGAATGTCCTTCTTTAAGCATCAATTTAATGACTTGATTTGCTACATGAGGTCCCATGCTGTCGTTAATTCGTCTACCCGCTAAGATTACTTCAGGATGATAGCCTAATGCTTCAGATTTATATGTAAGGTAATAAGGGTCAACACCAATACAGTGTCCGCCTACTAAACCGGGACGAAAAGGAAGGAAATTCCACTTTGTACCCGCAGCTTCTAATACCTCTAAAGTATCAATACCTACCTTATCAAATATCTTTGATAATTCGTTTACAAAAGCAATATTCAAATCACGTTGAGAGTTCTCAATTACTTTCGCTGCTTCTGCCACTTTTAAACAAGAGGCTTTATGTGTTCCAACCGTTACAATAGAAGCGTATAAACTATCTACTATATCAGCAATTTCGGGCGTAGAACCAGAAGTGACTTTCATGATGTTATGTACTCTATGTACATGGTCTCCTGGGTTAATTCTTTCTGGAGAGTAACCTGCAAAGAAATCTGTATTGAATTTTAAATTTGCCGTCTTTTCTACCACTGGAATACATTCTTCTTCCGTACATCCAGGGTATACTGTAGATTCGTAAATAACAATGTTTCCTTTTGAAATTACTTTACCAACTGTCTCACTTGCTTTTTTAAGCGGCGTAAGGTCTGGTGTTTTATATTGATCTATTGGAGTGGGGACAGTAACAATGTATATGTCACAATCTTTTATGTTATCAAGGTTATAAGAGTAAGATAAGCCTGTAGCTTCTTTCATCTCCTCCGTTGTAACCTCTAAAGTTGCATCTATATTTTTTTGTAATTCTTGGATTCTAGGTTGGTTAATATCAAAGCCAATTACTTCGTAACCATTTTTACCGAACTCAACTGCTAGAGGTAAGCCTACATAACCTAAGCCGATGATACCTAATTTTTTAGTCTTAATATCCATCTTTACTTATTTTTTAATCCCACAAAAATCTAAAACAGTTGCTTCACTATTCACAACTAAATTTTTAAATTCATCATGAGCGACCAAGTAAGCAATAATGTCTGCTTGTTCAGCAGCAACTTTATAATCTGTTAATTTATAAACTGGATGTTCTTCAACGTTAGGTTCCACAATATAATGTACCTCTTGATTGGCATCTTGTAATACTTTTTGAGCGATATATTTAGCGGGAGCTTCACGTAAGTCATCAATATTGGGCTTGAATGCTAACCCCATTAAAGCAACAGATGGTTTACGACCATGTTTTAATTCAAATTCTAGTTTGGCTGTTTTGATTTTTTCTGCACACCAGAAAGCTTTATAGTTATTGATTTCTCTTGCTTTACCAATAATTTGAGATTCCATAGGGTAATCAGCTACTATAAAGTAAGGGTCTACTGCGATACAGTGTCCTCCAACACCACAACCCGGTTGTAAAATATTCACACGAGGGTGTTTGTTGGCCAATTCAATCAATTCCCAAACATTGATATCTGCCTTGTCACAGATTAAAGACAACTCGTTGGCAAAAGCAATTTGTACATCTCTAGATGAGTTTTCTACCAACTTACACATCTCAGCTGTACGTGCATTCGTAGGATGTAATTGTCCTTTGACAAAATTAGCATAAAAGTCGATGGCTTTTTGAGTAGAGACCTCATCAACACCACCAATTACTCTATCGTTATGTACTAACTCGTACATTACATTACCTGGTAATACACGTTCAGGACAGTACGCAATATGTAATTTGTCTTTTAATTCAGCCCTTTCAGAATAGATAAGATTGGCCATCTTTTCTGTAGTACCTACAGGAGAGGTAGATTCAATAATATATAAATCACCTTCTTTTAATAAAGGCAATACCGCTTTTGTTGCAGCCTCTACAAATGAAATATCAGGTTCGTTTTTATCTTTAAACGGAGTAGGAACTACAATAAGGTAAACATCTCCTACTATTGGTGTAGTGCCTGCTTTTAAATAGCCTTTTTTTACTGCATTAGCAACAGCGGTATCTAATTCTGGTTCTACAATATGTATTTTTCCTGCGTTAATGGTGTCTACTACCTTTTGATTGATGTCGACGCCATGTACGGCTACTTTATTTTGTGTAATGAGTGCTGCGGTGGGGAGGCCGATGTATCCTAGGCCGACTACTGTTACTTTCATTTTTTTTATTTTAGAAACATTCTTTTCATAATTAGTATGAAATAATTGAATGCTTTTGTTTTTCAATCGTGATTCTTCTTCATTTTTTCCATTGCTGAAAAAACGAAGCAAAAAAAGCTAGGCTTGGAATTCAAAAGCTAAATATCTCTTCAGTTGCCTAAATGATTCTAAACTCGCTTTGCTCAAACAGAGAATCATTTTTTACGGCGCCTTTCGATACATTTTTAACGCTTTTGTCTTCAAGGCCGTTTGTTGTAAACTGAGACTTTTGTTGTTCCATCATCATAAGCCTAGGACTTAAACCTGGCCTTATGATTGATATTAGAATATCTTACTGAGGAACTACTTCTAGGTCTCTCATGAAGTTTACAACTCTTTCACTCGCTTTACCATCTCCGTAAGGATTATGTAATTGGCTCATTTGTTTGTAACGTTCTTCATTTGTTAGGAGGTCTAGTCCTTCTTGAGTGATTTTTTCTGTGTTTGTACCTACAAGAATTACTGTGCCGGCATCTACTGCTTCAGGTCTTTCTGTGGTATCTCGCATTACTAATACAGGTTTACCTAGAGAAGGGGCTTCTTCTTGAACACCACCACTGTCGGTTACAATTAGTTTTGCCTTGTCCATTAACCATACAAATGAAGGATAGGAGAGTGGATCTATTAAATGTACATTGTCTACGTCAGATAGTATCTCATAGACTGGTTTTTGTACATTTGGGTTTAAGTGAACAGGGTAGATGATCTGTGCATCCGACTGCTCAGCTATATTTTTTAATGCTTGGCAAATATTTAAGAAACCTTGTCCGTGATTTTCTCTACGGTGTCCTGTAACAAGTACAAGGTCTTTAGAAGTATCTACTAAGTTTTTTAATTTTTCTATTTCAGGATGGTTTTCTAATTGATTTACTTTCTCTACGCTAAAGTAAAGGGCATCAATTACGGTATTACCTGTTACCAATATATTTTCTGCAGGTGTCTTTTCAGACAATAAATTCTCCTCTGATGTTTTAGTAGGGGCAAAATTATAATCCGCAATACGTCCAGTAATTTGTCTATTGATTTCTTCAGGGAAAGGAGAAAGCTTATTGTACGTTCTTAACCCTGCTTCAATATGACTTACCTTAGCTCCACTATAAAATGCAGCTAAACTAGTTGCCATTGTTGTAGTGGTGTCACCATGTACAAAAACATGATTTGGTTGAAATTCATCTAATATGGGTTTCATACCCGTAATAATGTCGGCAGTAAGTGTAAATAGATTTTGATTGGGTTTCATTAAATCCAAATCGTAATCTGGGGTAATTTCATAGAAATTTAATACTTGGTCAAGCATTTCGCGGTGTTGAGCGGTTACACAAACCTTTGTGTCGAAATTTTCTTGATCTTTTTGAAATTCTTTGACTAGAGGAGCCATTTTTATGGCTTCTGGTCGGGTTCCGAAAACGAGTAATATTTTTTGCATGGTAGTTTTCTTCATTTTTTCCATTGCTGAAAAAACGAAGCAAAAAAATCTAGGCTTGGAATTCAAAAGCTAAATTTATTTTCATTCAAGCGGAACAATTCAAACTCGGCTAAAGCCTCAAACAGTGAATTGTTCTATTCGCTTTCTTTTCAATAAATTTTTAACGCTTTTGCATTCGAGGCCGTTTGTTGTAAATTGAAACCTTTGTTTTTCAAAGGTGTTTGTTATATCGTTGATAGAGAATTAGTAATGAAACTTGCAGGATACCTACTTAAAAGTATTAGCATCTTTGGATCTATATACCCAAATCATTAAAAAGAGCATTAATGTTAGCAGATGTAGTAGATTTTCCTTTCTCTATTTCTTCTAAGGAAGCATTTAAATTATCTCGATTGGCTTTTGTGCTCAATAAATATTTTATTTCCTCTAAGCTATTATTTTTACTTTTTGCCATTTTAAGATCATTTTAATCCTCCTTCATCAATAGCCCAGGACTTAAGTCCTGGGCTATTGATTGAGTGTATCTATATCTTCATGTTGACATACCAACTTAATACCCAATTCGGGTAGAAGTAGGGTGATGTCTTTTTTATTTATCTTTAAAATATTGGCTTCAGTACCATCAAAGTTTCCTTTTTTAATGAGTACACGGTCGCCAGAAGTGAGGTCAGCCATGTTTACTGTACTTGTATCAGAAAGCTCACCCATAAAACGTCGAAACGCTTCTATGTGTTCGTCTCTAAGAACAGCTGGTTTTCCTTGCCAAAATACGAAGTTTAAGGCAGCAGTATCTTTCAAGACCTCCCAACGAAGGTTTTCTTGAATTCTAATAAATACATAAGAGGGAATTGCGGGAAGCGTTACCTTTTTTTTTCGGTCGCTCCATTGGCGAAGAGTGGTGTAAGTAGGGCAGTAGACTTCATAACCTCTATCAGCGAGGCGCTCTGCTACTTTTTTTTCTGCACGAGGTTTCGTGTAGATCGCCATCCATTGTTCTGCTTGTTTGTTAGTTTGCATTTGTATCTTCCCAAATTTTTAATGAGGGGACAGGCAAAGAATGTTCATTAAATAGTGGAATACTTTCTATGGTATAGCATATTGAACGCTTTATTGTATTCTCTACTTTATGGATGGTCGACTGCAGATACTCTTCATTTACTTCGCCTACAATCAATAACTCAATGGTTTTGTTATTGGTGCCATTGGCTAGATCGCCTACTAAAAATACTTGTTGTACCTCACCAAGGTTGTTTAATACCTTTTCAATTATAGCATCAATACCTACATATTTTAATACAATGGTTTGTATGTCTGTATATAAAGGGTGCTTGGTGTTGGCCTTGAAAAGTTTTTTATTTCCTTCTACAAAAGACATCAGCATGTCAGCTTTCTCTAAACGGTTCAGCTCCACTCGTACCGAATTGGTAGACTCTGAAAATTCAGTTGCTAATCCTCTAAGGTAAGATGTGTTTGTAGGATTGATAAAAAACTTAAGGAGTAATTTAAGGCGGGTTTTTGAAGTTATTAGTGCGTCTAACAAGTGATTAAGAGTAGTTTGTTCCTTTGTTTTATTTATTATTTAGTTCATACCGGGCATGGCTTCGCCACGTCAGTCACACATTTTTTTCTTTTTGTATGACCTCTATTTCGTAACGAGCGTAAATTTGTGTGGTTTTTTTTTGTTTTGCAAGGTTGTGAGTATTTTTTTTACTCGAAATTTTTATTAGGGGTGTTTTAATGGGGTGGTTGCTTTTTAATTTGGTTGTTCTTCATTTTTTCCATTGCTGAAAAAACGAAGCAAAAAAGCTAGGCTGTGAAGCCAAAAGCTAAATTTTCCTTCAGTTGCCTAAATGATTCTAAACTCGCTTCGCTCAGACAGAGAATCATTTTTTAAGGCGCCTTTCGTTAAATTTTTGATGCTTTTTTCTTCAAGGCCGTTTGTTGGTGCTCGTTATTTTGTTTTTCAAATTGGGTGATGTGGTTGGTTTTAATTGGATTCTATTTTGGAAATCGATGCTGTTGTAGGGACGTTTTACTAAAAAACGTCCATCTCAATTGGGATGCTGTAGTAGGTGTTTTATCATAATTTACTTTGGAAATCGATGTTATATCATCAGCCCATGGTTTCAACCGTGGGTTTTAGAAGGGTTATATATTAGGGCGAAATTTCTTATCTTTGCATTATGAATATAATTAACGAAATTCATAGTATTCGAATACAAAACTTGTGTGAGAAATATAATGTTGAAAAATTATTTCTCTTTGGATCTGCAGTAACAGGTTCTCTAAAAAAGGATAGTGATATTGATTTTTTGGTGAGGTTTAAGAGGGGTGAGCTATCTAGTTATTTTGAAAATTATATGGCTTTAAAAGAAAATTTGAAATTACTTTTTAATAGACGAATTGATCTCGTTGAAGAGCAATCTCTTCGTAATCCAATTTTCATAAACTCTATTAATAAACAAAAAGAGCTCATTTATGGATAACAAAACATTAAAATGGTTGTTTGATATAAAGATTGCAATAGAAGAAATTGAATCTTATTTTTCAGACATACCTAAAGATTTTTTTGTTTATCGTGAAAATATAATGTTAAAAAGAGCAATTGAACGAGATTTGGAAATTATTGGTGAAGCAATGAATCGGATTATAAAATCAACTCCTTTAATTCAAGATCAAATAACAAGTGCTAAATCAGTAATTGGCTTGAGAAATCAAGTTATTCATGCTTATGATAATATTTCAGATGAAATGATTTGGTCTGTTTTAATAAAGCATCTGCCTATTCTTAAGAAAGAAATTGAAGTTCTTATTAATGATTTTAATATTTCAAAGAAATAAGTATACTTTTAACAAGTGTTATGCCCTTAGTCTTTGTATCAATTTTCTTGGCGATGATGCTTTATTATCAGCCCATGGTTTCAACCGTTGGGTTCTTCATTTTTTCCATTGCTGAAAAAACGAAGCAAAAAAATCTAGGCTGTGAATCCAAAAGCTAAATTTCTCTTCAGTTGCCTAAATGATTCTAAACTCGCTTTGCTCAAACATAGAATCATTTTTTACGGCGCCTTTCGTTAAATTCTTAACGCTTTTGTCTTCAAGACCGTTTGTTGGTGCTCGTTGTTTTGTTTTTCAAATTGGGTGATGTGGTTGGTTTTAATTGGATTCTATTTTGGAAATCGATGCTGTTTGTAGGGACGTTTTACTAAAAAACGTCCATCTCAATTGAAATGCTGTAGTTGGTGTTTTATCATAATTTACTTTGGAAATCAATACCTATCATTTCTCATGGTTTTAACTGAGGAAGGAAATTGATTTGATGTTAATGGCTTGCTTGCTTTTCAACACGTGGTTGTTCTTCATTTTTTCCATTGCTGAAAAAACGAAGCAAAAAAATCTAGGCTGTGAATCCAAAAGCTAAATTTCTTTTCAGTTGCCTAAATGATTCTAAACTCGCTTCGCTCAAACACAGAATCATTTTTTACGGCGCCTTTCGTTAAATTCTTAACGCTTTTGTCTTCAAGACCGTTTGTTGGTGCTCGTTGTTTTGTTTTTCAAATTGGGTGATGTGGTTGGTTTTAATTGGATATTATTTTGGAAATCGATGCTGCTTGTAGGGACGTTTTACTAAAAAACGTCCATCTCAATTGAAATGCTGTAGTTGGTGTTTTATCATAATTTACTTTGGAAATCGATAGTAAAATCTTCTCCATCCTTTAATCCTGTAAATCTTGGTCTTTGTTGGATGTTGAATTACAATTGTAATTTTTTCACATCTTCAATAGATAACCCAGAATATTTAGAGACTATTTTAATTGATAATCCATCAGAGAGCATTTTTTTTGCAGCTTTAATGGCATTGTTGTACTCGCCAATTTCAATACCTTCTTCTTTTCCAATCTCTCTACCTATCTCAATTCCTTCACCTTTTGCAGTATCTAGGGAATTTTTTAGGTCTCTGTAATATTTTAAACTGTCTTCGTAGGAGAGGAGCTCTTGTTTTGTCATTTTTGAAATTTCGGCCGTTTGAAAGAATTGTTCAAATATTTTTTCCTGTAGTTCTACTGGGATTCGGTCTAGTTTATTAAGGTTTCTAATAACGTAAAGCCATTTTTCATATCTGTTTTTAAGTTCAGTAATGTCTTTATTGAATTTAGGCATTTCTAGGTATATAAATGTGAGCTTATCATAGAATACTTTATTTGTATCTATATCTGTAAGCTTTACATCGTATCTGTATTTTTCTTTGTTTTCTTTATCTTCATCAAATACAAAATCTAATATGCCAATGGTGTAAACAGCTTTTAATTCATAGTTCCAGTTGGACCTTTTAGCTTGTTCTACAATAGGGAAGGTTGAATAATAGAGTGTTCTATCTTTAAAGAAATTTTGTTTCGTTTTTTGTAATTCAACAATAAATTTCTCTCCTTTATCATTTTCACAATAAAGATCAAATATTGCTTTTCGATCTACATCACTAGATCCTAAATGTTCATTTTTTAAGTAGGTGAGTGTTTTAATTTCTCCTTCTTGTTCTTTTAGGAGTTCATTTAAGAAATCGATAAGTATATTTTTATTAGGCTCATGTCCAAAAAGGCGTTTGAAGCCGTAATCTGTAAAGGGGTTAATATATTTGTCTTGCATGATTGTATCTATTTATGGTGTTACATTTTACTTTGTAATTATCCTAAATTTATCATTTTGCAAGATACAAAAATCTGTTCTTCATTTTTTCCATTGCTGAAAAAACGAAGCAAAAAAAGCTAGTCTGTGAATTTAAAAGCTAAATTGATCTTCAGTTGCCTAAATGATTCAAACTCGGCTAAAGCCTCAAACACTGAATCATTTTTTACGGCGCCTTTCGTTAAATTCTTTACGCTTTTTTCTTCAAGGACGTTTGTTGTTGCTCGATGTCTTATTTTTCAATTGGGGTAATGCAGTAGGAGTTTAATCATTTACTATTTTGGCAATCGATGCTGTTGTAGGGACGTTTTACTAAAAAACGTCCATCTTGCATTTGCAATAAAAAATTGGACAAATAATTAAGCCACCTTAAACTTTTTATAATTGTAGTAAAAATAGGGACTGACATACCTCAATTTTGAATGAGGTCTCTTTCTATTATACCAAATTTCAATATACTCTGCCACTTTCAATTTCACATGAAATAAAACATGATTTGTATATTCATATTTTAAAATCTTAAAGAAATGTTCTGCTACAGTATGTTTTGTACCCAAAACTGCGTTTTCTTCTCTTAATCTCAAATCCTTTCTAGACATACTCTTTACTACATTATGATTACTAAGTATTCTTAGAAAACTCTTGCTAGAGTACTGTACACTTCGATCAGAATGAAAGATTAAACCATGAGATGGTTTTCTATTTAATATAGACATTTCCCATGCTCGGTTTACCGTTTCATCCATAGTCATTGTATCTGATATGGACCAACCTTTAATTTGTCTATCAAATAAATCCATAATGATTGTCAGGTAAGTCCATCCTTTAGAAGTCCACAAATAAGTGATATCAGATACCCACGCTTTTGATGGTAAATGTGGATTAAAATTTCGATCTAAAAGATTTGGAGATATTCTAAAATCATGATCTGATAAAGTAGTTTGAACTTTAAATTTCCGACTTATAATACTTATTAAATCCTCTTTTTTCATCATCCTAGCTATTTTAGGTCTAGAAACATGAAAGCCATTATTATTTAATATTTTGGTTACTTTAGGACTCCCAAACCTTCCTTTTGATTCTTTATATACAGCCTTTTTTAATATCTCACGTTCCTCTTCTGCTTCTTTTAAAGCTTTACGTAAACGTGCATTTTCGTATTCAAGATCTGTCATTACAGGCTTGCCATTTCCTTGAAAACTATTCTCTCCATATTTTTCTTCCTCTCTAATTTAACGAGTGACCATATTAGAATTTAATTCTCTACTCACTTCTTGAATTGATTTACCTGTCTTATGAAGATTAACAACCATCTGTTTAAACTCCTTGTCGTAAGCTGTTTTTTTCTCATAATTAAAGATAATTATTTAAGGCTTAACTTACTGTCCAATCAAATATAGCAGGTCTAGAGTTATCAATTTGGGTCAAGTGAATGATCAAAAATATAACACTACTGGTTTAGCAATTAAACACGCTTAACCGCTGTTATAAAGCACTTAGTTATAACGGGTTGTGTTAGTTTGGTTTAAACGGTTATGAATCACAGGATTGAAAAATCTTTATTACTTTTATCAGAAGTATTTTAAACCCTGCTTAACGGCAGGGTTTTTTTTTATATATTTACTATGCAAAACGTAAATCTATATTATGACACTAAAGAACCTATTTATATATATAATCTCATTTATCTTTTGTTCTTGTACCTCAACAATAGAAGATCCAAAATATACTTTAGGTACAATGTATTACCCAATAGAAGAGGGCTGGTATATTACGTATACGATAGATACAACATTTATTGATTTTGATGATCAGAATGCTGATAAAGATGGCGTTGTTAATATTAGTTCAATTCAGTTAAAAGAATTTATTTCTTCTCCTTACGATGATGGTTTTGGTGGACAGAATTTTAAACTTGATAGATATAAACGTTTAGATGAATCTATGGAGTGGGAATTAGACTCTGTTTGGGCTTTAGCGTATAGAAAAGGACAGGTGATTAAATATGAAAATGGTATTCCATATATCAAAATAGTTAATCCTTTAGAAGATAGAATGAAATGGAACCAGAATGCTTATAATAATCAAGGAGCCACATCAAGTAGTGGGTTTGATTTAAGATATGAAGTAGCGTCTGTGGGAAGAGTTTATGTTTTTGGGAGCCAAACATATTCACCCACAGCTGTTATTAATGAAGTGGATCAAGAGAATGATATTACAAATTCATCAGTGAAATTAGTATCAGTCTATGCAAAAGATATAGGGTTAGTTTATAAAGAGTATAAGCTGTCTAAAAAGAGATATTATCAAGCTAAATCTTCTGATGCTACACTAACGGGTAATCCATATTGTGGAAATAATGAAAACAGCGAATTAATTACGCTTGGAAATGGACAGAGAGTTGTTAACCCATTTTTTGAACAAGACGTTTGTGAAGAGAATCCAATCTATAATGTAAGTGCAGATAGTATAGAAAGATGGATAGCAAGATGGGAAGATGGAGTTAATAATGCTGTTGTAGATTGGGAGACGCAATCTAACGGAGTAGATACGGTTTATGTAGTGTCTATGTACCATCCAGATTATAAAAATGGCTACAATGAGGTAGGCACGGAAATTAAACAATCTATAATTGAGTACGGAATAGCATTCCCTACTGAATAAGTCTTTATAGATTTTTTATTATTAAAAAACATGATCTAAATTGCACTTGTATTTTTAGAACCGTATTATAAACTTTTTTATGGCATTTACTGCAGAATCTATATTAGCAGACATGAAAGCAAACAAGTTCGCACCTATGTATGTATTACAAGGTGAGGAACCGTTTTATATAGATAAAATTACTTCTTACATTGAAGAAAATGCTTTAACAGAAGCGGAGAAAAGTTTTAACCAGACAATTTTGTATGGCAAAGATACTACGTTAACTCAAGTTTTAGAGAGTGCTCGTCGATTTCCTATGATGGCAATGAGGCAAGTAATTATCGTAAAAGAAGGACAAGATTTACCTGATCTGAATAGAAAAGGAAGTCAAGAAATTTTTGCTCAATATGCTGCAAACCCTGTTCCTACAACAGTGTTAGTTATTGCTCTAAAAAATAAAAAGTTAGACGGTAGAGGTGCTGCAAAAAAAGCTATTGATAAGAATGCTGTTCTTCTTGATACTAAAAAGATGTACGACAACAAGATTCCTAGTTGGATCAAATCGTACTGTAAAGATAAAAATTATAAGATCAAGGATAGGGCAATTAATTTAATTGCTGAATATATAGGTAACGATCTCATTCGTATTACGAACGAACTAGAGAAGTTAATGCTAAACTATTCTAACGATACAGAAATATCTGAAGCTTTAATCGCAAAGCATATCGGAATAAGTAGAGAATATAATGTATTCGAATTGCAAAATGCTTTAGGCAAAAAGGATATCTTAAAAGCGAACAGAATTGTTATGTATTTTAATGAGAATCCTAAAAGTAATCCGTTTGTAGTAGTGGTTGGTACTTTATTTTCATATTTCTCTAAGGTGTTAGTAGTGCACGAAAATTATAGTCAGGCAGACCAAGTGTTGTCAAAACTATTGGGTGTTAACCCTTATTTTATTAAAGATTACAAATCTGCCGCAAATAATTACCCAAGAGAAAAGGTTTTAAATGTAATTGAATCTCTACAAGATGCTGATTTAAAGGCTAAAGGTATTCGTGCGTCACTTTCTGATGACGAAAATCTTAAAGAATTGGTGTTTAAAATCCTCCATTAGAATTTAATAAATAGTATATCTTCGCGTGATTTTATTAAACCTGTAATTTATCACACTATGAAGATTTTTAAATCATATACTTTTGAGGCAGCTCATTTTCTTCCTCATATGCCAGAAGGACACCCATGTAGAAGAATCCATGGTCATTCTTGGAAAATGGAACTACATTTTGATGGAGAATTAGTTATGCCATACGAATGGTTAATTGATTTTCATGAAATTGATACTGCAGTTGATCCAATTTATAAAATATTAGATCACAACTTCTTAAATGAAGTAGAAGGATTAGAGAATCCAACATCTGAAGTAATTTCTATATGGGTTTGGAATAAAGTAAAAGCAAAACTACCTGCACTTTATAAAGTTGTAATTTTTGAAACACCTGAAGCTGGATCAGAATACTTAGGTGAGTAATTTATATATCTTAGATTCTAGAAAATCAGTAACTATTTAAAAGGTTATTCTACATTATAAAGTGGGATAACCTTTTATGGTTTATACATCGAAAATGCTTCTGGCTTATCATTAAACATTTTTTTTGTTTTTACCCACGTCTGTTTAAAAAAATCAGAACCCCTATAATTGTTTAATGCTTCTTCATCGTCCCAAATACTAAATGTCATAAATTTATTCACGCCATCTTTATCTTGAAGGAGAATAACAGAATGACACCCTTCAAAAGCTTCAATGGTAGATTGAATAGTAGTAAACATCTCCTTAAAATCTTCAATTTTGTCTTCTTGGAAAGACATACGGACAAATCTATGTAACATCTTAAAAACAGCTTATTAAAAATTGTAATTTATGCTTGAAAATATGCAACTTTGCATGAATTTACAATCAAGCAGAAGATAAAAATTTTAATATATATGAAAGAGTCAAATATCCGTATCAAAGTTGAACTTGATGAAAAAAGTATTCCGGAAAAGATTTTTTGGAAGGCAGACGATTCTGACCAAGTAGGTTTGTCAGAAACTAAAGCATTTGATTTGAACATCTGGGATCATGAGCGTAAAGAAACATTACGTATTGGTTTATGGGGTAAAGAAATGACTGTAGAGGAAATGAAATTTTTCTACATTGATGCTATTGGAGGTATTGCTCAAAATATCTTTACTGCAACAGGTGATGAGAAAATGGCTTCTGAGATACATAAAATGTGTCAGAAACTTTCTGACCATGTAAAAGAAACAACAAATAAAGGGAAGTAGTTATCTACATTCTTTATGATACTAAAAACGGACTGTAAAGTAATTTACAGTCCGTTTTTGATTAGGAGAAGAAAGCTTTTATTCTATCCCAGAATGTTGGGTCTACCTTTTGTATTGCACCAACTTTATTTGTATCTCTCTTTCTTTTTCTATCCTTTGATATTGGGATAAGGTTAGCTTCTAATCTTTTATAAATATTTCGTTTTTCAATTTGCATTAGATAGTCTTCAAGAGGTAAATCTTGTCCTTGTGACCACATGTCTGTTAATTGCTGTATTCTATTGGTCGCATCCTTAGGGGTAAGCTCACAACGTGCTGATATAGCTTCTATGGATAGCTTATTTGTATAATGCATCTGTAGTAGCAGTAAATCTTTGTCATTAAACTTAATTTCAACATCTTCAACAATATAATTGTCCTTTTCTTTAGGGAAGTATTCTAGAATTTTATCCGGAAAATGATCGTCTTCTGTTAAAGTAGTTGCATTAAAAATCAAAGTGGTGAGTGCCTTGCAATACCCTTTCTGAAAAAGAACAGGATCTGTAATTTTCAATTCGTCTTGAATTTGAAAAAAGAAATCTTTGTAAGTTCTTTGAATAAGACGTTCTTCTCGGTTCTTAAAACCTAAAATATATCTGATATTGGGTAGTAATATTGTTGTGCTCATACTGTAAAAATAAAAGGCTTAGGTTAATTGTTTTAACCTAAGCCTTAATTTTTGGAAAAAATAACCAATTAGAGTAAAATACTACTAGTAAGCTCTTATTTCTTTTCCTTCCATATAGTTTACAAATGCTTGATTTGCGACCTTCATACCTCCATGAGTAGGGAAGTTACCTGTGAAGTACCAATCTCCAAGGTGATGAGGGCAGGCTTCGTGTAAGTTATCTACTGTTTGATAGATTACTTCTACATCAGCTTTAATGTGATCAAGTTTTATGATTTCAGCAATTTCTTGACTGATTTCCTCGTCAGAGAATTGATCATAAAGTGTTTGTACTAAATTCTCATCAATTACATCTTTACGAAGAATTGATTTAGAACGATAATACACTTCATCCAATAGCTCGTCCATGTTTCTTTTTTTCACCAATTTGATCATTGCTCTAAAAGCAACAAACTCCTTCATCTTAGACATATTGATACCATAGCAATCAGGATATCTAATTTGAGGTGCTGAAGAAACAACAATAATACGTTTTGGTTCTAATCTATCTAACATCTGAATGATAGATTTTTCTAGAGTAGTACCTCTTACGATAGAATCATCGATAACTACAAGAGTATCAACTTTCTTTTTAATTACTTCGTAAGTCGTATCATATACGTGAGCAACCATGTCGTCACGCATAGTATCGTCTGCAATAAATGTACGCGCTTTAACGTCTTTAATTACAAGCTTTTCTTGTCTTGGACGGAACGTCATCATCTTTTCAAGCTCCTCTCCAGATACGCCATTTTCAATAGCTTCTAGACGTTTCTTTACAAGATATTTATCCATTCCTGCCATCATACCTAAAAATGCTGTTTCAGCAGTGTTAGGGATATAAGAGAAAACAGTATTTTCAAGGTCGTAGTCTAAAGCTTTAAGTACTTTAGGTACAAGAAGTTCACCTAATTTTTTACGCTCTTCGTAAATTGCAGGATCAGTTCCACGAGAGAAATAGATACGCTCAAAACTACAAGATAGCTTTTCTTGAGGCGTTAAATATTCTTTCTCTTCGTAAGAAGAATCTTTGTTTACAATTAAAGCATGACCAGGTTGAATTTCTTTGATTAGATCATAATCTGCATTAAAAGCGGTTTTAATAGCCGTTTTTTCTGATGCTACAACAACAATTTCATCATCAGCATAGTAGTATGCTGGACGAATGCCGTTTACATCTCTTGCTACAAAACTTCCGCCATAACCAGTTAGACCCATGATAGCATAACCACCATCAAAATCCTTACACGAACGAGTTAGTACCTTGCATAGATCAAGTTCTTCCTCAATTTTGTTCGAAATTTCAATATTAGTTAAACCAGAGTTGTTGTTTTTTTGGAAGAGATCTTGTACTTCTAAATCCAAAAAATGACCGATTTTTTCCATCACAGTAACAGTATCCACATTTTCTTTTGGATGCTGACCAAGGTGAACAAGCTTGTCGAAAAGCTCGTCAACATTTGTCATGTTAAAGTTACCGGCCATGATGAGTTGTCTGCTTCTCCAATTGTTATTACGCATGAAGGGGTGACAGTGAGCAATTGTATTTTTACCATGAGTACCATAACGAAGGTGTCCCATGTATACATCGCCCATAAAAGGGATGTTTTGTCTGAGGTAGTCAGCATCGAAGTACTTCGTGTTGTCTTTGCTGATCTTGTTTAGTTTTTTGCCTACCTTTTTGAAGATGTCGTTAATTGGATCTGCTTCCACTGACCGAGCTCTATCTACAAATGGAAATCCCGGTTCTAAGTCTAGTTTAATACTAGCAATACCGGCTCCATCTTGACCACGGTTGCGTTGCTTCTCCATCAAAAGGTACATCTTGCTGATAGCATACGTTGGAGTACCATATTTCTCAATAAAATAAGAAAGAGGTTTCCTAAGTCGTAGCATTGCAATGCCACACTCGTGTTTTATGACTTCACTCACTGGACTATAGAGGTTTAAGTTAAATCCTGCACAAAAAAAGTCTTATTTCTACCTTTAACCAAATAACTATCAATAAAATATTGATTAATAGTAATGAAAAAGGGGAAATAAGACGTTTTTATGTTCTTTTATCAATATTCTGCCTTAAGTATTGGCTTAATATAATTTAAAAGATAAGTAATATGATTTTCCAAGGTTGTAAAACAAGCTTGCTTTTAGATGCTAGAAAAAGTCAGTTTCTACATTAGGTCTTTCTACTTTAAATTTATCAATATCTTCTTTAGAAACTTGCGTATCTCTGAAGTACATAATTGATAAAGATTTTACACCAACCATTGCAGAAACATCTTTTACTTTAGTTCCTGTAATAATAAGTATACTTAAATTTTCTAATGTAGAAAGAGAGTTTAGATCTGTAACGTCTGTGTTAGAGAATGTTAGCTCATTCATTGCTATACTATTAGAAAGAACTGAAATGTCAGAAACTTTACTATCCGAAAAGTAAAAAGTATGTAATTTCTTTAGTTTTGCTAAAGCAGAAATATCTGTAATTGCTGTATTACTGATGTTTAAATGCTCTAGATTTTTACTTTTTTTGATAGGAGATAAATCAACTATCTGAGTTTTTTGAATTTGAAGTAGCTTTAATTTTTTCAACTTCTTTATTGGAGTTAAATCAGCTACTTTAGTATAAGATAATTTTAACTCTTCTAACCCTTTTATAGAAGACACAAAAGATAAATCTTCCGCATTTGTTTCGTCAATAGAAAGAGACTTTAGTGTTTTGAAATTAGAAATAGATGCCCAATCTTCGAATGCTTTGTCCTGGAATAAATCTAAACTTTCTAGAGGGATATTAGCAATAGGAGCTAAAGATTTTACTCTTGTGCCTGAAAGGAATAATTCATGTATTGTCATAGAATGATTTAACGCTGTTAAATCATTTACTCTAGAATACGCTAAATTTAACCTTTTAAGATTTTGCATGTTTTTTAGAGGTGACAAATCTTTCACTCTAGTGTAAGAAATATCAATATCTTCTAAGTTTGTTAATGCAGCAATAGGTTCTAAAGTAGTGATAATTCTTTCATCACCATAATCATCATAAGCGGAGGCATTGATAGAAGTAAGTGCTTTAATTTTCTGCAAGCCTTCTTCTGTCATAGTATCTTCCTGCCACATTAATTGAGATGTAAATATGCCTTTCCAGTATTTGTCAAGACCATTCCACCATTCCATTGATAAATTATCTTGTGCAAAAGAAGGTGAAGCAAATAAGCAGATCATAAAGACTAAAAAGCCTTTTTTAATGTTTTTAGTAATCATTACTATATTATATAGAGTTCTGAATTTTCGTTCCTGTGTATTTTTAATACGAACAAAACGAGATCATATTGTATAAACTACTTATTGGAGGCGGTATATTTTTTATTTTGATGAATCAATTCGCATGTATCCGTTTTTTTGCCAAATAGTTTATATCTATACTTTGCAATAAGATCGTACCAAAAATTATTGAACTTTTCAGGTAAGAATTTACCTAAAGCGATAATTGATAGAGGAAATTTTAGATGTTTAGCAATTTTTAATGCAGCATTTGATTTAGTAAATGCCTTATTTTCAGAAATTAAGACAATACTGTCAGTATAATCAAGTGGAAGATTATAGTGTTTTAAAAGATGCATACCTTCTTCAGATTGCAAAGAACAAAATTGAAAAATATCACTTTTTTCATTTCTTATAATAAACTGCACGCTATGATCGCATAGATTACATATTCCATCAAAAAGAATAATTTTTTTTTCTTCAATCATACTTATCCTGTAATTACCTCACAATTGGGGTGTCTTAATAGAACAGTATCAATCTGATTTTGTTCGATAGATAACCCTGTTATGTTCAATACTTTTAAGGGCGCTTCAAAAATTGGCGTTAAGTCATCTATTTCAGATCCGTTAAGAAAAACTTTTTCTAGACTAGCGGTTAACATTAATGCATCTAGTTCTGCAACTGGTGTGTTTTCTAAATGTATTTCTTTAATTAAGGGGAAATACATAATAGGATCAATTTCTTCTAAAGGAAGATTTGCAGCATAGATTTTCTGTAAAACGATAAGTCTATTGAAAAATGTAAAATCAGGCCAATCGTTTAACGTTAGGTCTTCGTTAAAAAGGTGTTTATAAACTACCTTAGCATCTTTTTCTTTTGCTAATAATGATAAAATTTCATTAGTATCTGTTTCAGTTTCTTGAGCCTTAATACTTAAAATGATGATTTCTTTCCATAGATTGGAAAATTTTCTCCAGCTAGTAACTTTCATGATCGTATTTTTAGGTGATTAGTATTAATTTGACTGCAATTTACAAGATCAAAATTGAAATATGATACCAAAAATAGTTTTTTTAGATACAAATACATTAGGAAATGATGTAGTTGATCAACTCGAAGAATTTAAAAAATTAGGAGATGTTACTTTCTACGATTCTACGTCTCCCGAAGAAATTTTAACTCGAGTTAAAGATGTAAGTGTTATTGTTACAAATAAAGTTGTAATCACAAAAGAAATAATGCTTAAGTGTAAGCATTTGCAGTTGGTGGCCATTACAGCAACAGGTACAAATAATGTAGATTTATTGGCAGCAAAAGCATTAAATATTAATGTGAAAAATGCTGTTAATTATTCTTCAGAAAGTGTAGCACAACAAACGTTTGCTATGTTACTTTCTTTAGTAAATGGAATTTATAGTTACGATCAACGTGTAAAATCTGGTCAATATTCAGAAGAGTCTTCATTCACTTGGATTGGAAATAGCTTTTCAGAAATTGCAGGAAAACGTTTTGGAATAATAGGTTTAGGTAATATCGGAACTAGAGTAGCCGAAATTGCCACCGCTTTTGGAGCAGAGGTTGTGTATTATTCTACCTCTGGTATTGCAAGAAATGAAAGATATAAATTGGTTGATAAAAAAGAACTTTTCTCTACCTCGGATATTATCTCAATTCACTCTCCATTGAATGTTAAAACAGCTGACTTTGTAGGAGAAAATGAATTTAATTTAATGCGTAAATCAAGTATTTTGATTAATACAGGGAGAGGTGGCATAGTAAATGAGCCTGCATTGGCTAATGCTCTAAATAAAGGAGAAATTAAAGGAGCTGCAATAGATGTATTTGCAATAGAACCAACACCTCTTGACAACCCATTATTGAAAATCAACTCACCAGAAAAGTTATTATTATCTCCTCATGTTGCATGGGCAAGCAAAGAAGCGAGAAAGAAATTATTGGAGATTACTTATGCTAATATTAAAGAGATGAAATTGAATTAATTTTAGCAGTATTATAGTGAAGATGTAACTTGTTTTGTTATTGAATCAGGTGATTTTATTTTTTTTGAAAACCATAATGTAATTTACAATAGAAGTCATGCAGCTCAATTTTTATGGGGAAGAGCAATGAGAAAATCAGGCGTTGATTTTTATGATACAATACGTGGAGCTCATGGACATAATCTTATCTCTTTTTTCTTTGGAACAGGAGGAGATTATTTTGATTCACCTGCTGATCAAAGAGCTATATTTAGAGGTTACCATTATAATAAGTACATTCCTTCACCTCCAACTAAATTTGCCAATTCTATAATACTACCTACATACAATCTAAACAATCCAATGAATTAAAATGAGAATATATTATTTATTATTATTTGTTATTATGTTATTTTCATGTGATAATGAAATACACTCTGATGGATATTATAAAATCTTTATAGAAGAAGAACTGAATGATAAAAAGGTTAGAAGTTATGTAATTTATGTTGATTCTGTAGGTCGTACAATAAAAGATGTTAACGATGTTTTCTATGAGTATGAAAATAGTACTTTAAAAATTAAAGAAGGCTATACTTTTTATATTGATTGGCTTAGTATCGAAGGTAAAAGTAAATACCTTACATACCATTATTATTACAGTAATTCTTTGTTAGATAGTATTAAAACCTCTAGAAGAAAGAGTATTCTATTCTATTCAAATTACCCAAAAAGTGAATTAATTGTAACTAATAGTTATGATGAAAAAGGTCGAAGAATTAATGAAATATACTCAAATGGAATTACAATGAATTATCTATATAAAGATCAGATTATGAAACCATATTTAGGTGAAATAATTAATGATTTTGACACAACAATAGTAGAATTTAATTATAACAGAAACTATAATAAAAGATTTTATTATGACAATAAAATTAACTATTCGGCACATAAGCCAACCAAAATAATTATTGATTCAGTTAATAATGAGTTTGGTATTTATAAAGTAGTAATTCAAAAATATATTATTGAACAAAATTTCAGTAAGTTAAATTATGTTCAAACCTTTAAGCTTGATATAAACTATTTAATGAAGAATAATATTGAGTTAAGTAATCCTTTTATTGGATTTAATGCAAGGTATTAAAATATATATTCCCCTGTGTTCTTTTATTCTAAATCCCTGTGTACCATTTGATTAAAACAACGCCGTTAAGTTCATACTACCAATATGTATGATATCTGTATCTTCAGATTTTCTGCCGTCGTACTGCATTCTGAGTTGTAGACCAGAAAAAAGGCTTTGTGTCCAGGATACGTTCCATTTAAAGTTGGTGCCGACGGATAATGCATCGAGCATTTCGTAGGCGATGGCTGTGTTTTCTTCACCGGTGTAGGATTGGAAAATGGCACTGGCTTTTGTACTGATAGTGAAGGCGGATGCTTTACTCCATTTGGCTTCTAGTGATGTTTCTTGAGTGTCAGTATATTGAGAGAGGTTGTTTTCACTTGTGATACCTTCTTTTCTTTTGAGTTTATAGCCAAGTGTGAAACGCATGTATATTGAGGGTTGAAGTGCTATGGAGGGTTGGAGACTGTATTCGTCAATTGTATAATTTCTATCAGAAAGGTAATCTGATGCACTATTAATATCACGTTGGGTTCCTTCTAGTTTACAAGTAATTTTTCTGCCTAAATTTATTCTTCCTCCTAATGTATATTGATGGTCTTGCCTATTTTCTCTGCCTTGAGTTAATAGTTGTTGGTTTTCTAGTATTACCACTCTAAAATCAGCACCATAAATGGGGTTGCTTCTGTTAAAGAATAAGGTGTTTCTTAGTGAATATTTGTAGGCCAACATATCATTAGCAGCTGTGCTGTTAGGGAAAGGTGAGTAGCGCCCAAGGATATCTTCTGCTAATGATTTTTTGTCGACTAGGAGTGCAGAGGTATTTGAAAATCGTGAGACTAACTTTTTAATGCCAATTTCTTTTTTCCAGTTTCTTGGTGTGGTTAATGTTAACCGTAAATTTAAGGTAGCCCGGTAGGCAGGGAGGTATTCATCTGTTGGCGTGTAAAAACGTGCATATTGTCGTTCGTCTGGGTTTTGAGCCAAGAAAAATTCATTCTGATCTTTGATGCCATCGTTATTAAGGTCTCGCCATGTATGCGTACCTCTACCGTCTTCTACACGTACATATACAAATTCTCTTGCGAGTTCTCTACTAGAAGAAACCGTGTAAGTACCGTTCAGGCGACCAATTCCTTGACCAAAATTAAGGCCTCCAACTATACGTCCTTGAATACTTTCTTCATTTAAAGGCGTTGAAGAGAAATAATCCGTCCACTTTCTATAGGTTAAGCCAACGGATAATTTTCCATTTCTACCTGTTTTACCCACATCTATTTTATAGGTATCTGCTACTGTTTGTTTTTGTAATGCACCTTCTTTTGGGGCATTGTCTTCACGGTGGGCAAAACTCAATTGATAATTCCATTTTAAGCTGTCCCCTTGTTTTATGTAGGCAAAATGTTCTTCGTAATTCATCCAGGAAGAAGCAATAGAATCTGTCTGGGTATACTTAGTCTGTTGTTTATCTGTGGTATACCTGTAACCTGGCTGAATAAAATCACCTTTCCAAAAAGTATGAGCAATCAGTCGTTGCCATTGAGAATGCTGTTGTTCTTGCAATAAGTTTGCAGACATCTCAAAACCTTTGATATCCCAATTTAGACGACCAAGAGAGTAGTTGAGCTGTGCATTTTGTTGTCTACCAAAAATTACATCTTCATGGTCACGGTGAGCATAAGAATAAGAAAAAGACCTTTTACGCTCATCAGTAAGTGTGACTCCTCCTTTTACATAGACTTCATTTTTATAAGGAATGCTATCGTAGTTTAACGACCAGTTTCTATCAAATTCTATGGAACGAAAACGATCAATTTGACGGAAATTCTCATCAATATACATCATATTGGCAAAAGTAGAAATATTGATTTTATCCGTAAGTACCCTTTCTTTAGAGGTGAAATTTACTGCAATTGCTTTTCCTTGATCATCACCATCATCTTTATCAGAAAATAAATTTTGATCTTGATTAGAAAATGCTCCTTCAATACCAATACTTTCATGCTTTGTAAGATGGATATTTCCACCTAAAGAGATCATTTGTTTTTTGTTAGGTGCTACCAAACGCCTTACTGGTAAATACCGTCCTTGTCGAATTCCTTGTTCTGGAGAAACCCATTTATATACTCGCCCAAAAGGAGTGATTTCCTGTAGAATATAATCTCCTCTATTATTCCCTATATCAGAAAACCCTGCACTATACAATGGTGTGTCATTTTCGTTCGCTCTTCGAAGACAAAGAACAGGAGTACCATCACTTTGTAAAGTATCTACAGCCGTATATAAAATTCTATTGGGATCATATACTTTTACAGAATCAATTGCTGGAGCGATAGCATTTTGTAGACTATCGCCAATACCCGCTAGTATATATTTGTCCTCATCAGACAGAGAATAGAATAAGCTACTGTTTTTATCATCTTTCTCTTGGTAAAAGTTAAAATAGCCCTCCCAAGCTTTGCCTTTCATTTGATGGCTCGCTTCAAAAATAGTTCTACTATAATATTGAGTAGCATATTCATAATCCACTCGAATACGCGTGTACTGCGTAATGACTATATTTTCATTAAAAGTTATTTCCGATAAATTATAATCAATGGTATAATCATTATCAAAACCCCTCTCTTTTAAAACACCATCAATATATACCTTCTCAGAATTGGCAATAACCACAATATTGGATTCTCCATTAGGCCCTAAAAGGCGATATGGACCAAGAACGCCATCAATAGGAGATACATCAGCAGAATAAAATTGCCCTTTTGCAATAGAAATTCCCGCCTTAGTAACTGATTTTACTGCAGAAGAATCATCTCCAAGAAATACCTTAGCCTGTGCCCCCTGAGCATTTTTATTGTACCTTAAAAATACTCCAGGATCATTTTTCATTACAATGTCGCCAGCAGCCAACTGAGCATTTTTATGCTTTAACTCAATATAAACCTTA
This sequence comes from Flammeovirga pectinis, assembly GCF_003970675.1. GTDB lineage: Bacteria > Bacteroidota > Bacteroidia > Cytophagales > Flammeovirgaceae > Flammeovirga > Flammeovirga pectinis. The sequence goes on from NZ_CP034562.1 coordinate 1,180,293, forward strand.
TCAAAATCTTGAATTTGCTGTGTATTCCCCTCAGGCTGAAAAGGAATATCTTGATCAGTTAAGGTAGCCGTCAATGCCACATCCTCCGTAATATTTCCCTGAAGCTGCAAATTCATGGCAGAGTTCACAAAAACATCCTGACTATTCCCCATTGAAATACCCCTTGTTAAACTACCCGTCTTCTGAATATTAGGCGCATAAAATAACTCCTCCCTTTTCTGCTGTTCTTGCACCTCCAAAACATACTGATCATTACTATGATCTAAACCATAACCACCTTGAGCATAAATAGCCTGAGAACGATGATCTTGTTTACCGTTTAAATAAGTGGGGAGTATCCTATATTGTATCTTTACTAAAGAGTTATTATTCCTAATGGTGTCATTATTCGCATCCAAAAACCAAACCTTTCCCTTTAAATCAAGTACAGGAGTAATAACACGGTAAGGCCCTTGAATCTCAATAACTTTTAAAGAAGCAGGATAGACTGTAGCAGTATCTATTTGCATACCATCCATCCCCACCCACTTTTCTTTGAAAGTAGAAGATTGCCCAAATATACTATTCGGCGCCACCATCAGAAGTAAAAAGATAAGACAATAGAAGTACTGCAACATACAGAAGTTTAAAAAGTGATAACAGATGTGTTTGCTTTACATCCGATATCAAAAATAAAGAGGATACTTGGAAAATAAAATAGTAAAGGTGATAACATAAATTATAATATTTTATTTCCGTGCCAATATTTTTACAATGCCCATGCTTGAAGGTGTCATTTCTTCCACATTAACACATTTGTAGGGAAGTAGGATCGCTACGTCCTAAACCACTTTCATATTTTTCTAACGCACGACTGAAGTCATGGGCTGATGGATAGGCAATCATTTCAAAAAACATCATTTATGGCCTATAGCATTAATCCAATTGAGATGTACGTTTTTTGGTAAAACGTCCCTACAATCAATATCGATTTTCACAAAAATATATTCTGTAGGGAAGTAGCATTGCTACGTCCTAAACCACTTTCACATTTCTTTGATTCACAACAGAAGTCATGGTTAATAGATAGGTAACCATTTCAGAAAACATCATTTACGGCCTATAGCATTATTCCAATTGAGACGGACGTTTTTTAGTAAAACGTCTCTACAATCAATATCGATTTTCACAAAAACATATTCTGTAGGGAAGTAGCATTGCTACGTCCTAAACCACTTTCACATTTCTTTGATTCACAACAGAAGTCATGGTTAATAGATAGGCAACCATTTCAAAAAAACATTTATGGCTTACAGTGTTATTTCAATTGAGACGGACGTTTTTTAGTAAAACGTCCCTACACCACCATCGATTTTCACAAAAACATATTCTGTAGGGAAGTAGCATTGCTACGTCCTAAACCACATTCACATTTTTCTAACCCACGACTGAAGTCATGGGTTGATAGATAGGTAACCATTTCACAAAAACATTTATGGCTTACAGTATTATTCCAATTGAGACGGACGTTTTTTAGTAAAACGTCCCTACAACACCATCGATTTTCACTAAAACATATTCAGTAGGGAAGTAGCACTGCTACGTCCTAAACCACATTCACATTTCTCTCACCTACGACAGAAGTCATGGGCTGATGGATAGGCAACCATTTCAAAAAAACATCATTTATGGCCTATAGCATTATTCCAATTGAGATGGACGTTTTTTAGTAAAACGTCCCTACACCACCATCGATTTTCACAAAGACACAACTAGTAGGGACGTTAGCACTGCTACGTCCTAAACCACTTTCACATTTTTCTAACCTACGACTGAAGTCATGGGTTGATAAATAGATATCCATTTCAAAAACATTATTTACGGCCTACATCATTATTCCAATTGAGAGGGACGTTTTTTAGTAAAACGTCCCTACAAGCAATATCGATTTTCATAAAAACATATTCTGTAGGGAAGTAGCATTGCTACGTCCTAAACCACTTTCACATTTTTCTAACCTACGACTGAAGTCATTGGCTGATGGATAGGCAATCATTTCAAAAAACATCATTTATGGCCTACAGTATTATTCCAATTGATAAGGACGTTTTTTAGTAAAACGTCCCTACAAGCAACATTGATTTTCAACAAGAATATAAATCAATGACTACGTATCATCAAGCCCAATTGAAAAACAAAACACAGATCAACACCAAACGTCCTTGAAGACAAAAGCGTCAAAAATTTATGAAGTGAAATCGACAAGAGTAATTCAGTGTTTGAAGGCTTTAGCCGAGTTTGAATTGCTCCGATTGAACAAAATAAATTTAGCTTTTGTCTTCACAGACTAGCTTTTTTTGCTTCGTTTTTTCAGCAATGGAAAAAATGAAGAACAGCAATGTTTTTAATTTACACCCAAGCTTTGTACATTTGAACGAAATACAGCTTGTGCATTTTTTAACAAACGAACTATTACATCTTAAACTCTTGAGCTTGAACGATATAGTTGTTTTTTATGCAAAGTGTATTCATTAAATAATGCCAACAGTTTTTTCTAAGCGAAATTAACAAATTAACAAATTAACAAATTGGAAAAATATAAATATCTCTATATACTATTTTTTACCTACTGCCTTTCAAGTTGTGTGTCAAATAAAAAGTTGACTTACTTAAAACATGAAGGGGAATTAAAGGAAGAAGTTACCTACGACTCCGTATATAGAGAAGTGCCTTCTGTAGCATTGGCTTTAAACACTTTACGCCCTTTTGATCAGATTTTGGTAGAAGTAAAAACGGTTACCCCACCTGAATATAACCCTTTTGCTTATGTAGAAAGTGTTGCAGGAAATAATATAGCAAATATTCAGCATCCAGAACAGGGTAGTTTATTAGGCTATACTGTGGATGAAAATGGTATTGTAGATTTGCCTTTAATTGGAGAAGTTGCACTTGGTGGATTAACCTATACCCAAGCAGAAAAAAAATTAAAAGGAATATTAACGGATATGATGGATCAGCCAGCAGTCCGTGTGAAACTATTAAATTTCCGCTTTTCGGTTTTAGGAGAAGTAATGCGACCAGGGATTTATGGTACTTACAATAGAGAGATGTCAGTCTTAGAAGCAGTTGCCAAAGCAGGAGGAGCAAAAGAATTTGGTAATAGAGCAAAAGTAAAGTTATTACGTAAAGTCAACGGACAAATGCAAACCATTTATTTAAACTTAAATGATGAGCGTTTTATTACAAGCCCGTATTACTATCTACAGCAGGAAGATGTCTTGGTAATTTTACCAATCAAACGTCGTCCTACATTAGAATATATCCAAAGAAATGTATCAATAGTAGCTTCAATTACTGCTGCAATTGTTTCTATTGTTACCTTAATTACAGTGAATAAATAAAATGGATACTCCATCTAACAATACAAATTTTCAGCAAGATCCAGAAGACAAAGCGATCAAAGATTTTAAGAAGTGGTTTTATCTTTGTCTTGAGAATTGGAAATGGGTGATACTTTCCGTGAGTATTGGTTTGTCTATTTCAATTGCGGTTAGTTTATGGCAAACCAACCGTTGGTCTATTTCTACTGAATTGGTAAAGAAATCAACCGAATCTAAAGGAGGAGCGTCATCAAGTTTTATGGCAATGTTACCTATAGATGCTATGGGAGCTGAGTTTAGTAAGTTGAATATCGAATATGAAAAAAGATATTTTACTTCTAGAGAAATACTGGTAAGTGTTGTGAAGCAATTGGATTTGAATGTACATTACTATTCAAAGAAATTTGTAAAGAGCAATGAACTGTATAAACAAAGACCTTTTACCCTTAAGTATGACAATAAATCTACTTGGGGACCCTTTGACGGTACATTAGATGTTGTTGTCAATGAAGACCAAAAGACCTTCGAACTACAATCTTCTGAAGATACCATTGCTCAGTTTTTTGAGGGTAAACAATTTACATTTGATCAAAAAAATGTAATTAATGGTTTTGTTTTTACCCTCAAAAAAGAAAATATAGACTTAAGTTATTATCCTTCTCCATCAATTGCCATAAGAACACCTTATGCGGAAGCAAAAGGACTTCGTAAAAGTTTAAACTTTGGGATTTTAGGAGAGAAAAACACAGACTTACCCTTAATACAGGTAAAGACAGAAGGACAAATTCCTGAGAAACAGATAGATATCTTATCTACTTTAATATCAACTGTTCAAGCACAAGATATTAGAGATAAAAACTTTGCAACAAAACAATCTGCTCAGTTTATTCAAGATCAACTTTCGATCATTTCAGATTCTATGCAGTTGATTGCCAATCAGGTGTATAAGTTGAAAACTCAGAATACCGAATTATCTGGAGGGGCTGAATTAGTCTTTGAAAAGATCTATAAATTAGACGAAAAACGTAACGAGTTAGAATTAAGTATACGTTATTGTAATTACCTCTTAGAAGAAATGAAAGGAGGTATGAAAGATGAGGTATTAATGCCAGAAGCGTATGGTATTTCGGGTACTCAGTTAACAGATATGTTGAGTAAGTATTCAGAAATGAAATTGGAAGATGCTCTGTCAAATGTCCGTTTAAAGAAATCTATCTTGTACCAAGAAGAGGCTGTTGAACGTAAGAAAGCAATGAAGTCATTAAAGATAAAAATTGCAGAAGCAGTAGCTAGTACAAGAAAAGCACTCAAGATACAATTAGAAGAACTAAATAGAGAATTAAAGAAATCTATTCGTTCTACAAACACGTTGTTATCGGAAGAAAAGACATTAATGGATTATCAACGCTTATTTGAAACACACGAACAATTGTTTAAATTGTTATTAGAAAAGCAAGCGGAGTATAGTATTCGTGCAGCGAGTACTATTTCGGATTACTCTATGTTATCAGTGCCAGAACCTAGTGAGTTTCCTATCTTCCCGAAACGAAAGTTAAATGTTTTAATAGGGCTGATTCTTGGACTATCTTTTCCTTTAGGTATTTATTATGTTAAGGTATTATTTGATACGAAAGTAAGGGAAGAGTCAGACATTGAAGAAATTACGGACAAACCATTTATTGGTAATATTTCTACAATAGCAGAATTCGATAAACTGATCGATCCACTAACAAGATCTTTAGCGGCAGAAACGTATAGAAATTTCAGAACAAACCTACAGTTCTTGATCGGTGACAAAGAGAAGTTTTCTTTATTGTTTACGTCTTCTATTAGTGGAGAAGGAAAGAGTGTTACCTCTGCTAACTTGGCTAACTTTTATACAACGTTAGATAAAAAGGTGCTATTAATTGGTGCCGATTTAAGAAAGCCAGTTTTAAAAGATTTTTTCCCTGGATTAAATGATAATGTAGGTTTATCTAATTATTTAAGTGCAGGTAATAATGTGCACGAATATATTCAGAAAACGGATAACCCTCAATTAGATGTACTATTGTCGGGTTCTATTCCGCCTAACCCAACAGAATTGCTGCAAAGTAAAAAAATGAAAGCTTTGTCAGAAGAATTAAAAGAAGAATACGATATCGTTATTTTTGATTCTGCGCCTGTAGGAATTGTTTCAGATTCTAGAAAATTAATGAATTATACAGATCTAGTTTGTTATGCAATTCGTCAGGATTACACACCTAAGGCTCAATTGGAAAGGTCTTTAAGTGGAATTTCTGGAGAAGATATTAAATTGGCATTGTTTATGACTGATGTTAATATGCGTAAGAAAGGAGGTTATCAGTACTCTTATTATGGAAAAGATTACATTTCGTATTTAGAAAAGTAAATAAATATATCACTTTTTAACTTAAATAGATTAAATTTAAGGATTGATCTAACAACAATAAAAAAATAACAACGGCAGATTGCTGCAATTCGAATATAGTCATGAAGAAAATACTACTATTATTAACTTTCTGTTTAGCTGTGCATTTAGGGTTTGCCCAATCACACCGCACATTAAATTTAATTGAAAAAACAAATTACACCTTAATTGGTGGTAATATAGGTGGAGCCTATTACTCTGGGCAGTATGCAAACCAAGCTTTTAGTACAATTGATTTAGGTAGTATACGTCCATCACTTTCTGGATATATTCAGACTAAATTTGCGAAAAGATGGCATTTCCGTTTTCAAGGAACATGGGCTCAAATTGGTTCAAAAGATAATTTAAGTTCAAGCGAAAACTTTGGTAAAGCAGCTTTTAGAACTAATATTTTTGATTTTACACCAATGATGATTTTTGATATTGGTGTTAATAAAAAGAATAAATCTAGAGGTGCTTATAAGAATAGAAAGAGCAATCATTGGAATTGGTACTTGATGGCAGGTACAGGTCTTTTTGCTGCAAAGGTTAATAATTATATTGAAGAACAAGCTAATGGAAATATAGGAAGTTCATATTATAAAGTAGGTGGTACATTAAATGGAGGTTTAGGTGTGCGTTATGCTTTAAAAGAACGTTGGATTTTAAATGCAGAAGCCTTGTTTAGAATGTCTACGTCTGATGATTTAGATGGAGCAAAAAATAATTTATTACCAGTAGATTTTTATGTAACTGGTCAAATTGGTGTAGCCTACAGAATTCCTGGTAGACGTTTTATGCGTTAGTTTTAGGATTCGAATAAAAATATATAGAGAAGCATCTAGCAGTACTGTTAGGTGCTTTTTTTGTTTATTCATGATTGAAATTATAGTTTTGGGTGTTTAATTTTATTATTAGCCCAGATCTTACGATCATAGATTATGAGATACGTAATCAGTGATTTTTATTCTTGTTGTTTAGGACGTAGTAGTGCTACTTCCCACAGGTTATATAGGTGTAGTCATTTATATTGAGTAGTATTCAGGCTGCTTCTATTGAACTATCGGTACTAAATGAGCCGTTATGATTTACACTTTTTATGTTTATTAATGATCTTTACAGAGTCTTGTGGCAGGTATGTTTAAATGAATACCTTCAAAGAACTCATAAAACAAAACACCCTTAATTGAATAAACTTCAATTAAGGGTGTTGATATAATTTCTTATTAAGAATTTAGCTTAAGCAATGTGCGTAAAAAATAAGTAAAAGTACATTATTTTTGGTTAGCGATTTCTTGTAATTCTAAACCACGTTCTTCAATTTGTTGGTATACTTTTTTAGTTTCTTCAACAACAACAAATTTTTCAGATGTTACTTCGTAAACATAATAGTCAATACCACCTAAAGAAGAAAGAAGTAAAGCAATAGTTAGGTAACCTTTTGCAGGACTCATGTACTGTAAGAACGATTTATAAATTCTTAAGATAATAGCAATATTAGAAACAGCTAAGTATAAAAGAAGTATAGTATTAAAAAGCCAAATCATAAATTTTCATTTAATTAAAAAAGAGTAAATGTTTTCACACTATTTTCTACTCAATACGATTAGGTTTAAAAAATGTTTGCTTATAAAATAAATCATGATGTAACTTACTTTACAATAAAACAACTAATCGATATTCTTGCAGCCAAAATCAGTCCAAAAGAATGTGTCAATAGTACAATTATAGTTTTTAAACGTATAGATAAAGTTATTTATTATAAAAAAAGACCTTTTTATTTAAAAAAAGGTCTTAAGTAGGGTATTTGCCCTTACGATATATTTTTGGTGTAATTGTTTACTCAAAGTATTTCTTGAGGCTTTATTACTTTTAATAACCGATTAGATGTATATTTTTCCAGCCAGAGTCGCTAATAAAGTCTTCTCCAGTTTCTAACATATCCTCATCATCTTTTTTATAATACCAGTTTACGATGGCCTTTCCTTTACCACTTTCTTCGTATGCTTGTAATAATTCGATAATTTGGAAAAAACTTTTAGAAGATGCTGTATTAAAATAGGTCATCTTGTAGTTTAAGGTAATATCATGTCCACCTTCTTCAAGATATTTTGAAACCCATTCAAAAAGAGGCTCAAAAAACTCTGCAGTGTACTCATGGTAAGATTGACCTGAAATTTCAAGTAAGCCTTTTGCTGGTTCGAAGTTTACTTCAGGAACAAATTCCTTCTTTTTGATAAATAATTTATCCATATTAATTAATTATAGTTATTTGGAAAGTTAATAATTTATTGTTTTGAATGCTCTTGTTGGTACTTTCCAACAAGAAGTGCCATTAAAATTGCCATATAAAACTGTCCAACCATTGCGAATATAACACTAAACGCTCGAGCTTCATCTACAACTGGGGTAATATCTCCATAGCCTACAGTTGTTAAAGTCACAAAGCTAAAATAGATAATATCTGCTATCGAAACGGTTGTATTAAATGCCTTTCCATCGAAGTATGCATCACAAATTTTGAATAATATAAATTCGATCACACCAATCTGAATGTATCCGGCAATTGCCCCAAGGATAGTATTCATATTCACGCTTTTTGACGACCAAACTTGCTTTAACAATATAGTCAGGAAAATCGAGAAGTAGATAAGCATAGCTATCCAATTTGCAATATTTACTGAATCACTTTCCGTACCAACACTTGCACTTCTTCCTGTTATTATAAAGAAAGTTATAACTAAAGTGATTTTATTATAAAATTTAGCCTTTCTAATAAAATTTAGAATGGCAAACATAAGTACAACCAAAGAGATATCAGATAGCTCGTCGGAGATGTTGAAAGATTGAAAAATAATGGGAACCCATAATACAAGGAAGTAGGCAATCAGAAGGATTACATATCTACTCTCTTCAAGGAAATCACGTATTTTAGTATTAATAACGATCATTGTCTCGGAACTTATTAAATGCAGTTTGCAGCTCAGGAAAAAAAATATTGTGGCAATCTAAGAAAAAATCGTAATCGTTTTTTAGCCAATCTACAGAATTACCTATTGGTGCTAAATTTTTAATACGATTTTGCATACCACCAAAGACTTTTGTTAATCCATCAAAGTTTTTATAGGCATTTAACCAATCGTATTTAGTTAAAAACGGATACATGTTTACGGCTCTTTCTGGCGTCCATTCTTGCTTCCAGTAAGGAAGTTGATAAAAATAGTTAGCAAACTCATCTAGGTTTTTATCAGTGGCTAATGTATTCCAGTGTAAAGCTAAAAAATGATCGTGGTAAATGTCTGTAACAACCATTGCATACCTTTTTGCATAAGGTCGAATACGCTGTGCCATTTCTTTAGTGATTTCATGATTGTCTGTATAATCATCAATAAAGCGATGGTAACGAACGCCATTTGCAACATTAGTAGGTAAATGGTTGTACGTTTTACCTTTTACAAAATCTCCGATAAAGTTGCCAAACATTTCTTCATCATTATCTCTTGATAGGTATAAATGAGCTAAATAATTCAAATGATATAGTGTTAATAGCGTTGTGCTATATTTTTAATTTCTTGTGCAATTTTCTTTCGTAAACCAAAAGGTGATAATACTTCAACTTGAGCACCCCAACCTAATATCATAGCACGTAATTCATTATTATCTACTAAACGCACCTTCACTTGTAATTCATTTTTACTTTCAGAAAGTATTTCTTGTGTTTCATGGATAGGAGTTGTTTTTACAAAGTTTGCCGCAAAAGAATTGAAAGATAGTATTATATCTTGAGGTTTCCCTTTTAAAGTAACCCCAATACAATTTTTAAAATAAGCGTTTTTATCAAAATCTACCTGATGTGCTTGGATATAAACAGCATTGTTTTTCTTTTCAGTGCTTTGTAATCTATCAATTGCAAAAGTTCTAATACCTTGTCTATTTTCTGCATAGCCAACTACATACCACAACCCTTTAAACTCTTTTAAAAGGTAAGGGTGGAAGGCGTACTTTTCTTCTTCTTGTGCATCAAATTTTTGGTAAACGATATCAATAACGTAATTATCTTTAATAGCATTTATTATTTCAGAAAAAACAGTATCACCTTTTGTATAGATTGATTTTTCTAATTGAATAAAACTATCAAAATTCTCTTTGTCATTCTTTAAAGATTTAGTGATATCAATACCATCCAAAACTTTATCTACAGCATTAGAGAAATTATTAAAAACGGGTAGGGCTTTAAATTCTACCAAGAATGTTTCTACAAAATTTAAGGCTTCTAAGTGTTCACCTGTTAAGTTAACACCAAGTAATTTATATTCACTATTGGTATAATAATACCCACCATTTTTTTTGCTGTAAGCTATTGGAGCATCAAATTCAGACCTTAATGCTTGGAGATCCTTTTCTATTGTAGAAGGTGAATTGATACCAAATTCTTCAGAACACTTATCTAATAGCCTTTGTTTTGATGGAAAAGGATATTGTTTATTTCTGATAAGTTTATCAATTAATAAATAGCGTAAAAAGGAAAGCTTACTGCTTTTCATTAAAAAAGGGTTTAAAATTACTTGTTGATTACCGCAATTACGGAAACTATCAAAAATTAATTTTTTTTTATCGGTAATTCAAGCAAATTTGATATTTAATTGATGTAGTTGATAGAATACTAAATAAACTACGCATTACAAATCATTTTATAGACATAACTGCTTAATAATTGAAAGGGGAGACATATCAGCTAATAAAAAAAGTTACTTTAAAAAAACTACTGAATGCATTTGTAGTATTTGCAACTTTTTACCTTTCAAAATGGTTGAAGAAGCCTGTTCATTATGGTAATCCAATCAGTTTGTCTATTGAGCCCACTACATCTTGTAATTTACGCTGTCCCGAATGCCCAAGTGGATTAAGGTCTTTTACGCGCCCAACGGGTATGCTACAAAAAGAACAGTTTTCAAGAATTATAGACGAGTTGAAGGCTACTTTAATGTACCTTACTTTCTATTTTCAGGGTGAGCCTTATCTACACCCCAATTTTTTAGCCATGGTAAAAGAAGCTTCGGATAAAGGGATTTATACTTCTACTTCTACCAATGCACATTATCTAACAGATGCAACCGCTCAACAAACTGTAGCCTCTGGGTTAGATAAATTGATTGTGTCTTTAGATGGAATTACACAAGAGGTGTATCAGCAATATAGGGTAGGTGGACATATTAATAAGGTATTTGAAGGGGTAGAAAATGTTTTGAGGTGGAAAAAAAAATTAAATTCTTCTACTCCAGAAGTTGTTTTTCAGTTTTTAGTAGTAAAGCCAAATGAACATCAAATAGATGATGCGAAGCAGTTAGCAAAAGATTTAAAAGTAGATCGAATTGTTTTTAAAACAGCTCAAATTTATGATTATGAAAACGGTTCTCCTTTAATTCCAACAAAACAAGAATATTCTAGGTATACTGAGTATGCTGAAGGGAAATATCGTTTTAAAGGTGAATTAGAAAGGAATTGTTGGAGAATGTGGCATTCTGCTGTTATAACATGGGATGGTAAAGTTGCACCTTGTTGTTTTGATAAAGATGCTAAACATGTTCTTGGAGCTATAAAAAATGATTATATTGGTTTCTTGAATATATGGCATAGTCAAAGCTATACAAATTTTAGAAAATCACTCCTAGAAGGGAGAGAAAATATAGATATATGTAAGAACTGTACTGAAGGAATAAATATATTTAATTGATTGATAATCAGTGTTCAGTGTAGTTGAAAAGACAAACAAGAAGTTGTATCAAATTATGAAATTAAACTATAGTTTAATCAGAGGCTTTTTTTCTGTTCTTTTATTGAGTTTACCACTAGGCGTTTTAGCAAAAAGTAACTCAATAATGGACGTTTCTTCTCACCTTATTATGGAAAGGTCGCTTTTTGGTGCGATCATTTTAATATTAATAATTGGTTTGGTAATATCAGAAGTAGTAAGAAAAAGTCAGAAAAAACGTAATTACCAATCTTATAATGCCCAAAAAGAGAAGATTGCTTATTTAGAAGAGAAGCTAAAAGAAACGGAAAAACGTATTGTAAAGTCTGCTCCAGTAAATAAGCCAAAGGTGGTAGAAGAAGAAACTATGGCTTACACTTCATCTCGTTTAAGAGGTGTTGGTAATCTTGGAGCTTTAAAGGTACAAGAGAATGATGACCTTGGAGACCTTACGATGGTTTCTACGCATAATATTGGGAAGAAAAGAGAAATTCAGCCTAAAGAATTAGTAGAAGCAACCATTGAAACAGCAAAGAAATCGTTACCAGAAAACGTGAGTATTGCTACGCAAATTGGGGGTGCTCCAGTTGTTGTTGTTAATCAGAATTTATTGACAAAATCTTTGAGTGCATTAATTCGTTGCTCTGCCAATACTATTAAAGGAAATGGTAAAATAACTGTATCATTATATGCATCTATGGGCGAAGCACAAATAAGTATTTCTGATAATGGGCAGGGTTGGGGCTATAAAGGTCAAAGTTCTGAAGAATTGAAGGCACTAGAATTGGCAAAGAAGATTTTGCTATCTCAAGGCGCAACTTTTGAAATGAATACACAAGAAAAAAAAGGTACTGAAATGGTTATTTCTATCAGCAGTAAGTAATTTCTTGTCATTAAAAAAGCAGCCTAGTATTGGAAATTAATCTAATACTAGGCTGCTTTTTTATATTTAGAAAGTTCTATTACCATTTAATGATAGCAGAGGCCCAAGTAAACCCAGAGCCGAATGCTGCTAAACAAATAATATCACCTTTCTTAATTCTACCTTCTTTATAGGCTGTTGTTAAACTAATCGGAATAGATGCCGCAGTAGTATTACCATATTTTTGAATAGTATTAACCACCTTATCGTCTGGTAATTTCATTTTTGCTTGTACAAAATTAGAAATTCTCAAATTAGCTTGATGAGGTACTAAAAGATCAATGTCTTCTGCCGTCATGTTATTTGCTTTTAAAGCCTCTGCAATAACTTCTTGGAAACGAACAACTGCATTTTTAAATACAAATTGGCCATCCATAAAAGGATAGGCAGTTCCACCCGGCTCCCAATATTTAGGATCAAAACGTTCTTCTTTTGTAAAACCAGGGTCAATAACAGCCAACTTTTCTGCGTGTTCTCCTTCTGAATGCATGTGTGTAGAAAGTATACCACAATCTTCGTCTGTAGGAGAAAGAATAGCAGCGCCAGCACCGTCACCAAAAAGTACCGTTACTGCTCTACCCGCATCAGAAAAGTCTAAACCTCTAGAGTGAATTTCTGATCCAACAACTAGAATATTCTTGTACATTCCAGTTTTAATGTATTGGTCTGCAATAGACAAACCGTATACAAAACCAGAACATTGTTGTCTAATATCTAAGGCAGGTACAGTTTTAAACCCTAATTCTCTTTGTAATAATACACCAGAACCCGGAAAGATATAATCGGCACTCAAAGTACAATAGACAATCATATCTATATCCTTTGGTTCCATCTCTGCCATGGCAAGAGCTTCTTTAGTCGCTTCTGCCGCTAAATGGTAGTTGGCTTGTCCTGGAGCAGCGTACCTACGTTGCTCAATACCAGAACGCTCACGAATCCATTCGTCAGAAGTTGTAATTTTTTGTGCAAGATCATCATTGGTTACCACATTTTCAGGTACATAGAAACCTAATCCTGTAATTTTTGCATTTTTCATACGCTTAAATTATTGCTTATATATGATTATTATTAAGTAGGTTGTGTTTTAAAAAGAGTACACAAAGTGAAGTTCTTTTTTACATCTATACCTTTTGTTGTGTAGTACCGGCTTTAACTACTTCTATCTATAAGAGGGTAATGAAGCACTATAACTTCCATACATTCTTATCATTAAAGTGTAGTATATTGATTAAACCTTGGTACTGAATAAATAAGATTGTTAGTAAAAATATTCTTTATTTCTACTAACAATCTAATCTAAGTAAAATTATAAATATTTCTCGAGTAGAGAAGACATTTCTTGTTGTAATTTTTGAGCTTCTTTTTTTGCTACATCAGCAAAGTCAGTTCCATTAGAAGCATAAATAATACCTCTTGATGAATTGACTAGAAGCCCACATTCTTTGTTCATTCCGTATTTAGCAACGCCTTGTAAGTCTCCACCTTGAGCACCTACACCCGGAACAAGTAAGAAATTATCTGGAGCTACTTTTCTAACATCAAGAAGACTTTCAGCACGAGTAGCACCAACAACAAACATGAGCTGTTCTGGTGTAGCCCATTCTTGGTTCTTAATCATGATATCTTGGAAAAGGAAATTACCAGTATCTTTATTAATGATACGTTGGAAATCTAATCCTCCTTTATTTGATGTATGTGCAAGTACAATCACCCATTTTCCTTTATATAAAAAAGGAGTAACAGAATCTTCGCCCATATAGGGAGCAACAGTGATGGAATCAAAGTCCAAATTTTTAAAAAATGCTTTAGCGTACATATCAGAAGTATTTCCGATATCACCTCTTTTCGCATCAGCAATAGAAAAATGCGACTTAGGCATATATTCTAATGTTTTTTGTAATGCATCCCATCCTTTAGTTCCTAAAGACTCATAAAAAGCGATATTGGGTTTATAAGAAACACAATAATCTGCAGTAGCATCAATGATTTGCTTATTGAAAGCAAAAATAGGGTCTTCTTCCTTAAGAAGGTGAGCCGGTATTTTATTTGGATCTGTATCTAGCCCAACACAAAGAAAACTTTCTTTCTTTTTGATTTCGCCAAATAATTCTTCTTTTGTCATGATGCTTTAAATGGTTACACTAATAGGGTTAGCAACCCTTAATTTTCATATCTTTAAAATCATACAAAGTTAAGACTTCGGAATTAATGTGCAATTAATTCTACACTTACAAAAGTGATAAAAACTTAAAGATTTGAGCCTATACGTTTAAGAACTACAAGAAAGCATAGAACAACCTACTTTATGTCTTGCCCAATCGGGTCTTTTTGCAAACCATTTTTCATTTTCAGGTTGTTCATCATATGGTTTTTTAAGTAATTGGAACAACTCATCAATGAGTGTGTATTCTTCTTTTTCAGCAGCATTTATAGCCAACTGTGCCATGTAATTGCGGAGTACATATTTTGGGTTTACCGCATCCATTTTTACTTTTCGATCTTTATCCGAAAGCGTTTCTTTTTGGAGACGAGTTGTATAGAAGTCAAACCATTCTTGCCACTTTTCTGTAACAACTCCATCAATTTCATCTGTTATATAAAAGGCATCTTTAATACATTGTATAGGATGAGATGTTAATGTAAAATCACTCAATTTTCTAAAGAAGATTGTCATGTCTGTTTCTGTAACATGAAGTACTTTTTGTAAGGCTACAATAAGCTCTTTATCCTTCTTATCTTCTGTAAATAAACCAATTTTAGATTTCATCATTTCTAAATATTGCGTATCATACATTGTTCTGAAGTTAGCTAAGGCATTTTCTAACCCCTCGGCCTCTCCAATAAGTAAATATAAAGCATTGGCCAATTGATATAAATTCCAACCTACAATATCTACTTGACTGCCAAATCTGTAGCGTTTATGTTCTCTATCAGTAGTATTTGGTGTCCATCCAAAATCATAACCTTCTAACCACCCGTATGGACCATAATCAATAGTTAAACCAAGGATAGACATATTATCGGTATTCATTACACCATGTACAAAACCAACTCTTTGCCAATGGATGACCATTTCTAAACTACGTTCCGATACCTCTTCAAAAAACTTTAAATAAGTATCTTTAGAAGGCGTTCCTAGATGAGAGTAAAAGTGATGTATAGTATAATCAGTAAGTGCTTTTAATGTTGGTACATCTTTCTTTGATGCCAAGATTTCGAAGTTACCAAAACGAATAAATGAAGGAGCTACACGTGTAACAATTGCACCTTTTTCATAGGCAGGATGTCCATCATATAACACATCTCTAAGTACACTATCTCCAGAAAGTGCAAGTGATAGTGCCCTTGTTGTTGGTACTCCTAAATGGAACATTGCTTCGCTACAGAGATATTCTCTAATTGAAGACCTTAGTACAGCAAGTCCATCGGCAGACCTAGAATATGGCGTTTCTCCAGCTCCTTTTAATTGTACAGCCCATCGTTTTTCATCATGCACTACCTCAAAGAGATTAATGGCTCTTCCATCTCCAAGTTGCCCTGCCCAATTTCCAAATTGATGTCCGCCATAGCACATTGCAAATGGCTTTGTTCCTTCTAGAACAGCGTTTCCAGTAAATATCAATTTAAATTCTTCAGAAGTACTGTCTTCTTCAGTTAAACCTAAAGCCTCTAGCATTTCTGTAGAAACATGAAGAATTTCTGGTTTTGCAGTTTTCTTTGGTATAACATAAGAGAAACAAGCAGCATTTACTTGTCTTCTATGGTTGTCAATAACCGAATCTGCTGGTAACTCTTTATTAAAAGTATCTTGAATAGTAAGTTTCATACGTTTGGACTGAAAGTGAATGTACTTAGTGATGAAAGAAAGCTCTGCGTGTAAAATTACACATCTATTTTCTATCTGTAAAGTGTAGATGAAATAGAAAGTTGTTTTAATGCAGAATATATCTCAATTTTAGTACATAATTAACGCTTAATAGTGTAAACTAACTAAACAATCTGATGGAATTTAATAATAAGAAGTTAGAAAGAACTTCAAAATGGATAAACTATTTAATAGCACTTGTTCTATGTGGTTTCTTAATCTCACTATCCTCACAGTTTATGGGTGATATAGATGATTGGGAAGGAAGACCTTCAGTAGAAGAATTTCAAGATCAAGCATTTGTTAAGAAGCAAAAAGCAGCACTTAAAAAACTCTATGTAGTACGCGACTATCAGAGTGAAAAAAGAGGCAGCATTCAAAAGACTATTGCTGCAGCAAGTAAAAATTATAAAAACGAAAAAGAATCGTACGATAATTGGTTAGCGGCAAGAAAAACAGTGGGTTCTCCGAGTGAAGATAATGAGATCTTATCTAGGGCAAACAAATTAGATACTCATTATAAAACAGAGCAGGAGTGGAGAGCAAAAATGTCTCTTATAGACGATACTTTAGCTATTATCGGTAAAGAAATAAGCACTATAAATTCTTCTTTAGATACTGAAAAGCAGGAGGCTTACAAAAAGCAAGATGAAGAAATTAGAGCAATAGATTTAAAAGTATTCTTAATCAGATTATTTATTGTATTGCCAATATTAGCATTAGGGATATTTTTTATTGTTAAGTTTAGAAAGCATAAATACTGGCCTATATTTTTAGGCTATGTGATGTTCTCTTTTTATGCATTTTTCTTTGGTTTAGTACCTTATTTACCAAGTTATGGAGGGTACATTCGTTACACTGTAGGTATTATTTTGAGTGTTCTTTTTGGAATGTATGCTATAAATAAGATTAAGGCATTTATTGAAAAGAAGAAAAGTGAGTTAAAAGCACCGAGTAACGAAAGAGCAAAGAAAGTACAATTAGATACTGCAGAAAGAGCCTTAGCAAGTCATATGTGTCCTTCTTGTGGTAAAGACTTTATTTTAAAGAAATGGGATAAAGACCTTGATAGAAAATTTAAGGCTCAAGGATATGGAATTGTTACTAATTTTTGTAGATACTGTGGTTTAGAGCTATTTAAACCGTGTACAAATTGTGGTACAGAAAATTATGCACACTTGCCCTATTGTTCTAAATGCGGTACAAGTATTGTCTCAGAAAAATAATAGTACAAAGCAAGGTCACTTCCATAGAAGTGACCTTGAATTTAGAAGCAAATTTACAATTATCTTCTTTAATTATTTGTTTAATTTTTTCACATCTTCTTCAACTTTATTTAAACGTTGAAGGTCTTTCATTTGCTTAAACATATCGTAACCAATTTTATCTGCCCTAGCCGCTGCAGGTTGGAAAGGATAATTGGGTACAGTTTTTACAAACTTTTCTACTTGTTCACCAATAGAACCAAAGAGCCACATATTTTCAACATACCATTTAAAGGCTGTTTTTGATTGATCTTGTGCCATCTCAAAAGGATCAAGTTTTAAATTGACGACTTTAGGAAAGGCAGGAACCATTCGGTAAGCTTCAGACATGTCACCTTCTTGAATAGCAAAACTTACTTTCCATTCTTTCCATCGCACCGCATTCATATCACCAGTAGAAGAGAAGTAATAAAATGTTTCTCTAGGCGACTCTTTTGCTTCACCAGAAAGATAGTCTGTTAAATCATATCCATCTAAATGTACTTTCCAAGTTTTGCCATTAGCCTCATAACCGTTTTTTACATCTTCAACAATGTTTTCTTGACCAGCAGCAGCTAATAATGTAGGCATCCAATCCATATGAGAAGCCATGCCGTCATATTTTGTACCTGGTTTAATAGTACCAGGCCATTTTACAACACATGGAGCACGGAAACCACCTTCCCAAGTAGTACCTTTATCACCTTTAAAAGGAGAAATACCACCGTCAGGCCATGTAAATTTTTGTGTGCCATTATCCGTAGACCAGATAACAATTGTGTTGTCATCAATACCAAGTTCTTCTAATTTATCTAATAAAACACCTAAGTGTCTGTCGTGCTCTACCATTCCATCTGCATATTCACCAACTCCAGTAACACCTTCAGACTCATTTTTTAAGTGCGTCCAGATATGCATTCTTGTAGAATTAAACCATAAAAAGAAAGGCTTATCTTCTTTTGCTGCTTTTTCCATAAAAGAAGTAGCACCTTCTAATAATTCATCATCTATTGTTTCCATGCGTTTTTTAGTAAGAGGTCCTGTATCAGAAACTCTACCATCAGCATAAGAATGTATGACACCTCTTGGGCCATATTTCCTTTTAAATTCTTCGTCTTTTGGGTAGTAATAAGATTCTGGTTCTTCTTCTGCATTTAAATGATACAGGTTACCAAAGAACTCATCAAAACCATGTTCTGTCGGTAAATGTTCATCACGGTCACCTAAATGGTTTTTACCAAACTGACCAGTGGTATACCCTTCTTCTTTAAGTAAATCTGCAATTGTTGGTGCCCATTCAGGAATACCATGAGGCGACCCTGGTAGACCAATTGTAAGCAATCCCGTTCTAAAAGGTTCTTCACCTAAAATAAACGATGCTCTACCTGCTGTACAACTTTGCTGAGAATAATAATGTGTAAATAGACCACCTTCATTGGCAACTTTATCAATATTTGGAGTTTGATACCCCATCATGCCAAGGTTATATGCAGATACATTGGAAATTCCAATATCATCACCCCATACCACTAATATATTTGGTTGCTTATTTTTAGCAGAACTATTTGTAATTGTAAATAATAAGGAGAATAGACTGAAGCTAAAGTATAGTATCTTTTTCATAGTATATTATTTTATATTTGTTTGACTTTGAACTAAATCAACAATACAAATGTAAAAACTCTACTTATTATAAAAATTGACCTATGATAAGAAGTCTATTTCGGCTTTTTAGTGTTATTATTAGTGAACAATGTTATCGGTAACTACTTGTTGATCTGATAACTAAATGATTTATTTTTGCATTAAAAAATTGTTTGTTTAGAAGATTTTTTATTAAATTGCTAATGTTAAAATGTAAACCACTAGTACCAGCTAAAAATAAATAGAATTTCAATAAAAACTCAAATCAACTAAGATAATGAAATGAAATAGTTAAAGGATGGTTATGTGTTAACATCCTTTGGACAACTACGAACTTAGCGTTATAAATGAAAATTAAATAAATAGTCTTATAGAATAGGCTATTAAAAGCTTGTAATCGGTAATTATCTAAATAAGAATTCTCTATTTGAATAGTAGAGGTTATTTGTCCAAATTAATTGTAATTATTAATGTAATGAAAGATCACTACTGTGTTTTTAGGTAGTACTATTCACTGTACAACAATATTTCTTATTATAAATAAGATCTTTCAAACACTCATTTTTAGCTACAATTATACTTTGTATTTCATTTTTTATGGAATATAGCTAACACTCCTTTTGTAAATTATTATGAAGCATAATGGTGCATGATCAGCTTTAGTTTTTTAGACTATTGACGATAAAATGTAGCATAGCCTATAGAATGTCGATCCCTGGTATATAGTGGTTTATTGACATTGATTAGACATACTGTAGGTTTTATCACACTATTTTATTTGATAGTTAAAACACATTGTGCTTCTAAAGTACTTAAGCAAGTAGTCAAAAACTAGTTTCTCTTTTTTGATCATCTATTTACAAAACTATTTAGTATAGCATTTTACGTTAGCGCTCTTAAAATTGAGTGATGGATAACTATTGCCTATTTTTTTAGGATGAGCTATACTGAAAAGAACATACAATAATAGTTATTTAAATGGCTTGAGTGTTTCACTTCTATTCACACACACACTTATAACAAAACTAATTATGAAATTTATTTCTAAGTTAGGTGTAGTATTTCTACTGCATTTATCTTGTTTAAATCTGTATGCCCAACAATTTAATTATGGGGAAGCATTACAGAAATCTCTCTTTTTCTACGAAGCACAACAATCTGGAGAACTACCTGAATGGAATAGGGTAAGTTGGCGAGATGATTCTGCTTTAATGGATGGCGCAGATGTAGGGCACGATCTTACCGGTGGTTGGTACGATGCAGGTGACCATGTTAAATTTGGTTTCCCGATGGCTTACAGTGTTACTGTACTTGCTTGGGGAGCAATAGAATATGAGGATGCTTATGCTCAAAGTGGGCAATTACCAATTATAAAAAGAAATCTTCGTTTTGTCTTAGATTATCTGATAAAGTGCCATACAGCACCAAATGAGTTATATGGACAAGTTGGCGCAGGCGGCCCTGATCACGCCTATTGGGGTTCTTCTGAGGTAATGACCATGGATAGACCTGCGTATAAAATTGACACTTCTAAGCCAGGTACAGATTTAGCAGCAGAAACAGCAGCAGCAATGGCAGCATCGAGTATTCTTTTTAAAGATAACGATCCTGCATACAGTACGTTGCTTCTTCAACATGCTAAACAACTGTATGAATTTGCAGACAATTACAGAGGCGTGTATTCTGAAGCAATTCCAGATGCCGCAGGTTTTTATAGATCGTTTAGTGGTTATCAAGATGAGCTTGTTTGGGGTGCTGCTTGGTTATATAGAGCAACAAATGAAACTGCCTTTTTAACAAAAGCAGAAGCGGAATACCAGTTATTATCTAATGAAGGCCAAAGTGATGAAAAAGCTTATGGATGGGGTTTAGCATGGGATGATAAATCTTATGGAGCATATATTCTAATGGCTGAATTAACAGGAAAAGAAGAATATAAGCAAGATGCTGAACGTCACTTAGATTATTGGACAGACGGGTATAATGGTGATAGAATCACTTACAGCCCAGGTGGACAAGCACACTTAGTAACTTGGGGGTCTTTGCGTCATAGTTCAAATACATCATTCTTAGCCTTTGTATATAGCGATAAAATAACTACTTCTAAAAAAGCAAAATATCATGATTTTGCCGTACGACAAATCAATTATGCTTTAGGTGATAATCCAATCAACCGTAGTTTTATGGTAGGTTTCGGGAATAATCCTGCAAATAATCCTCACCATAGAGCAGCACATGGAGCATGGGCAAATAATTTACAATACAAACCAGACGATGCAAGTCATATTCTTTATGGAGCACTTGCTGGAGGTCCAGGTACAGCAAATGATCAATTTGAAGATGATAGAGGTGATTACATTGCCAATGAGGTTGCATGTGATTATAATGCTTGTTTTACAGGAGCATTAGCAAGAATGTATGCAGAATATGGTGGATCACCTTTAGCGAATTTTCCTATTGAAGAAATACCGACTAGAGCAGAAATTAGATCTGTATCTAAATTCAATAGTAATAATAGTACAAGTAGTACAGTAAGGGTTTTAGTGCAAAACAGAACGGCATGGCCAGCTAGGATAACTGATAAATTGAAGTTCCGTTATTTCTTTGATATCACTGAAGCAGTAGATGCTGGTTATTCTATCGCAGATTATGATGTAGAATTAAGTTATGCTCAAGGTAATGCAACTTTGGATGTAAAAGCTTGGGATGCCTCTCAAAATATTTATTATGCAGAGATTTCACTAGAAGGAGAACAAATTGCTCCAATTGGTGATCCTGCTTTTAGGAGGGATGCTCAAATTAATGTGAAAGTAAAATCAGGTGTTCCTTATGATACTTCAAATGACTGGTCTGCATTAGGATTAGATGCTGAAGCAGAAACGCCAAGAATTCCTGTTTATGATAATGGTATCTTGGTATTTGGTGAAGAGCCAGGTGGAGGAAACACACCATCTGCATCTTTTACTGCGAATGTAACAGAAGGATATGCACCTTTGGAGGTTAGTTTAGATGCTTCTGCTTCTTCAGATCCGAATGGTGATAATTTATCTTACACATGGGATTTAGGAAATGGTGAAACATCAACGCTTGTAGCTCCTTCGGTGACTTATACTCTACCAGGTGTGTACACTATTGAGTTGACAGTTAGTGATGGACAAAATGTCTCTTCTCTAGTTTCTAAATCAATTGTAGTAAATGGAGTTGTTATTCCAGAATTAAAAGCATCGTTTACTGCTTCCCTAACTTCAGGAACAACACCTTTATCAGTAACTTTTAATGCTTCATCTTCTACGAATAATTTAGATACTAATTTAAGTTATGCATGGGATTTTGGAGATGGTACAGTAGGTAGTGGGTTATCAGTATCGCATACATTTACTGAAGTAGGAGAATTTACTGTTACATTAACTGTTACAAATACTGACGGTGAAGCTGATATGATAACATCTTCGGTTACTGTTTCAGAAGTAATCGAATCAGATTGTACGTTTGGAACACCATTAAGCAGTGGAATAGCTTCTTTAGTGAACTTAAAATATGAACATATTCATGTAGTAGGAAACGGTGGACCAGACCTCTCAAATATAAGAGATTTCACGATCAACTGGGATGCTGAAAACAATGGCTTATATCAATTCTCAATGAATACAGCCAACGGTTCTCCTTCATGGTTTATTGATTTATTAGGAGGCTTAACTCATAATTTAAATGCAGCTAGTCCTTCAATTACAATTACAAGCTCAGGTATATCAGGTCTTGATGGTGCTTATTGGACTGCGAAAGATGGAGATAACTTTGTCTTAGTTTCAAAAACAGCAGGATTTACAATTTATTTTAGTACTTCTGCTGCGACACCAGATTGTGGAGATGTAATTGATCCTGAAGAAAATACAGCACCTGTAGCCGTAATTTCAACAGATAAAAACAATGGAAATAAACCACTTACTGTGAATTTTGACGGTTCAGGTTCTACAGATGCAGACGGAGATGCTTTATCTTATTTATGGGATTTCGGTAATGGAAGTACTAAAGAAGGAGTTTCTGTTAGTCATATATTTACTGTAGTTGGAGAATACGAGGTTATGCTGACAGTAACAGACACTGAAGGAGCTTCTGATTTAAAAAGCACAACAATAATTGTTACAGATAAAGATGTACCACCTGTAGAGGGTGATTGTACATTTGGCACACCACAAAGTACGTCCCTTTCTGGAGTATCTACTGATGCATTTAATAATATCCATGTTTTAGGAACTGGAGGTCCAGATCTTTCTAACATAAGAGATTTTACAATGAATTGGGATGCCGAAAATAATGGTTTATATCAATTCTCATTCAACACAAATAATGGGTCACCAAGCTGGTATATAGATTTGTTGCCAAATGTTGCCCACTCTTTATCAGTTGCTCAACCTTCTTTAACAATTACTAGTTCTGGAATTAGTGGTTTAGATGGTGAATATTGGGTAACAACTGATGGTGATAATTTTGTATTGGTTTCTAAAGCAAATGGATATACTATTTATTTTAGTAATTCATCGAATGCTCCAGAATGCGGTACTGTTGATCCAAATGAAAATCAAGCACCAACAGCTTCTATTACTACTAATAAATTAAGTGGTAAAGCACCTTTAGGTGTAACTTTTGATGCCTCAGATTCAGAAGATGTAGATGGAGATACGTTAACTTTTGCATGGGATTTTGGTGATGGTACATCAGAAACTGGAGTAGTAATTCCTCACACTTATTCAGTAGTAGGAACGTATAATGTTTCCCTGACAGTAACAGATACGGAAGGTGCGTCAGACGAAGCAGTAATTTTAATTACGGTATCAGAAGACGATATTATTATTGATCCACCTACAGGTGATAACAAATATATTGATCGTTTTGTAGAGATGAGAGACATTTATTATGACCCTGCGAATGGTTATTTTAGTGCAGATGGTTCACCTCACCATTCTATAGAAACATTAATAGTAGAAGCTCCAGACCATGGGCATGAATCTACGAGTGAATTGTATTCTTATTGGATGTGGTTAGAAGTAATGCACGGTCGTATATCAGGTGATTGGGAGCCTTTAAAAGAAGTATGGAGAAAAACAGAACAGTTTATCATTCCATCAGCTTTAGATCAACCTAACAACAGCGCTTACAGTGCAACTAATCCTGCTGCCTATGCTGCAGAACATCCACTTCCATCAGGTTATCCTTCAAAATTAGAATTTGGAGTATCAGTGAATGGAGATTATGTTTCTGATGATTTAAAAGCAGCTTATGGTACATCAGATATTTACCAAATGCATTGGTTATTGGATAATGATAACTTCTATGGTTATGGCAATAGAGGTGATGGTATAAGTACTCCTTCTTACATCAATACATTCCAAAGAGGTGAACAAGAATCTGTTTATGAAACAGTTCCGCATCCATCATGGGAAAGTTTTGATTGGGGTAGTGCAGAAGGTGGTTTCTTACCATTATTCACACAAGATGCGAGTTATTCTGAGCAGTGGAGATACACAAGTGCTCCAGATGCAGATGCAAGAGCAGTACAAGTAATGTATTGGGCATTAGAATATGCAAAGGAGCAAGGTGCTAACATAAATGATTTAGACTTGGATAAGGCTTCTAAAATGGGTGATTATCTACGTATTGCAATGTTTGATAAATACTTCAAGCCTTTGGGAGCACAATCACCATCAGCAACTTCTCAAACGAGTTATGATAATGCACATTACTTAATGTCATGGTATATGTCATGGGGTGGTTCTGCAGACAGTTCTGCACCTTGGGCATTTAGAATTGGTTCTTCACATTGTCACTTTGGCTACCAAAACCCAATGGCTGCTTACGCTCTTTCTCAAATAGATGAAATGCAACCTATTTCTCAAAATGGAGCAAGAGATTGGAATGAAAGTTTACAACGTCAGATGGAATTCTATACTTGGTTACAATCAAGTGAAGGAGCAATTGCAGGTGGAGCAACAAATAGTTGGAATGGTGATTATAGTGCTTATCCAGTAGGGAAATCTACGTTCTATGATATGGCATTTGATGTTCACCCAGTTTATCATGATCCAGGTTCTGGAGGATGGTTTGGCTGGCAAGCATGGTCAATGGAAAGAGTTGCAGAATATTATTATATCAGCAATGATCCAATGGCAAAAGCACTTATTGAAAAATGGGCAGCATGGGTAGTTGATATAGTGGTGTTAGTAGGCGAAAATGATTTTGATATGCCTGCAGGATTAGAGTGGACAGGAGAACCTGATACA
Source organism: Flammeovirga pectinis (assembly GCF_003970675.1). Lineage (GTDB taxonomy): Bacteria > Bacteroidota > Bacteroidia > Cytophagales > Flammeovirgaceae > Flammeovirga > Flammeovirga pectinis. The sequence continues at coordinate 1,205,767 of NZ_CP034562.1, forward strand.
TGGAATGCTAACAATCCTGGAGACAATAGTGAGCTTCATGTAGAAGTAGTAAGCTATAATCATGATTTAGGTATAGCAGCTTCAACCGCAAAAGCATTAACTTATTATGCGGCTGCAACAGAAAAACACGCTGTTTTGGATACTGCTGCTAGAGATTTAGCAAGAGAAATTTTGGATAGAATGTGGGTAACCTACCTAGATGAAAAAGGTGTGGCTTCTTTAGAAGAGAGAGCTGATTATACAAGGTTCTTTGAAGAAGAAGTGTATATCCCATCGAGTTTCAGCGGTACTACAGCAACAGGTGCTACAATTGAACCGGGTGTTACATTCTTAGATATTCGTCCTCAATACAAAGATGATCCTGAGTTTGCCCGTTTAGAAGCCGCTTATAATGCAGGTGAAGTATATACACAGAAGTACCACAGAGGTTGGGCACAGATAGAATTTGCCTTAGCAAATGCAGAATATGGTTTCTTCTTCGGAGACGAAGACAGTGTAGAAAGTTCATCATTGAGAACTGCTACAGTAAATGCATTATCTGATACAGGTGAGTTATCTGAAGCACTAACAATTACAGTTAGTCCGAACCCAACAGAACATACTTTACAGGTTGCCTCAAATAAGCAATTAGAAAATACTGTAATAAGAGTATATAATTTGATGGGTAAAATGTTATATGCTAAAGAAATTGATGCTGTAAATTCACAGTTTATGCAATTGTCTTTTAGTCATTTACCATCAGGGCCTTATATTTTAGAACTTACTCATTTATCATCGAATGAGATTGTAAGGAAAAAAATTATTAAAAAGTAACGAGTAATAGATAGTCCAAATAAAAAAAGACACCCATAGCCTTGCTGTGGGTGTCTTTGTTCTTAATCTTTTTAAATTAAAAGGAGTGTTTATTACCAAGACTTTATAAAGTTGGTATAAATAGAAAGCTGATTTTCTTTTAGTACATTTTGTACTTCAGTATCCCTTTTCTTTTCTAATTCTTTACATTTTTTATTCCGTTGCTCTTCATCTAGATTGGTTGTTTTATTTAAATTAAGATAAAAATTTAAATACGCTTTTTCGATACCAGATTTTTGTGAGGTATTTAAGCCAACACTTACCCCTAACGTTTTTGCATCTGTAACTGCTTGTTCATTAGGATTATCAATTACAACATTAGTATAATCATGATGGTGACTATGACAATGTTTGTCGTGGTGATGTTTCTTCTTTTTTGGTTTTTTCTTTTTATCATGCTTGTGATCATGATGATGGTGCTTGTCGTGACCTTTCTTTTTACCTTGAGCATTAGAAAAATTGACAACTAATAACGCTATCACAGTAAATAATAGTACTTTCATTTTTTTGCTTGAAGTTTTAAATAGATGAATCTAGTAGTATTGAATAGGATTGAATTATTCTAGTCATTAAATAATTCAATTATAAAGTAGTATTATTCAATAATGAAGCCAAAAAATTAACGCAAATAAAAATTGAATTAGTTAATACTTAATCTAATTTCTGATAATATGTAATACTCTTTAAATTTCTTAACTTTTCTTGTAACCGATTGCATTGATAATCACTATTATGAATCAAAAAGATATTGTAACTTACTTACTATAAGTAATTACACAATATGAAAAAGACTATACACTTTATTTCCTTGCTGTGTTTATCAGCAGTATTATTTACAGCCTGTGATTCGGGTAAAGACGAACTCTTATATTCGTCGTCAACGTATAAGGTTTATCGAGATCATGTAACCCAAGGTGATTTTGAAGCGAAAGTTATTTCTTCTAAGGAAATGACATCAAATTATAAAAGTCCATTACAAGATGCCTACAGTAGAGCTGTAGAGTTTAAATTTAGTATTAATGGCAAAGACGATGAGCTTACTTATGGCATTAATCATAGAATAGTGATTCACCCAGAAAATGGAAGTTTTACAACTAAAACTATGAAGTTTGGTGAGCCTTGGGCAATGACTGAGAAAGTTGATCAAATGGATTGGTTGGAGAAAAATACAAAAGTGACTTTCAAATTAGATATGTCACCTGTATTAGACGCTTTTAAAAAACAAGGATATTATACAGATATTCACGGAGAGAAAATTTCAAAAGAAGATTTTAAAGGTGTTTTTATTGCCGGAGGTAGTGCACCTCTACGTTGGGATTTTGAAAACCTAAGTGAAAGAGAACAATTATTGGATAAAGATGGAGATGGTATTTATGAAATAACTTTCATGATGAATGCCCCAGATCCAGAAAAGCAAACATCACCTGTATGGAAATCTTCTAAAAAGATAGATAAATACCCAACTTTTACATCAGATATTCCTTTAGTTGATGCCTTGTACAATTTAGCATTAAATGAACTAGTAGCAGATTCTGAAGCAGACGGTACTTTTAGAACAGGGAAAGAATGGGGTGGAGTTTGGACAAGAGATATTAGTTATTCTATTGTACTGAGTTTATCAATTTTAGACCCTGAAAGAGCAAAAACATCTCTTAGAAAAAAAGTAAAAAGAAATCGTATTATTCAAGATACAGGTTCTGGTGGAGCATGGCCAGTTTCTTCTGATAGAGTAACATGGGCATTAGCGGCTTGGAATGTTTATACAACAACAGGCGATAAAGATTGGTTGAAAGAAGCATTTAAGGTAATCACAAATACAATAGATGATGATATGTATATTGTTTACGATAAGCAAACCGGACTTATGCGTGGAGAATCATCATTTTTGGATTGGAGAAAACAAACTTACCCTAGGTGGATGGATAATGGAGATATCTATCGTTCAATGAATTTAGGGACTAATGTAGTGCATTATGAAGCAATGAAAATTGCAGAAAGAATGGCAAACGTATTAGGTAAATCTAAAGAAATGAACCAGTATGGTGAGTTAGCAACAAACCTGAAAAATGCAATAAACACACATCTTTGGATGGATGATAAAGGGTATTATGCACAATATTTATACGGTCGTAATACTATGATGCTATCTCCCAAGTTTGAAGCTTTAGGAGAAGCACTAGCTGTTTTATTTGATGTAAGTGATAGTAAAAGAAGTGCAGAAATTGTAACTAAATCTCCAATTGTTCCTTTTGGAACAGCATGTGTTTACCCTCAAATACCAGGTATTCCACCTTACCATAATAATGGAATATGGCCATTTGTTCAAGCGTACTGGAACATTGCAGCAGCAAAAACGGGTAATGGAACAGCGTTAGAACAAGGTTTAGCATCAATCTATAGACCTGCAGCTTTGTTCTTAACGAATAAAGAGAACTTTGTGGCAGAAGATGGTGATTACATGGGTACAGAAGTTAATTCTGATGAAATGTTATGGAGTTTATCTGGAAACATGGCTATGATTTACCACGTTTTTTATGGTATATCGATTGATAGAAATGGCGTATTATCATTTCATCCAACAGTGCCAGCTGCATATAAAGGGGTTAAAGAATTAAAGAACTTAAAACTTTGGAACAACGAATTATCTATTAAATTGAGTGGTTTCGGGAATAAAATCAAAAGTTTTACAATTGATGGAGTTCAAGACGATGCCCATGCAATCTCTTTAGAAAAAGGAGGAAGACATTCGATAGAAATAATTCTAGCAGATAATGATATTACAACGGGAACATCATCTAATAAAGTAGCAAATCGTTTCCATTTAGAAACACCTCAAGCTGAATTAAAAGGAGAGGAACTGACATGGGAAAAAGTTGAAGGTGCTGTAAGCTATGAAGTGGTGAAAAATGGTAAGGTGATCCAAAAGGTTTCTGGAACAACTTTCACTATTCCAAAAGCAGTATCTTTAGAAGAGTATGCCGTTCAAGCAACTGATAAAACAGGGTATGCATCTTACGTTTCAGAACCAATTAATGTGGGACCTATTGTTGCTAAAAACGTTTCTAGTATATCTAGAGCTAACAAAAAAATAGCTATTGATGGTGCACCGTCTGGAACTTTAGAACTATCTAAATCGAGAAATAAAAAAGTTAATTTTACTATTTCAGCAAAAGAAGCAGGAACTTATTTTATATGGTTTTCTTATGCAAATGGGAGTGGACCTTGGAATACAGATAACAAATGTGCTATAAGAAGTTTACAGATTAATGGTGAAGAAGCAGCTACAATTGTAATGTCTCAGAGAGGTACGGACGAATGGTCTAGTATTGGGCTAACAAACAGAATGAAGGTTACCCTTAATAAAGGAAAAAACAAAGTATCTGTTCAGTTTGAAGGGCATAATGAAAACATGAATGTAGATGTAAATACTGCGTTAATTGAGAATGTTTACTTTGGTAAAGCGGAGTAATAAAGTATTAAAAACTTAAATTTTTGAAAGGATACCCAACAGGGTATCCTTTTTTTTTAGAATAATTTATTTAGTGATACGTAAATAATTAGATTTTTTTACTGATTAATCAATATACAATCAGTAATTTGTACATGAAATAACTTTTAAACTATACTTTGTTTAAACATTTTTTTAACCCATCTGTTTATACAATTAGTTAGAATTTTTAAAAGACCATTAAACATTTACATTGAGATGGCTTCAATAGGAGTAATAGGATCTGGCTTCACAGGATTGTGTGCAGCAATAACTTTAGCAGACAAAGGACATGATGTTCATGTTTACGAAAAAAACGAAATGGCAGGAGGCCGTGCGAGAATATGGCAAACAGAAGGCTTTACTTTTGATTTAGGTCCATCTTGGTATTGGATGCCGGATGTATTTGAAAATTTCTTTGGTAAATTTGGTAAAAAAGTAAGTGATTATTACGACTTAACACGTTTAGATCCATCTTATAGAATTTATTGGTCAGCAAATGATTATACAGATATCCCTGCACAGTTAGATAAACTAGGTGATTTATTTGAATCATGGGAAACGGGAGCAAGAGAGAAATTATTTGATTTTATTGATGAGGCAGAAATCAAATACAGAATAGGTATGGATGACTTTGTACATAGGCCATCTTATTCTTTTATGGATTTTGCTGAATGGCAAGTCATTAAAAATGTCCCTCGTTTACATTTAATCTCAGATTTTGCATCTTATGTACGTAAGTATTTTCAACACGAAAAGATCCTAAAAATATTAGAATTTCCTGTTTTGTTTTTAGGCGATGTAGCTAAAAGAACACCTGCCTTATATAGTTTAATGAACTATGCAGATTTAAAATTAGGGACATGGTATCCTAAAGGAGGAATGGCAGAAGTAGTAGGAGGTTTTGAGAAGTTAGCTTTAGAAAAAGGAGTCGTTTTTCACTTCAATTCGCCAGTAAGTAAAGTGAATTGCGAGGGTAAGAAAATGGTTTCAGTAGAAGTTAATGGCGAAACTATTCAGCACGACGAATGGGTAGCTTCTTGTGACTACCACCATTTTGAACAGAAATTACTTCCAAAAGCCTATCGCAATTACGATGAAAAATATTGGGGGAGTCGTAAAATGGCACCGTCATGTTTATTGTATTACATTGGTTTAGATACTAAGATTCCAAACATACATCATCATAATTTGTATTTTGATACCCCTTTTGATGCACATGCAGAAGAAATTTATGATAACCCAGCATGGCCTAAAGATCCATTGTTTTATATCTGTGCTCCATCTGTGTCAGACGATTTAATTGCACCTAAAGGAGCAGAAAACTTAATGCTTTTAATACCTGTTGCACCAGGAATGGAAGACACAGAAGAGGTTAGAGAAAAATATTTTAATATATTAGTAGATAGAATTGAAAAATCTACCGGAGTTGATATATCAAAACACCTTGTTGTGAAACGAACTTTTGCTCACAATGATTTTGTTTCAGAATATAATGCCTTTAAAGGGAATGCTTACGGACTTTCTAATGTTCTAAAGCAAACGGCCTTCTTGAAGCCGTCAATAAGAATCAAGAAACTCGATAATGTACTTATGGCAGGGCAGTTAACTGTACCAGGTCCAGGAGTACCACCATCAATTATCTCTGGTGAATTAGTTGCTAGAGAAATCTTAAAAAAGAAATTATCCTTAACACCTCAGATTAACGCTTAATCTTATAATACGCTATGAAAAAAATATATGATGATTTATCATATGATTTGTCTCGGATCATAACTAAAAAATACACTACATCATTCGCAATTGGTATTCGCTTTTTAGCTCCTCAACTAAGAAATCCTATTTATGCAATTTATGGTTTTGTCAGAGTAGCTGATGAAATTGTTGATTCCTTCCATGGTTTCAACAAAGAAGAATTACTCGATGAATTTGAAAACGATTGTTACAAAGCAATCGATACGGGTATTAGTACGAACCCAGTTTTACAATGTTATCAAGAAGTTGTAAACAAGTACGGAATAGAAAGAGAACTTATTACTCTTTTTATTAAAAGTATGCGTATGGACTTAAATAAAAAGGAGTACTCTGAACAAGAATATAAAGACTACATTTTAGGTTCAGCAGAAGTTGTAGGCCTAATGTGCTTACGTGTATTTTTAGAAGGAAATGAAAAAGAATACCAAAGATTAAAGCCGTCTGCAATGGCTTTAGGTTCTGCTTTCCAAAAAATAAATTTTTTAAGAGATTTAAAAGCTGATGTACGTGATTTAGGAAGAGTTTATTTCCCTAATATCGATATTTCTGTTTTTAATGATGAAGTTAAAAAAGAATTAGAAGCGGATATTCAAGAAGATTTTGATGCAGGTTTTGAAGGCATTAAACAACTGCCTAAAAAAGCTCGTTTTGGGGTTTACTTAGCTTATATCTACTATACGCGTTTATTTAATAAAGTGAAGAAAACGCCAGCCAATGTAATTCTTAAAGAACGTTTAAGAATTCCTGATCCTAAAAAATATGCTTTATTCTTCCAATCTTATGTTCGTCATCAAGTAAATATTTTATAAGATGGAGGAGGTAATATTAGTAGACAAACAAGATAATCCAATAGGGAAAATGGAGAAACTTCAAGCACACGTTGAAGGTCTTCTCCACAGAGCATTTTCTATTTTTATTTTTAACGAAAATGGAGATTTATTATTGCAACAAAGGGCGTTGTCTAAATACCATTCAGGTGGTTTATGGACAAACTCATGCTGTAGCCACCCTAGAGTAAATGAAACTTTAAGCTTTGCTACAGAAAGAAGGTTACAAGAAGAATTGGGGTTTACAACTCAAGTAATTGAGATAGATTCAATTTTGTATAAAGCGGCTTTTGGAAACGGTTTAACTGAACATGAATTCGATTATATTTTTATAGGTGAATACAATGGATTAGTGGATTTTAATCCGGAAGAAGTAGAGCAAGTGAAATTTATATCAAGAAAAGATTTAGACCAATGGTTAATAGATCAACCTTCTGATTTTACGGCTTGGTTTCCTTTGTGTTGGGAAAAAGTAAAAAACGAATTAGATAAAAATAGCCGTGCTATAGCATAACGGCATAGTAATGAAAAAAGCAGTTGTTATAGGTGCCGGAATTGGAGGAATTGCCGCAGCATTAAGAGTAAATAAATTAGGTTACAAAGTAACAGTTCTTGAAGGTACCTCAATATTAGGAGGTAAATTACGTCAGTTTAAAACGGATAACGGATTTACTTTTGATCAAGGACCTTCATTATTTACATTACCTCATTTGGTTACAGAACTATTTCAACTGTACAACAAAGAACCTAAAGAATATTTTGATTATACCGAAAATGAGATAGCAACTAAATATTTCTTTTCAGATACTACTGAGTTTACGGGTTGGAGTGATCCAACTAAATTTGGATTAGCTGTAAAAGAACTTTGGGGAGTTGATATCCACAAGGTATTAAATCAGATTATTGACGATTATAAAAAAACGGCTCCTATTTTCTTAGAAAGTGCTCTAACTAACCTTTCAGATCTTTTAAATAAAGATGTAATGAAAGCTTTACCGGTACTGACTAGATTAGGAATATTTGAATCGCTAAATAAGTTTAATGAAAAGCATTTTAAACACGAGCAGCTTGTTCAACTGTTTAATAGATATGCTACTTATAATGGTTCAAATCCTTATCAGACTCCCTCAATAATGCGTGTAATTAGTGCACTAGAACATTCTGATGGCGTTTTTTTTCCTAAAGACGGAATGAGAAGTATAGCTACATCTTTAATTCGTTTAGCAGAAGAGCAAGGAGTGACTTTCTTGACTGATCAAAAGGTGAAAAGTATAAAAACACTAAAAAATAAAATTGTAAGTGTAGCAACAAATAATGCAGACTTTTCTGCAGACTTATTTGTTTCTAATGCAGATGTTAATTTCTTTTTGCCAAATGTGGTAGAAGAAAAAGTTCATGTTCCTAAAACCAAGGAATTATCATCTTCTGCATTGGTATTTTATTGGGGTATAAATCATTCTTTCTCTCAATTAGATTTGCATAATATCTTCTTTTCTGACGATTATAAAGAGGAGTTTAGACAATTATTTGAGGAGTTTAAAATACCAGATGACCCTACAATTTATGTACATATTAGTAGTAAGATGAATCATAATGATGCTCCAATAGGAGGTGAGAATTGGTTTGTTATGATTAATGTTCCTGCAGCTCCAGAACTATTTACGAAGGAGTTAATCAAGAAGATTGAAGAAAAAATTATTAGTAAACTTTCTAAATCATTATCAATTGATTTAAAAAGTAAGATAAGCTATTCTTCTCATTGGACGCCTAAAACTATCGAACAAGATACGATGAGTTGGAAAGGTGCTTTATATGGTCTGAATAGTAATAAATTAACGCATGCACTGTATAGACAGAGAAATAAATCATCAAAATATAAAAATCTTTATTTTGTAGGAGGCAGTGTTCATCCTGGTGGTGGAATACCTCTATGTTTAAATAGTGCAAAAATTGTATCATCATTAGTAGCAAAGACTTAATTTTATGCAGGTACGCGAATTTCAAAAAGAAATTGAACTAACAAATCTTCAAATAACAAAAATACTATTATCAGTATTTTATACTGTAGGTGGTATAGTTGCTTTTACACCTTACAATCAACTTCTACTTCCTTTCTCACCATTTTTATTATTTACCTCTTTTTTATGTCTTTTTTATTTTGAAGAGGTGAAAAGTAAAGGTGTTATTGGGTGGTTTATTTTTGTGTATATATCAAGTTTTTTAATAGAATGGTATGGTGTTCATACAGGTATTTTATTCGGAGACTACGTTTACTTAAATAATTTAGGATTGAAATTAGATGGAGTACCCTTAGTTATTCCCATCAATTGGCTAGTATTAGCTGTTGCAGGTAGTGAATTGATAAATAAATATGTTTCTAAATGGAATAAAATAATTTCGAGTTTTACAGGCGGAGGGGTTGTCGTAATTCTTGATGTATTTATAGAGATGGTTTGCGAACCTTTAGGTTTTTGGAAATGGTCTCAAGGCATGCCTCCAATGATTAATTATATTAGTTGGTGGGTATTTATGAGTATTTTCATTTATATTCGAATAAAGTTTTTCCCTTCAAGGAATCCACTGTCGATTTATTTATATCTAACATTCTTTGGCTACTTTATTTTACAAGTAATCGCAAATTTTTAAATTATATGGCAATGCTTCTAGATATTCTAATTGTTCTATCAACCTTCTTAGTAATGGAAATGGTTGCATGGGCAGCTCATAAATATGTAATGCATGGTTTTTTATGGTATTTACATGAAGATCATCATGGACCTCACGAAAATTTCTTTGAAAAGAACGACCTGTTTTTTCTAATTTTTGCTATTCCATCTTGGTTGGGAATTATGTTAGGAATGATTTATAATCAGTATACTTTTGTGTGGATTGGTGCTGGTATCGCCTTGTACGGATTGTGTTATTTCTTAATGCATGATGTGTTGATTCATAGAAGATTTAAATGGTTTGATAATACAAATAACCGTTACTTTAGAGCGATTAGAAAAGCACACAAAGTGCATCATAAAAAGATGACAAAAGAAGACGGTGCTTGTTTTGGAATGCTAATAATTCCAATGAAATATTGGATAGAAGCGAAAGGAAAAAAAGTAACTCAAAAACACAATAATGCCGGAACAGTTTAATTTATATTTGTACCTAAACATAATTGCTATTTTAGGTCCTTTTGTTCTTAGCTTTGATAAGAAAGTAGCTTTTTATAAGCATTGGCCTAAATTACTTCCTGCATTATTCTTTCTGTGGGCAATTTATATTCCATGGGATGTTTTTTTTACATTCATGTTATACTGGGGCTTTAACCCAGATTATCTTGTTAAAATAGAATTTCTTCATCTACCTCTTGAGGAGTGGTTATTCTTCTTGATAATACCTTACTGCTTTCTTTTTATCTATGAAGTAGTTTTAGCTTATTTTCCATCTACAAAGCAAAAATCATTCTTGCCAGCATATTTTTTTATAGGGGTTGCAATAAGCCAAGCCTACCACGGAGGTATGTATTCGTACTTTAATTTAGCAGTTTTGCTTCTTGCTTTATTGGTTACTTTTAATCAACTAAACAATGCATTTTGGTGGACTTATGTACTCACTTTAATTCCATTTTTGTTATTTAACGGGATTCTAACTGGTGCAATTACAGAAGAACCTGTTGTTTGGTACAATAGCGGAGAATTTAGTGATGTTCGAATAGGTACTATTCCATCAGAAGATTTTATTTATCTTTTAGGTATGCTTCTTTTGTGTATTAAAGGGTGGAACCTTAAGTTTAAATCAACTACCTAATCTAAGAAATTAGGTAGCCAAGTAACAATCTCAGGGAAGAATATAATACCAGTGATAAGTAAGATTTGAATTCCGATATAAGGTACTATTCCTTTATAAATCTGTTTTGTTTTAATTTCCTTAGGTGCGACACCTTTTAGGTAGAATAATGAGAAGCCAAAAGGAGGAGTTAAAAACGATGTTTGTAGATTTAGTGAAACTAATATGGCTATCCATAATGTGTTTAAGCCATACATTTCGAAAATTGGTGTTACAACAGGCATGAAAATAAAGATGATTTCTATGAAATCGATAAAGAAGCCTGCAATAAAAATACCTACCATAACCAAAGCAAGGAAAGTATAAGGCTCAAGATCTGCAGATTGAATTAATTCAACAAGTAGATCATCTCCACCTAATCCTCTAAATACTAAACCAAAAGCAGTTGCACCAACAAGTATCATAAATACCATACTTGTTAAATTTCCACTTTCAAAAGCAGATTCTTTTACAGCTTTCCAAGTAAGTTTACCTTCTAGTGCAGTTAATAAAGTTGCAGCCATTGCACCAACACCAGCAGCTTCAGTTGGAGAAGCAATACCTAAGAATATAGAACCTAGTACTGATAAAATTAAAAGGAATGGTAAAACAAAAGTCTTAATAAGAAGAGATGGAGTTAGTTCTTTTTTAAATGCAGCAATTTCTTCTTCAGGAATTGGAGGTACATCATCTGGGTAAATAACGGCATAAATATATACATAAAAGATATAGCAAATAACTAAGAGAACACCGGGAACTACGGCAGCAATAAACAGCTCCCCAATTGATATGTTCATTACGCTTCCCATTAGAATTAAAACAATACTTGGTGGTATAATTTGTCCTAATGTTCCCGATGCTGCAATTATCCCCGTAGCATATTCTGGAGTGTAACCTCTTTTAAGCATAGAAGGCAAACTCATTAAACCCATAGTAACTACGGTTGCACCCACTATACCTGTAGAAGCCGCAAGCATTGCACCAACTAACGCAACAGAAATTGCAAGGCCACCTTTAACTTTACCAAGTAAAATAGCCATTGTATTAAGAAGTCTACTTGCAATACCAGATTTTTCTAGCATTACTCCCATATAAACAAAAAGAGGTACAGCAATTAATATCTGATTACTCATTGTACCAAAAATACGGAGTGGTAACAGATAGAATAAGTCTAATCCAAAAGTATAAAAACCAAAAATTAAAGAAACACCTGCTAATGTAAATGCTACAGGATACCCTAAAAGGAGTGCAGCAAATAGACATAAAAATAAAAGAAGTAGTATCATTAGTTTTTTTCTGTAGAATTAAAAAGTGAAAGTGTATTTTCAATACAATTACTTAGTCCTTGTAGAAAAAGTAAAAATATACTGATAGGAATACATGCTTTAATTAAAAAACGAAAAGGTAACCCACCCGGATCGGTAGAAGTTTCCATAATTATAAACGAGTTTTTAACATAAGGTAAACTCGCGTCAATTATAATACAGCAAAAAGGTAATAGAAATATAAAAAAACCTAAAATGTTTATAGCTGATTTTACCTTTGGAGAGAAGTTAGAATATAGAGCATCTACACGAACGTGTTTATCTAATCGGAGTGTATTTCCTGCATTTAAAAGAAAGATACAAGCAAATAAATGCCACTCTAGTTCTGCAATTGCAGCAGTTGTATAATTGAAAACATATCTGCTAAATACATCAAAGCATACAATTATGATTAAAAGTATACTAAAATAAGAAACAAAATGTCCAATTTTTTTATTTAACAGATTTATAGATTTATATGAGAGTATCATTGTTTTATTACCTTAAAAAATCATTATCTTGTTGATAATGTGAATGTACATAGATCGTTTGCTCGTTGCTTTGAGAGGGTGAATTTATATAAAAATACACTTTATTCTAAAATAAGTGCCAAATGTTTTAATATGAGATTCTTTTTTTGTTGTTATCTGCTCGATTTATCTTTAATTTCGCCGTTCGGTATACAATATTTATTGTAACTACTATTAAAGTAATTGTTCTTGAAGAATTTAGTAATGAATGATAATATAGATAAAGCGAATCTACCTAAACACATAGCTATTATCATGGATGGTAATGGCAGATGGGCAAAAGGTAAAGGAGCTAAACGTATATTTGGACATAAAAATGCTATCAAAGCTGTAAGAGATGCTACAGAAGGTTGTGCTGAATTAGGCATTGACTTTTTGACATTGTATGCTTTTTCTACAGAAAATTGGGATAGACCCAAAGCAGAAGTATTTGGATTGATGCAATTATTAGTGTCTACTATTCGTTCAGAAACAAAAACATTGACAAAAAACAATGTAAAGCTTAAGGCAATCGGTAATATTTCTATGTTACCAAAAGATTGTCAAAAAGAATTACAAGAAGCAATACAACTAACACAGAATAATACGGGTCTAACTTTAGTGTTGGCCTTAAGTTATAGTGGTCGATGGGATATTACTCAAGCGACTCAGAAAATGTGTGAGGATTACAAGTCTGGAAAAATAGATGCAATTGAAGAAGATACGATAAAAAGTTATTTGTCGACTGCAAATATGCCAGATCCGGAACTCCTCATTCGTACGAGTGGTGAACAACGAATTAGTAATTTCTTGTTATGGGAAATTGCTTATACTGAATTATTTTTTACTAATGTACTTTGGCCTGACTTCAGAAAGGAAGTGCTTCACGAAGCATTACATGTATTCCAAGGACGTGAGCGTCGTTATGGAAAAACAAGTGAGCAACTTTCTTAATTTTTTAGCAGGCTTAAATAAAAAGAGATCAAGCAAAACGCATGATATCAACAAAAAAAGCAGTTTATAGACTGTTGACGTTCATCTCAATTTGGACATTCGCAATAACTTCAGCACAAGCTCAATTTGGTACCAATTATGGTTCTCAAAGTGGCAAGTATAAGGTAGACTACGGTACTCCAGTAGAATATACTATAGCTGGTATTGATGTAGTCGGTGCAGACTTTAATGATAAAAATGCATTGATTAACATCTCTGGACTTAAAGTAGGAGAGAAAATTACTATTCCAGGTGATGCTGTTAGTAAGGCGGTTAAAAAACTTTGGAAATTAGGTATTGTTGGTGATGTAAAAATCAACATTACTGAGATTCAAGGTAATGATGCTTATCTACAAATTGCTCTTACAGAGCGCCCTAAATTATCAAGATTCTATTTTGAAGGGATTAAAAAGGGACAAGCAAAAACACTTACAGATAAGGTTCAATTAGTAAGAGGACGAATTGTTACTGAATCAATGATTCGTAATACTCAAAACGTTATTAAAGGACATTATGCTGAGAAAGGTTTTAGAAATACGGAGGTTAAAATCGTAAGAGAGAAAGACCCTGTATTAGCTAACTCTGTAATTCTAAGAATTGATGTCAATAAGAAATCCAAAGTGAAAATTGAGGAGATTACGTTGGCAGGTGTTGAAGAGCTTACCGAGAAAAAGGTAAAGCGTAAAATGAAGAAAACTAAAGAAAAACGTTTTGGTCGTATTTTTACTCCATCTAAATTTATAGACGAAGAGTATAAAAATGATAAAAAGAGTTTAGTTGAATATTATAACGAAGAAGGTTTCCGTGATGCTGAAATTTTAAGAGATACAGTTTATGATGTTACTGAAAAATCAGTAAATATCGAAATTGATATGTATGAAGGTCAGCGTTATTACTACCGTAGTATTAAATGGACGGGTAACTATAAGTATAACGATGAGCAGTTAGGACGTGTACTTGGTATTTCTCCAGGTGATGTTTACAATACATCAGAACTTAATAAGCGTTTATCATTTAACCCTAGTGGAGCAGATATTTCTGCTTTATATATGGATGATGGATACTTATTCTTTAATGTAACACCTGTAGAAGTATTAGTAGTAGGAGATTCGGTAGATATTGAGATGCGTGTTTTTGAAGGAGAGCAAGCTTATATATCTAAAATTGTAGTAAATGGTAACACTAAAACTTCCGATCACGTAATTTATCGTGAAGTAAGAACTTTACCAGGACAGAAATTTAGCCGTGCAGATCTAATAAGAACACAACGTGAATTATCAACTTTAGGATATTTTGATCCTGAAACAATTGATATTCAACCTAAGCCTAACATGTCTAACGGTACTGTAGATATACATTACGGTTTGACAGAAAAAGCAAACGACCAGATTGAACTTTCTGGTGGTTGGGGTGGTTACTACGGTTTTGTAGGTACTGTTGGTTTAGTATTTAATAACTTCTCCCTTAGAAATGTTGGTGATTTTTCTAAATGGAAACCACTTCCAGCAGGAGACGGGCAAAGATTACAATTAAGAGTTCAAGCGTCAGGTATTCAGTACCAAACGTACTCTATTTCATTTACAGAACCTTGGTTGGGTGGTCGTAAACCAAACTCATTAACCGTAAGTTATAACTACTCTAATCAAAACTCATATAGTGGAGATGTAAAAGTTGGTAGCTTAGGCATTAATGCAGCAACGGTTTCATTAGGACGTCGTTTACAATGGCCTGATGACTGGTTTACAATGACCAATTCATTATCATTCTTAGTGTATGATTTGAACAACTGGTATGCAACTGGTTTTGGAGATTACAATAATGGTAAATCATATAACTTAACTTTCAATACAACAATTGCAAGAAATAGTGTCGATCAACCAACTTATCCACGTAGAGGTTCTCAAATTTCATTAAGTATCAGTTTAACTCCTCCTTATTCATTAATGCAGGATAAAGATTTCACATCAGCAGATATTACTGATGAAGAAAGATACAAATGGGTAGAATACAATAAATGGATGTTTGATAATGCTTGGTACCAAGCCATCGCAGGTGATTTAGTTTTAGCAGCAAGGGCTCACTTTGGTTTCTTAGCAGCCTATAATCAAGATAAAGGTTTAGGACCTTTTGAAAGATTTATCATGGGTGGTGATGGATTAACTCAGCAATATGCATTATTAGGTACAGAAACAATTGGTTTAAGAGGTTATGAAAATAACTCTATTGTACCTTATGAAACAGATGGTTTAGGTGGTGTTGCTTACAACAAGTTTGTAATGGAACTCCGTTATCCTGTATCATTAAATCCAGCAGCAACAATTTATGTTTTAGGTTTTGCAGAAGGTGGTAATAACTGGGCATCAATAGATGAGTTTAACCCATTTGATATGTATAAATCAGCTGGTTTTGGTGCTCGTATCTTCATGCCAGCATTTGGTATGTTAGGTATTGACTGGGCATATGGTTTCGATGCACCTCCGGGACGTCTTGATCCAAGTGGTAGCCAATTCCACTTTACAATTGGTCAGCAGTTAAGATAATAATTGATTTAATTCAATTTTTCTATAAAATATTTAGCCCTCCAACTTGGAGGGCTTTTTTTATTTTGTGTTTTTTAATTTATCAAGAATTTTACTAAACCGTCACTGTGATTTAATAAATGAATATTTGTTCATAAATAATTAAATTTAAAACGTAAACTAAACACTAAATACTTTTCTTTTCGGATAAGGTTTGTATATTTGAGTAATTATTCACAATTAACACAATAGAATTTTACCAATTTACACACATGAATTTTGAACTAACAGAAGAACAATTAGCTGTTAAAGAAGCAGCAAGAGATTTTGCCGTATCAGAATTATTGGAAGGCGTTATTGAACGAGATACGGAACAACGTTTTCCTAAAGAGCAAGTAAAGCAAATGGGAGAACTTGGCTTTATGTCAATGATGGTTGATCCAAAGTATGGTGGTGGAGGTATGGATACACTTTCATATGTTATTGCAATGGAGGAGATTTCTAAGATTGACGCTTCAGCCTCTGTTTCAATGTCGGTTAATAACTCTTTAGTTTGTTGGGGCCTTGAGAAATTTGGATCAGAAGAACAAAAACAAAAATATTTACCAAGATTATCTTCAGGGGAGGCAATAGGTGCTTTCTGTTTGTCGGAACCAGAAGCAGGGAGTGATGCCACTTCTCAAACAACTGAAGCAATAGATAAAGGAGACCATTACTTAGTAAACGGCACAAAAAATTGGATTACTAACGGTAACTCTGCATCTATATATCTTGTGATTGCACAGACAGATAGAAGTAAAGGACATAAAGGAATCAATTGTCTTATTGTAGAAAAAGGCATGGAAGGCTTTGTTGTAGGTAAAAAAGAAGATAAACTAGGGATAAGAGGTTCTGATACACATATGCTTAGTTTTACGGATGTAAAAGTGCCTAAAGAAAATAGAATAGGAGAAGATGGTTTTGGTTTTAAATTCGCTATGGGTACACTTAATGGTGGACGAATAGGGATTGCAGCTCAAGCACTTGGTATTGCAGCTGGAGCCTACGAGTTAGCTTTAAAGTATTCTAAAGAGAGAAAGACATTTGGTAAACCTATTTGTGAGCATCAAGCAATTGCATTTAAATTGGCGGATATGGTAACGAAAATAGAGGCAGCTAGAATGTTAGTATATAAATCAGCTTGGTTGAAAGATCAAGGGAAAGATTATTCAGAAGCATCTGCTATGGCTAAGTTATATGCCTCTGAAGTAGCTATGGAAGTATCAGTAGAAGCTGTACAAGTTCATGGAGGATATGGGTATGTTAAAGAGTACCATGTAGAAAGATTAATGCGTGACGCAAAGATTACTCAGATATATGAAGGAACTTCTGAAATACAGAAAATTGTTATTTCTAGAAGTGTATTATCATAGATAATTTATATTTTTCTTAAACAAAAACATCTCATGATAATTAATCATGAGACGTTTTTGTTTAATTTTTCAGACTGATTTCTTTAATATGTGCATCTAAGACACGCCTTTGCCTAAAGTAATTGTTTTTTTGATAATTAAAATCAACATCCAGTGTCTTACTTAATGCTAAGAAGAACGGGAAGTTTTTTTCTTTTTGATGATCTAATATAAAAACATCAGAAAATTGATGCTTAATATTAAAATTAAATTTTTTAAACATTGACCATTCTTTATGGCCACTCCATATGAAAGTTAGATTAGAACGGTTTGATACGTAAAAATCAATATCATTGGCCTCAGATAAATCAATTATGGCTAGAATTACTTCTTCCATTTCATCTACATTACTATAATGCTTCCAAGTACATTCAACTGACTTGGTTAGTACATCCCACTCGACGGTAGCGGTAGTATTTTTAAAGATAATCATGTTGGAAGTAAGGGTTCAAAGAAAAACGTTTAAAGACGATTACTTATTCACACCCACTAAAAATAATAGGTATGAACTGCATTATCAATGTAGGTAAAAAATTACTAATTAATTAATTAGCAGTACCTTATTTGGATAAATTAAACTTTTTTAAAAATCATTACAATTAAAAGGAGTGTTAGAAATTGGAAATGTAGCGTGTCTGTAAGAGTAATGCCACCATTCTGTAGAAGTGGGTCTAAAACCATGTTTCCACATAACTTTTGCAAGCAGATCTCTGTGTTTTAAAATTTGCTGAGGTAAATCTTTATAAGTAGGCCATGCTTCTTTGCCAAAAAAATCATAAGGAGTACCCATTTCTATTTGTTTTCCATTTAAATCACAGAGGGTTAGGTCAACTGCTAAACCCTTGTTATGCCAAGATCCTACTCTCGGATCAGCAACATATCTTCTATCTGGATACACGTTCCACATCTTCCATTGAACACTTAAAGGACGGTAACAATCAAATAATTTAATTTTAAATCCTTTTTTTATCAGTTCTTGTTGTACTTTTACTAATTGTAAGGCGACAACTTTACGTAACATCGCTTTAGTGCAAGAATACAATACCGTTTTTGTGAAATTATTAGAAGTAGCATAACGAATATCCAAAACAAATAAACTATCAAGTTTGTTTAATTCTACAAATGATGAATCAGGTAAATCAGTAATTGATTTCCAATACATACTTTGTCTTAAATCATTGGATATTATAATATTAATATTTTGCTCTGTGTTACCAAGAAAGTTTTCTTTGTCATTAAAATTACTGTTAGTTAAATTGGTTTCTTGATGTTTACAACTAGAAACTATTAATAGACAAAGAAAAAGAAACTGACGCATACAAAATGACTTATAGATAAATTGACAAATGAGTTTTTATAAAGGAGAAGAAATTTTCTTAGGGAAACAACTTTTAGGCGAATTGTATTCATGTAATCATGTCGCTTTAAATAATCCTGAAGATGTAAAAGTACTTATGGAAGAGGCAGCTGTGAAAGCAAATGCAACTATAGTACAATCTGTATTTCATCATTTTTCACCTCATGGTGTATCTGGAGTAGTAGTAATACAGGAAAGCCATTTTGCTATACATACATGGCCTGAACATAATTTTGTTTCGGTAGATTTCTATACTTGTGGTTCTACAGCTTTTCCAGAAAAAGCAATGGACTACTTAGTAGAAGTATTACAGCCTGCATCTTATGATTTAAAAGAAGTGAATAGAGGTGATCTTCATAAAATTGAAGAAATTGCAGATCATACTGCAAATAAATCTCTTAAATAAGAGAAAAGCATTAATTTTGTGCATTATTAGTCAAACTTGAATATTTATTATGGAAGTATCGATTGATCAAAAATCGGGATATTGCTTTGGTGTTGAGTTTGCCATTCAAATGGCAGAAGAAGAAATGGATGAGTCTGGTAAGTTATATTGCCTAGGTGATATTGTTCATAATAGCATGGAAGTTAAGCGTTTGCGTGATAAAGGACTTGTAATAATTGATCGTGAACAATTGGAGAATCTATACAATTGTAAAGTTTTAATTCGTGCTCATGGGGAACCGCCGGCAACTTATAAAACAGCAATTGAAAATAATATAGAGCTTATTGATGCTTCTTGCCCTGTAGTATTAAAATTACAAAACAGAGTAAAGAATGCCTACGATAAAACTGATGCAAAGGAAGGACAGTTAATAATTTACGGAAAACCAGGACATGCTGAAGTAATTGGGTTAACAGGTCAGACTGGAGATAACTGTATTATTGTATCATCCATTGAAGACTTAGAGAAAGTTGACTTTAAAAGACCTATTACTTTATTCAGTCAAACTACGAAAAGTACTAAAGGCTTTTATGAGTTGAAGGCTGAAATAGAAAAGCGTGTAGATGCTGAACATGGCGAAGATGCTCATAAAGAATTATTCAACGCCAATGATAGTATTTGTCGTCAGGTTTCTAATCGTGAACCACAGATGGTGAAATTCTCGGGCGAGATGGATGTAATTATTTTTGTTAGCGGGAAAAAGTCATCTAATGGTAAAGCACTTTATAATGTTTGTCTTAAAAATAATCCTAGAAGTTATTTTGTTGAAAATGAACAAGAAATTAATCTAGATTGGATTAATCCTAATGATAAAGTAGGTATTTCTGGTGCAACTTCAACTCCAATGTGGTTAATGGAGCAAGTAAAAAGTTATTTAGAAGCGAATACTTCGGCAATAACTGTATAAAGTAATGTTAATTTAAGAAAAGCCTGTTTTAGGTTTTTAAAGATATAAAAGGTGTTTACCCATGGGTAAATGCCTTTTTTTGTATAAAACAGTGCTTTTATTGCATGATTTCACTCTTTGTTATCAATCATTTGTGCTTGTTTGCATTTATTTATTAAAATAAATGAACTATTATTTGCACGTTTATGCGTGTTCATGTATGTTTGTGGTGTAGTCAAAACACTTAATCATATTTGTTTATTTAAATTTAGTGCAAGATGTTAAAGGAAGAGAGACAGCAATTTATTTTAGATGAAATAAGAAAAAATAATAAAGTTCTTTCTTCTGAATTGAGCACTTCTTTAAATGTTTCAGAAGATACTATTAGAAGAGATTTAAGAGAATTATCTGATTTAGGTACAATCCGTAGAGTACATGGAGGAGCCGTTAAAAATCAGAATAATATAAGTGGAGGAATGGAAGATGTTTCGTCTTATATTCCATTTAGCTACGAAGATAGAGAAGTATACAGTAAAGCCAATAAAGAAGTAATTGCTGATAAGGCTATTTCTTTAATTAAAGATGATATGGTTATCTTGATTGATGGCGGAACTACTAATCTTGAAATTACGAAAAGACTACCAAAAGATTTAAAAGCAACAATTATAACAAACTGTTTACCAGTTGCAACAAGCCTTGCACCATACAGATTTGTTGATGTATACTTTTTAGGAGGTAAAATGTTGCCAAATGCTTTAGTTACTGTTGGAAATTCAGTAATGAAAGAGCTTAGTGAAATAAGAGCAGACCTTTGCTTTATGGGTACAAGAAGTATTGACTTAAAGCGAGGAATTACAGATATTGATAGAGAAGAAGTTGAAGTGAAAAGTGCAATGAGTAATGCAGCGTTAAAAGTTGTGTCTGTTGCTACTTCAGACAAATTGATGACTTCTCAGCCATTTTTAGGGATACCAATAAATAAAATTCATATGCTTATAACAGAGCTCAATGCTAGTGATGGTGTTGTTCAAGGTTTTAAGCAAGAAGGTTTAGACATTTTATAAATCCTTCATTTATTCATCTGATATTTATTCTTTCCCTACCACGATTTACATATTCTATTCATACTTATAAATAATATTTATCTATTCATTTTTAATATAATCTACTAAGATTTTAATAATTGATTTCTGAAATAAATAACACATAAGGTACAAGATATCATTATTGAAATTTTAGCTAAATTTATCTAATTTCTATTCATTTTATCAACATGAAAAAACATTTATTACTGTTATGTAGCATCTTTTTGATGCTCAGTAACGCGTATGCTCAAGACCGAGTAGTTACGGGTACTGTAAAAGACGTGACGGATGATTCACCTCTTCCAGGCGTCAACGTTGTAATTAAAGGTACTGCTAGTGGTACTGTTACAGATTTAGATGGTAAATTCTCCATTTCTTTAACATCAGATCAAAATGCATTGGTATTCTCTTTTATTGGATATACCTCTAAGGATGTTACAATGACCAATGCGTCAAATATCACTGTAAAATTAGATATCGATGCAGAAGAACTTGAAGAAGTAGTAGTTACAGCATTAGGTATTGAGCGTTCAGAGCGTTCTTTAGGTTATGCAATGCAAGAAGTTTCTTCAGAAGATTTAGGATCAGCTGGTTCTTCATCAAATGTAATGAACTCTTTATCTGGTAAAGTTGCAGGTGTTCAAGTAGCACCAGTAGGCGGTGGTGCTGGTTCTGGTTCTCGTGTAGTTATTCGTGGTAATGCAAATTTATCAGGTAATAATCAACCGTTATATGTAATAGATGGTGTTCCGATCTCAAACAGTACTTTAAAAGATGCAGGTGATTCTTCAGATTCCGGAGATGTAAACACAGGTGACGGTTTATCTTCAATCAACCCAGACGATATCGAATCTATGTCGGTATTAAAAGGTGGTTCAGCAACAGCCTTATATGGTTCTAGAGCAATAAATGGTGTTGTATTAATTACAACAAAAAGTGGTACTAAAGGGAAATCTTTAGGGATAGACTTTAATACAGGTGTTACATTTGATGCTGTTGGTATTACGCCAAATGATCAAATGCAATATGCTCAAGGTACTTTAGGTTTAGCACCTTCTAATCCTAAAAACCAAACATCTATGTGGGGTCCAAAAATTACTGGACAAAAATCTAAGGATTATTATGACGGGAAAGAAAGAGTAGTATCTGGATACGATAACTATAGATCTTTCTTTAACACAGGTCAGACTTGGAATACAAACGTTGCATTAACAGGTAGTACAGATAAATCAACAGTGCGTTTCTCTTATTCAAATATGGATAACAAAGGAATGGTTGATAACAGTACATACAAACGTAATACTTTCAATTTACGTGGTACAACTAAAATGGTCAATGATAAGTTGAAATTAGATACAAGAGTATCTTACATTAATCAAAAAGCATACAACCGTATGGAAATGGGTAATAGTGTGAATAACTATATGGCGAATATGCTTTCTTTACCTACTACCATTGATCAAAATTGGTTGAAAGATTATAAAGATCCTGTTACAGGTCGCCCAAGAGGTTATAATGATAAAGAGTCTAACCCTTATTGGACAATGTATGAAGTTGTTAACCAAGATCAGTTAGATCGTTTAATAGGGATGGCGAGCTTAACATATGAATTTACCGATTACTTAAAATTAATGGGTAGAGCTGGTACAGATTTTAATAGCTTTAAGCAAGATGTACTACAGCCTTTGTATACTCCTTTCTATGAACAAG
The DNA here is from genome assembly GCF_003970675.1 of Flammeovirga pectinis. Classification (GTDB taxonomy): domain Bacteria; phylum Bacteroidota; class Bacteroidia; order Cytophagales; family Flammeovirgaceae; genus Flammeovirga; species Flammeovirga pectinis. Next base: position 1,228,766 of record NZ_CP034562.1, read on the forward strand.
GAAGAGCGTATCAAAGATCAAATATTGAGCGTGAGAATAACTTTGATTTCTTATTGATGTACCACAAGCAATTTGGTGATTTTGATATCACTGGTAACTTAGGTGGTTCATATATGAATAATAGAAGAGATTATTCAGATACGGGTTCTAGTGGATTTAATTCTCCAGATTTTCAAAATCCTCAAGCTGGAGCAGATAGATTTTTATCTTATAGTTCTTACGAAAAAGCAATTGCTTCTGTATATGCTACTGCTTCAGTTGGTTATAAAGGGTATTTATTCTTAGATGTTTCAGCAAGAAATGACTGGTCTTCTACATTACCAATTGCAAACAACTCATTCTTCTATCCTTCAGTAAGTGCATCTTGGGTGTTCTCTGATATGGATTGGGATACTCCAGACTGGTTATCATTTGGTAAGTTAAGAGCAAACTTAGCTCAGGTAGGTAGTGATACAGACCCTTATTTATTAGCATTACAATATAACCTTGATGGTAATAACCATAACGGAATTAATATTGGTGGTGTTGAAGGAAATCAAATTCCTAACAGAGTCTTAAAACCTTCAATTCAAACTTCTTATGAAATTGGTTTAGACTTAAGATTCTTTGAAAATAAATTTGGTATTGATGTAGCATACTATAAATCATCTGCTGTTGATCAGATTTTAGGAGTTGATATTTCTAAAGGGTCAGGCTTTGAATCAGCATTAATTAATGCAGGTCAAATTGATAACTCAGGTGTTGAAATTATGTTAAATTACAACCCGATTAAGACAGATAATTTCTCTTGGGATATAACATTCAACACTGCTTATAATGATAATAAGGTAGTCTCATTAACTGAAGGAGTAGAATCTTTCCAGTTGATGTCTATTAATGGAGTATCAGTTCAAGCAAGACCAGGTGAAGCTTACGGTGTGATTGTAGGTTCTAAATATTTACGTAATGAAGCAACAGGTAAAATTGTTGTTGATGAAGGTGGACGTCCTCAAAAAATGGATGGTGTGCATGAAATAGGAAATGGTGTTCAACCTTGGATGGCAGGTTTGAGAAATACATTTAATTATAAAAATGTTACATTCTCTTTCTTAATTGATAGTAAGTGGGGTGGAGATATCTATTCTTCTACCGAGGCTAGTATGTATTCATTGGGTAAACATTCTGAAACTTTAGTTGGTAGAGAAGAATATTATTCAGAAGGTAATACAGGATTCTGGAACCCTGGTAATTTTGTTACAGCAGATGGATCGCCATACACTGGCAATATAGACCCTGAGCAATATTATGGAGCTGTTTCTGGTATTGCAGAACAATTTATCTATGATGCTTCATTTATTAAATTAAGAGAAGTAAGCTTAACATATAGATTCTCGAATAAAATTATTGGTAAGACACCAATCAGAAATTTATCTCTATCAGCAAATGCGTTTAACCTAGGTTATTTATGGAAGAATACGGACAATGTTGATCCTGAATCTTCTTTCACTTCTGGTAACGGACAAGGTATTGAAGTTTCTAACTTAACGATACCAAGAACTTACGGTTTCAAATTAAACGCTAACTTCTAATATTGACTACAATGAATTTAAAAAAGATATTAATTGGAGCATCAGTTGCGGCTGCTACTCTAATGGGTTGTACAAATAAGTTCGAGGAGATGAATCAAAATCCTTGGACAAGTAATGATCTTGATGTAAAGCACTTATTTACATTTTCACAATTGAAAATGTATGCTTCTGGACATGAAGGTTGGAGAGGGAACTTGATTATGTCTGGTCCTTACGCTCAAAACACAGCAAACTTATACAGTACTGCTGGTGGATTTGGAACATCTGATGGGTTCACAAGTCCAACATGGGATTTGATCTTTGGTGATATTATAAAAAATATTACTGACGTGATGACTCGTTTAGAGAATGAAGAAAATTCTGCTCCTAAAATTGCTCAAATGAGAATTGTACGAGTAGTAAATCTACTTAGAGCAACTCAAATGTATGGTGATATCCCTTATTTTGAAGCAGGTAAAGGATACACAGAATTAAACTACTACCCTCAATTAGATCCTCAGAAAGATATCTTAGTTGATATGGCAAAAGAGTTGAATGAGGCAAGAGATATCATTTTAGCAGATAAAGATACTTATATCTTTACTTATGATTTGTATTCTTCAGGTATTGCAGGTGCTGCAAAGTACGCTAAGCTTTGTAATTCATTACTAATGAAAATTGGTTTAATGATGTCTGAAGGTGATGCAACTGAAGGTGCTAGAATTTTTAAGGAAGGATTTAACGGTACTGGTGGATATATCGAAACATGGAATGATGCAGTTTATGTTGCTCATGTAAGTGAAGGAGGGCCTTGGGGTCAACATATTAATGGTACTGGTATTGCAATTGAAGGTCAAGTTGGTGGAGCATCTTATGCTTATATGTCAGAGTTGGCTTTACAACAAATGCAGGCTAAGAAAGATCCTAGATTATTTAGAATTACGCATCACTTAACGTATGAAGGTGGGGTAATTGCAGCAATGGGAGATACAACGCAGTATACTAACTTTAATCCATTCTTATCATCAGGAGGTGAAGGTACATTTGTAAATGCTTCTTATAGAGGGGTAAGACTAGGTGATAGAGGAGATGGTAATAGAGGTATTTATTACAATCAATCACAGGGTAAAGTGATACAATCTGCTTATTGGTTAGGTCAAAATGATAATTATCCTGATTTTAAAGGGAAAGGTGAATTTGCTACAATGGCTGCAGTAAGTCCAGCAACATTTAACAGACTTTCTCCTTCTATCGTAATTGGTGCAGATGAAATTCAATTTATGCTTGCAGAAGCAAGTTTAAGAGGGTATGGCGTTGGAAATGCAGAAACTGCATACAAGAATGCTGTTGAATTAGCATTAACAAAATATGATGCAATACCTTTTCCTGGAAAAGACGTAGAAACTAAATATGAGGAATTATATAAACGTCAAAATGATGCTTCTTATTCTCATGATGCAGCCATGACTACTTATGTAAATAATGCAGTTTCAGCTTATCAAGGTGCGGCTTCTACAGACGATAAATTAGACGTGGTAGCGTATGAAAATTGGGTAGCATTAATTGGAAATGGTTATGAATCTTTTGCAAATTGGAATAGAACACATTTACCATCAATTGTGAAATATCAATTAGCTCAAAGTGATAAGACTTATCAGTTACCTGCATTTGCTAATGATCCAATTTTAAACCCTGGAGAAGCTCAAAATGGTTCTGAAAATACGGAATTACATTCATTTGGTGTAACAAATGGTATTAGACCATCTCGTTTCCCATATCCAAATAGAGAATTAACTGTTAGCCCTACAAATACTGAAGCTGCGATCCAGAGACAAAGATCTGCTGTAAACGTTGGGGTCTCTACAAACTTCATTGCAGTTAAACAGTGGTATAGTGCTAAATAATAAACTGATTATTAGAATGAAAAAGTCAAATATATTATATTTTATATTGTTGTTAATTATTTCTTTTTCTTGTAAAGATGAAGATGTTAACACTCCTATAGATACTACCTCATCAACAATCAGTTCAACTGATAGTACTAGAGTAGAAAATGGTTTTTCGGGTACGCAAGGATCTTTTAAAGATTTTACAATAATATACCGAGCACCTAGTTCAGGAATTAATAATTTAGTGTTATCGACAAAGAGTCTTTTACTAAATGATGGTAATGTTATTAGAGAAGTTGCTCCTGTAAAAGTTGATTTTGCAATGGAACCAACAACTGCAGATGAAAAACTTTTGCATTCAGCTTTTAATGTAGATTATACAAAAGTTGCTGGAGCAAAAGAATATGTAATGACTATTCCTTCAAGTTTAATGAATATTCAGTCTGCAGGTGATTTATCTTTTGAAACTTTTGTTAAACAAGATACGTCAGATGCTAGACCTTCTAAAGCTGTTGTAAGTTTTATTGTAAATGTTGCAGCAGATCAACCAGAAATCTTGTTCTTTAATGCAAATGGAGATACACTCACAGGTAAATACAGTCTTACAGTAAATGAAGTATTAAAGTTGAGAACAGTTGCTAATCAAAAAATCACATCTTTTGAAATAGCAGTAGTTGATATTAACCAAGATACCACAACTACTAACCTTCCAGTTATAGGAACAAAGATTGATTCCTTATTAACTACTTTAAGTGATGTTTCTTTATTATTAGGTAAGGTTGTAGATGAAAGAGGTAATGAAAGTACAATTAAACTCGAAATTGCTGAATACAGTAGATTAGCTTCTCAGACAAATACTCTTTTATATTCAGGCCCTGGTCAAAGTGATAATGCAAATTTAGATCTTAATGCAGGAATTGAATATTCTGGTTATATTAATAAAGATTCGATCGGCATTGTTACACCAACTTCAAATTCAACAGGGGTAATGGTTGAAATATCTGAAGATGAGTATATAGTTTTAAGGGATACTGCATATAGCAGTAGTGCTGAAAAACAAGTTGTCTATCAAGTGACTGAAGAGCTTTATGGAATGAAGAGCGAAATGGGTTCATCAAGTATTCCAGAAGCTGAGACTAAGTATTATATTGTTAAGAAAACAGATCAACAATATTCTGTAGTTCAAGTTGCTAGAACTGTAAAAACTTCTGAAGCAAATATAGATTATTTCCTTTCAGAAGAAAGAACAGTTCCTTTTGAACATTAGAAATAGATAAATCAAAAGCCACCTTTCATTAATTTGACTGGTGGCTTTTTTGCATTTAAACATCAGTGTATTTTCTTGTTTCATTTATAGAAAGACTGTAAATAAGCATATTTAGGAATTTGTTTGTTCTTATTTACAAAAGTTATCAGAATAAATGCGTGTTTATGCGTGTTTGTTTGCGTGAATGTGAGTGATATTTATTATTTTTGTCGTAGATGAAACACTTATTATACTATTAATCTACAAGGAACCTTACTTAAATTTATTAACCGTGTCAACAATCAATTACATTAAAAAAAGTTTGGCTGTATTAGCAATGGGATCATCATTGTTAAGTTGTCAGACAGAAATGCCCCAAGAGGCAGAAACAAAGAAATTAGTCGATTATGTTGATCCATTTATTGGAACAGGTGAACATGGTCATACTTTTCCGGGAGCAACTTTACCTTATGGGGGTGTACAATGTAGCCCGGTAAATGGTGTTAGTGGTTGGGACTGGGTTTCAGGTTATCATATCTCAGATTCACTATTAGTAGGTTTTGGCCATTTACATTTAAGTGGTACTGGTATTGGCGATCTTAACGATCTAATTATCTTACCAACAGATAAAGAACATACCTTAGATCCGAAAGAAAACGATAGAGCTAAATTACCATATACAGAAAAATATACTCATTCTACAGAGGTAGCACACCCTGGTTATTATGCCGTAACATTAGAAAATAGCGGTATTAGAGCAGAAATGACAACAGGTTTACGTGTTGGTTTTCATAGATGGACTTACCCTGCTAATGCTAAAGCGCCTTCTATGATTATTAATTTAGGATATGCTACAAACTGGGATGGCGTAACGGAAACGGCACTTTCAGAAAAAGGAAAAAATACAATTATTGGTAAACGACTATCTAAAGGATGGGCGGAAGACCAAAGAGTTTATTTTGAGATGAATTTCTCAAGAGATATTAAAGATATTAAAATTGAAAAAAGTGGAAATCGTTTAATTGCACAAGTTGTTTTTGATGGAGTTGATAATCAAAATCAAGTAACAGCAGCAATGGGTATTTCTTCTGTATCAGTAGAAGGTGCTCATGTTGCACTAGAGCAAGAAGCTAAAGGTTATTCATTTGATTTAAAACGTCAGGCTGCATCAACTATTTGGGAAAAAGCATTGGAACAAATTAAAGTGACGACTACTGATGCAAAAGCGCGAGAAATCTTCTATACAGCATTGTATCATTCTAAAATTGCACCAGTAACACATTCAGATGCATTAGGTGAATATAAAGGTGCAGATCATAAAATTCATAAAGCAGAAGGATTTACGTATTACAGTACTTTCTCTCTTTGGGATACATTTAGAGCTGTTCATCCATTGTCTACAATTATAGAATCGCAAAAAAGAAATGCTGATTTTATTAATACAATGTTAGCACATTACGATGAGACTGGTGTACTTCCTGTATGGTCTTTAGCTGGTAACGAAACAAACTGTATGACAGGATACCATGCAATGCCTGTGTTAGCAGATGCCGTTTTAAAGAACATTAAAGGTATAGATGCTAATAGAGTTTTTGAGGCAATGCAAGCAACTTCTTTACAAGATGCTAGGGACTTAAAAGTGTATAAGAAATATGGTTTTATTCCTTCTGATAAAGGGGGAGAATCTGTAACAAAGACATTAGAATATGCTTATGATGACTGGTGTATTGCTCAAGTAGCAAAGCATATTGGTAACGAAAAAGCATACCAACAATACATGAAAAGATCAGAAGGATATAAACCTCTTTTTGATAAAGAAACAGAATTTATGCGTGGGCGCTTAACAAACGGTAAATTTAGATTGCCATTTGATCCTGCTGAAGCAAACCACAGAGAAAATACAGATTATACAGAAGGTAATGCGTATCAACATAGTTGGTTTGTATTACAAGATGTACAAGGGTTAATTGATTTATTCCCATCAAAAGAAGCGTTTGTAGCAAAATTAGATGAGTTGTTTACGGCATCTTCTGAATTAACAGGAGATAATGTTTCCCCAGATATCTCAGGTTTAATTGGACAATATGCTCACGGAAATGAACCAAGTCATCACATAGCGTATTTATATGATTATGCGGGAGCTCCTTGGAAAACACAAGAAAAAGTAAGAGAGATATTAGAAACTCAGTACGATAACACCCCAGAAGGTATTTCTGGAAATGAGGACTGTGGACAGATGTCTGCTTGGTATGTATTTAGTAGCCTTGGCTTCTATCCGGTTAATCCAGCGCAAGGAATTTACGCTTTTGGTAGCCCGATATTTGAACAAGCTGAGATAAATACATCAAATGGAAAAGTGTTTAAAGTAGAGGCAAAAAATGTAAGTAAGAAGAACATTTACATTAAGTCAGTTACTTTAAATGGAAAGGCACTAGACAGGTTATATATCACACATAAAGAAATTATGACTGGTGGTACATTAACCTTCGAAATGTCTGATAAACCTAATAAAGAGTTGGGGGTAAATACACCTCCTCCTTCAAATACGATTTAAGAAGAAAATAACATTGGGAGAGTCGATTCTTACTCTCCCTTTAATTGATTAACGATGAAAACGACATTAGAAATTTGCTCTTACACTGTTGATTCTGCAATTAACGCAGAAAAAGGTGGGGCAGATAGAGTAGAGTTGTGTGGAGGACGTTTAGAAGGTGGAACATCGCCAAGTGAAGGGATGATGATGACAGCAAGAGAAAACGTTCAAATTGATATTTATCCTATTATCAGACCAAGAGGAGGAGACTTCTTTTTTACAGACTTAGAATTTGCAGAAATGCTTCAGGATATCAAAACGGCAAAACGTGTTGGTATGAATGGGGTAGTGATTGGCGCTTTAACTTCAGATGCTAGAATTGATAAAGAACGTTGTAAAGTTCTTGTGGATACAGCCAAACCTATGGGAGTTACATTTCATAGAGCTTTTGATATGACAAGAGACATGAAAGAAGCACTAGAAGACCTTATTGATTTAGGAGTGGATAGAGTATTAACTTCTGGAGCAAAAATGACTGCTTTAGAAGGTGTTGAAGAACTAAAGGCACTTGTAGAGCAAGCAGATGGCAGAATTGAAATAATGGCAGGAAGTGGAGTTTTACCGGTGAATGTTAAAGAAATTATTTTAAAATCTGGTGTATCAGCAGTGCACTCGTCGGCTTCTAAAATTGTAAGCAGCCAAATGACATTCCAAAACGATGGAGTAGCAATGAGCAAAGAAAGTTCAGGTTCTGAGTACAGTCGTTCAATAACGTGTCAAGACACAGTAGAATCTCTCAAAAATAAAATATAAAACGATTAACTTATCATGAAAAAGCACATAGTGTACTTACTCTCACTAACAGTATTAGCAGTAAGTTGTGGACCAAAAGAAATTCCAGCAATTGGAGATAAAGTGTATCATGTTTTTGATAATGAGCACTTATATTTTGATCCAGAATTAACTAAAGATGGTATTAAAGAAAGTGATTCAGAACCATTTTATATTGAGTCTGGTAGAATCATGTTACGTAAGATCTCTATTCCTAAATTTGAAAGAGATACTAAAGTAACCATTGTTGTAGAAGAAACTTCTGCAGGAGACCGTTGGGATAAGTCGGGTTCAGTTTTCATAATGCCAACAACAGGAGCAAATTTATTGAGTGTTGCTAAAGGTGTTTACACTTTAGAGCATACAGAAGATGCTGAAACAACAGATAATTACCCTGGTATGGTTGCTGAAGGTGAATTTACACCAGCAACAGAATTAATGCGTTTCATGACTCCATTTGGTGTAGGTTTCTATTCTGATAGAGATACAGCAAAATACCCTAACCGTATGCCTGTTTATATTGATGGGTGGGCTAAAAAAGCAATGTGGAAACAAGATATTACACAATTATTACCTCTTTTAGAAGGTGAAGTATATGTTGGTGTTCACATTGATACTTGGACAAAAGAAGGATATAACGTAGATGTAAAAATACGTTTTGATGAATCAGAAAATGCATATGCACCTGCAAAAAAACGTTGGGTAACTCCAGTTCTAAATTCTGTAAGATATATTCCTCCGCAAAGAGGTTGTGATAAATTTCAACGTGCAGATGTAGGAACAGAAGTTACAATACCTACAAATGCTAAAAACGTAAACTTAGCCTATATTACTACCGGTCATGGTGGACATAGTGGGGGTGATGAGTTTGTTGAAACTGAAAATATTATCAAGTTAGACGATACTCCTTTTTATCAATTTGTTCCTTGGAGAACAGACTGTGCTTCTTTCAGAAGATTTAACCCAACATCAGGTGTTTGGTTAGAGAAAAGAGAAGTGGCTTACATTGATTTCAAAAAAGGAAAATACGAAAAGAAAGAAGTAGAAGAGCCAATTGCATCATCAGATTATTCTAGATCAAATTGGTGTCCTGGTTCAGATGTTCCTCCTGTAATAGTTCCTATGGACAAGGTTACAGGAAAACACAAAATAACAGTAAGTATGCCTACTGCTCAGAAATTAGAGGGAGACCATCAAAATTTCTGGTTTGTATCTGCCTACTTATTTGGTGAATTGAATTAAGCGATAAATACCATCTGTCGAAAATACTTGACAGGTGGTTTTTATTATTCGAATTTGGGTGAAAGAACGCACGATTATCAAAAGTATGAAGACTATCAATTTTAAGAATTTAATTCTCGTATTATTTTCTGTATTAACAGTAGGTTGTACAGAAGATTGGATGGATACATCTAACGCCAAAAAACTATTTCCAATAAATAATAATTGGGAGTTTAAACAGGCTTCCAAAAAACAATGGTACCCAGCTACTGTACCGGGAGTGGTACATACCGACTTATTTGCTAATAAACTTATTGAAGATCCATTTTATCGTCAGAATGAAAAAGACTTACAATGGATCGAAGAGGAGGATTGGGTGTATAAAACTACCTTCGATGCTCCTGTTTCTGTAGTAGAAAAAAATAGATTTTCTTTACAGTTTAATGGATTAGATACTTATGCTGATGTTACATTAAATGGCCAACAAATATTGTCTTCTGATAATATGTTTGTGGGCTATGATGAAGAAGTAACATCACTTTTAAAAGAGAAAGGAAATACGTTAGAAGTTTATTTCCACTCGCCTATAAAAATGACAAAGCCTTTAAGAGACAAGGCTGGTTATGAATACCCTGCAGATAACGATGCTAGAGCAGAAAAATTTAGTATTTATTCTCGTAAAGCACCCTACTCATTTGGTTGGGATTGGGGCCCTCGTTTTGTAACATCAGGTATTTGGAGAGACATCAATTTAATGGTGTGGAAAACGGCAAAAATTGAAGATGTTTATATACAGCAAGTTTCTCTTACAGATCAGAAGGCAGAATTAACAGCTACGGTTGAGGTTTATTCTGATCAAAAAACTACTGCTAAAATCAGATTAAAAGCTGATGAACATACTTTCTCCTCTCAGAAAAAAGAAATCACATTAGAAAAAGGGAAAAATACCATTACACTTCAAGCTACAATTGATCAACCCGAAAGATGGTGGCCAAATGGTTTAGGAGAGCAGCGTAGGTATGCAATTTCAACTGATTTAATGGTCGAAGAAGAAATTGTTGATCAGAAAATAGAGAAGATTGGTTTAAGAACTGTAGAACTTATTAATGAGCCAGATAGCTTGGGAGAAAGTTTCTTTATAAAAGTAAATGGTCAGCCTGTTTTTATGAAAGGAGTAAACTATATTCCACAAGATAGTTTCTTGCCATCTGTAACCAAAGAGCGTTACGATTGGATGATTGAAAGTATGACAAGTGTGCACATGAACATGGTGCGTATTTGGGGTGGAGGAATTTACGAAAGTGACTATTTCTATGATCAGTGTGATGAAAAAGGACTTCTGGTATGGCAAGATTTTATGTTTGCTTGTACACTTTACCCAGGTGATAAAGATTTTGTTAAGAAGGTAAAAGCAGAAGCAGAATACAATATTAAGCGTTTAAGAAACCGACCTTCTATTGCACTTTGGTGTGGTAATAATGAGGTTGGCGTTGCATGGGACAATTGGGGATGGCAAGATTCTTACGGTTGGAGCAAAGAAGTACAAGACCAATTAGTAGCAGATTACAATAGGTTATTTAAAGAAGTACTACCAGAAATGGTCAATACTTATGATAAAGGACGTTTCTACTTTCCATCATCTCCAATATCAAATTGGGGTAAGTTAGAAGATTTCTCAAAAGGAGATAATCACTTTTGGGGTGTATGGCATGGCAAATATCCATTCGAAAGTTTTAAAGAATACGTACCTCGTTTTATGAGTGAGTATGGCTTCCAAGCGTTCCCATCTTTTAAAGCAATAAAGAAGTTTACAATTGAAGAAGATTGGGGTTTAGAAACGGATGTAATGAACACGCATCAGAAAAGTTATACAGGTAACGGACTGATTAAGGTGTATATGGAACGTGACTTTAAAGTACCTTCTAATTTTGAAGATTTTGTGTACGTTGGTATGTTGTTACAGGCAGACGGAATGCGTCAAGGGTTTGAGACACACAGACGTAGAATGCCGTATTGCATGGGTACTTTGTATTGGCAATTAGACGATTGTTGGCCTGCCGCTTCGTGGTCGTCAATTGATTATTATGGAGAGTGGAAAGCATTACATTATGCTGTAGAAAGAGCGTTTAGACCTCAAATATTATCCTCAGATATAGAAGGAGAACAACTAAAAGTGTGGTTAGTAAACGATGAATGGTCGCCAAGAAAATCAACTTTAGAAGTAGAGTGGAGAACTTTTAAAGGAGAGACTTTAGCAACAAAACGCTACCCAATAGAAATTAGAGGTAACGAAAGTAAAGTTGTATTAGAAACATCACTTACAGAAATTTTAGGCCGAAAATCTACTTTAAAAGAAAGAAAAGGAATGTATATGATTTTACGTTCTGTGGAAGAATCTGGGCGTAATGATGCGCATAATTATGCATTCTTTGTTAAACCTAAAGATCAGCAATTACCACAAGCCACAATTAGTACAGATGTTATAGAAGAAGATGGTCAGCTTTTTATAAAATTATCATCTGATGTATTTACAGAGAGTGTAGCCTTAACTATCGAAGGAGATGCAGTAGCTCATTTTTCTGATAATTATTTCCATTTACCTACAAAAATGGAGAAATACATAACAGTAACACGTACAGAGTTGACAGCTACCGAACTAAAGAAAGTACTAACTGTTAAGTGCCTAAATAATTTAAAATAACTACCCCTTATCATATACTAAAATGCAACGCAGAGATTTTATTAAAACAACAGGCGTATTTGCTTCTGGTCTAACAATGGCCGGAGGAAGTACATTAGCTTCAGACTTATTAAAAGATAAATTTACATCGTACCGACCTGCCGTTGGAGAACGCAAGTTTACATCTAAAGCAGTAGAAAAAGTAATTAAACAAGTGGCCAAAAAAATTGGCGACGATGAGTTACGTTGGATGTTTGTAAACTGTTATCCAAATACTTTAGATACCACAGTAGAATTTACAATGAATGGTGATAGACCAGATACATTTGTAATAACTGGAGATATTCCTGCAATGTGGCTAAGAGATTCAACTGCTCAAGTTTGGCCTTATTTACCTTTGGCAAACGATGATGACGATTTAAAGTTGATGATAAAAGGTTTGGTTAACCGTCAGGCAGCTTGTGTTTTATTAGATCCTTATGCAAATGCATTTGAGAAAGACCCGACAGTAAAATCTAAATGGGCAAAAACGGATATTACAGACATGAAACCAGGAACGCACGAGCGTAAATGGGAAATTGATTCTCTATGTTATGCTGTTCGTTTAGCAAATGGGTATTGGAAAAAAACAGGAGATGCATCTATTTTTGATGAAACTTGGCAGAAATCGACAAGGTTAATTGTCAAAACTTTTAAAGAGCAACAAAGAAAAGATGGAGTAGGACCTTATACATTTTCAAGAGTAACTCAAAAGTATGAGGATACAATGGCCAATTGGGGAGCTGGTGCTTCTATGAAAACATGCGGTTTGATTGTTTCATCATTCAGACCTTCTGATGATTCTACTTTACTTCCATTTTTAATCCCATCAAATTATTTTGCAGTTGCTTCTTTAATGCAGTTGGCAGATATCTACGCAAACGTTGTAAAAGACAATGCCTTTGCAGACGAGTGTATCGCTTTAGCGGAAGAGGTAAAAGCTGCTCTTAAAAAGTATGCAGTAAAAGAGCATTTAGATTTTGGAGAGATTTTACCTTTTGAGGTAGACGGTTATGGTAATCAGTATTTTATGGACGATGCCAATGTACCGAGTTTATTATCAATGCCTTATTTAGATTGTATGGATGTAAATGATCCTCTTTACCAAGCTACGCGTAAGTTTGTTTGGAGTGAAAGTAATCCTTACTTCTTTAAAGGTAAATTTGAAGGAATTGGTGGCCCTCACGTTGGTCTTGATTATGTGTGGCCAATGTCCATCATTCAGAAAGGCTTAACTTCTCAGGATCCTGAAGAAATGAAATGGTGTTTAGATCAGTTAAAAGCAACACATGCAGATACTGGTTTTATGCACGAATCTTTCCATAAAGATGATCCTAAAAAATATACACGTTCTTGGTTTGCTTGGACAAATACACTCTTTGGAGAGCTAGTGTATAAAGTTTATCAGCAACACCCTGAGTTATTAAAATAAAAAGTAAGGCGTAATTTCTTGAGGTATCTACTACATCAGAAGTTACGCTTTGTACTATTATACTTTTACAGAATGAGATTACTATCAACATTATTTATCTTAACTTTTTTTAGTCCATCTTATGGGCAAGAATACCCTACGCCAGAAAGTTACCTGTGCTATAAATCAACTAAACCAATTAATGTTGACGGTATTATAGACGAAAAAGATTGGCAAAAAGCCGAATGGACTGACTTATTTGTGGATATAGAAGGAGATAAAAAACCTTTACCAAAATACAAAACAAGAGCTAAAATGCTTTGGGATGATGAGTATTTATATATTTCAGCAGAACTTCACGAACCTAATTTGTGGAGTACAATTACAGAGAGAGATGCTGTGATTTATCATGATAACGACTTTGAGGTATTTATTAATCCTAATCCATCATCGCAAATGTATTATGAGTTTGAAATGAACTTGTTAAACACTGTATGGGATTTAATAATGACAAAACCGTATAGAGATGGTGGTTCTTACATGAACTCTTGGCATATAGATGGTTTAAAATCTGCAGTTAAAATGTACGGTACTTTAAACGATCCGTCTGATGTAGATGAGAAATGGACTTTAGAAATTGCTTTTCCTTGGAAAGTTATCGGGCAAGAAAAACCTACTTTAATTTATCCTAAAGAAGGCAAAAGGTGGAGAATTAATTTTTCTAGAGTGAATTGGGATTTAGATGTTGAAAACGGTAAGTATGTAAAACATATAGACCCAGATACAGGTAAGCCAGCCGCTGAATACAATTGGGTATGGTCTGCACAAGGAGAAATTGCCATGCACATGCCAGAACAATGGGGTTACATTCAATTTACTGAAAATAAAGTAGGTAATAAAAAGAAGATTGATGTCTCTGAAACAGAAGGAGAACGTTTACATCGTCAGCTTTTTGATATTTATAGATTACAGAAAAAATATTGGTATGAACACAGAGTCTATGCCAAAACTTTTGATGAACTCGGTTGGAAAACAATCATGAAATATAATTCCGAAGAACTACAACCTGAGCTAAATCAAGTAGCAGGTGGTTTTGAGGTTGTTTTAACAGTACCACAAGAAGATAAAATTTACGTGGTACGTCATGATAGTTCATCAGATGTAATCTCAATTAAATAAATAAAAACACGCATAAAATTATATATAATGGACAAAAGAGAATTTTTAAAAATATCTGGTCTAGCCGCTACAGGAATGATGGTTGGACTTCCTTTATTTGGCAAATCAACAAAATTACCAAAACGTTGGATGTGGTTACATGCTCACGACGATTGGACGGATGCGAAATGGGAAGAAAAATTAGATCAGCTAAAAGAAATAGATATTCAAGGTGTGCTATTAGGAGGGAATAAAGCTACTTTCGAGAGAATGTACCCACTTTTAAAAGCAAGAGATATAGAAATGCATGCTTGGATGTGGACGCTAAATAGAAATGGCGACGAGGAAGCTAAAAAACATCCAGAATGGTATACTATAAGTGGTGATGGTAGATCTTGTTCAGAATATCACCCTTACGTAGATTATTACCAATGGGTTTGCCCGTCTCAAGAACCAGTACAAGAACACATTATTAAACAAGCTGTTGAGTTAGCAAAAATTGATGGAGTAAAAGGAGTGCATTTAGATTATGTACGTTTCTCTGATGTAATTTTAGCATCGTCTTTACAACCGCTTTATGGTATTGTTCAAGATAAAGAATATCCAGAGTGGGATTTCTGTTATTGCCAAACGTGTAGAGACAAGTTTTTACATGAAACAGGGACAGATATTTACGAAGTAAAAGACCCAACAGCATCAGAAGAATGGAGGCAATTTAGATACGATGCAGTAACGCACCTTGTGGATAGAATCTACGATGCTGTGCATAAGGAAGGTAAAATGTTGTCAGCAGCTGTTTTTCCTTACCCAGAACTAGCACGAAAAATTTGTCGTCAATCATGGGACGACTTTAAACTAGATATGGTATTCCCAATGGTTTATAATAGCTTTTATGAAGAACCAACAGAGTGGATTAAGTTTGCCGTAGAACAAGGAGTGAAAGATCTAAAACAAAAGTATAAAGAGCCATTATTTACAGGTTTGTATACTCCAGCTTTACCTAATGAAGAGGATGTTGTAGAAGCCATTAAACTGTCTAAAAAAGGAGGAGCAAAGGGTTTTGCAATTTTTGATTTAGGAGGAATGAAAGCACCACATTGGAATGCTTTAAAGAAAATATAATTTTTTGATAAAGAGTACTCTAGCGTATTTAATCAAATGATAAGTTAGAGTGCTTTTTTATTTACTTACTAGCTGAAAACTACCTGTATTAATGTGTTTTTGAAGACTTTTATCATCTTCAGGATTGATAAAAAAAGATAAATTTGTTATCAATATTCAATAAATTACTGTATTACATATTTCTGTTAGAACTTAACAATTCAGAATGTGGCAATACTCTTTTAAAGTAGCAGATGAAAAATACTATAATCTTACTATTCCTATTATTAGGAGGATCAATTATTACACAAGCACAAGATAAAAGCATTAACATGATGAGTTTCAACATTAGGATGAATACGCCTAATGATGGAGAAAATGCATGGCCAAACCGTAAAGATTGGGTTGCTGATGTTATAAAATTTAATAAAGTAGATATACTAGGTACACAAGAAGTTCTTTTAGGTCAGTTAAATGATTTAAAGAAGAGTTTACCAGAAATGACTGCCATTGGTGTAGGTAGAGATGATGGGAAAGAAGGTGGAGAATTTTCTTCTATTTTCTTTAATACCCATAAATTTAAATTAATTGATTCTGGTACATTTTGGCTATCAGAAACACCAGAAAAACCAAGTAAAGGGTGGGATGCTGCTTTACCAAGAGTTTGTACTTGGGTAAAATTAAAGCACAAAGCATCTAAAAGAACACTTGTTGTAATGAACACACATTACGACCATATGGGGGCTGAAGCTAGAGTTCAGTCGTCTAAGTTGATTAGTAAAAAAGCACAAGAAATGGCAGAGAATGGTAAAGTTCCTGTTGTTTTAATGGGAGATTTAAACAGTATTCCAACTTCTGCTGCAGTACTAGAGTTACAAGGTGTTTTCCAAGATACGAGACCTTTGTCTCTATTAGCTCCGTTAGGACCTACGGGGACTTTCCAAGCATTTGATTACAACAGCGATTTAATAGATCAGATAGATTATATAATGGTGCACGGCTACTTTAAAGTAGTTAGATATGCACATATTACGGAAGCAAGAGATCATAAATTCCCTTCAGATCACCTTCCAGTTTTTGTAGAATTACAATAATATTAGAGTATGAAAAACTATATAAACCTAAGTATTGCTATAATTTTTAGCATGTGCATGTTTTCATGTACACCAACTTATTTAACATCAACATCTCCGGATGAGACATTAACTTTAGAATTTGATTTAGACAAAGAAGGTAAACCTTGGTATAAATTAACTTGGGCAGGGGAGTCTATCATAGAACAATCTTATTTAGGATTTGATATCAAAGGACAAGAACCTTTATCAAGTAATTTTGAGGTAATTGGAGAATTAAGAAATACCTTAAACCAAACTTGGGAACAACCTTGGGGGAGAACAAAAAAGTGGTTGATCATCATAATGAATTAACCGTATCCTTGCAGGAAAAAGATGGTTTAAAAAGAAAGCTAAATATCATTTTCAGAATCTTTAATAATGGTATGGCTTTTCGTTATGAGTTTCCTAAACAAGAAAATCTATCAGATTTTGTGATTATGGATGAGAAATCTCAATTTAATTTCTCTAACAACCATGAAGCTTGGTGGATTTGGGCAGATTATGATACCTATGAAAAACTGTACAACCATACAACGATAGATTCTGCAACTTGGGTAGCAACTCCAGTAACGTTTAAAACGGCGAACAATCATTATATCAGTATTCATGAAGCAGCCTTGACAGATTATGCAGGGATGACTTTAAAAATGAGAGAAGATGGGAAATTCAGCTACGAGTCTGCATTAGTACCTTGGGCAAATGGTGATAAAGTAAGAACATCTGCACCTTCAAAAACACCTTGGAGAACAATTCAAGTAGGACATCAAGCGGCTGATCTTGTAAATTCTAATATGATTTTAAACCTTAATGAACCATCTAAAATAGAAGATACTTCTTGGATTAAACCAATGCAGTATATCGGAATTTGGTGGGAATTTCATATCGGAACAAAAGAATGGAAAGAAGGACCGCGACAAGGAGCAACAACCAAGTCTGCTAAGAAGTATATTGATTTTGCAGCCAACCACAATATTGGTGGTGTAGTTGTAGAAGGATGGAATTCTGGTTGGGACAAATGGGGACAAAAGGACGCGTTTGACCATATCACTCCTGCAAAAGGTTACGACTTAGAAGAAGTTGCTAAATATGCAGCAGACAATAATGTATCTTTAATAATGCATAATGAAACGGGTGGAGATATTCCATCTTATGAAAAATATATGGATCAGGCTTTTAAGTTATATCAAAAGCTAGGTATTCATGCATTAAAAACGGGTTATGCAGGGGGTATTTTTCCTAGAGGAGAACATCATCATGGTCAGTTTATGGTTAATCATTACAGACATGTTGTAGAGATGGCCGCTAAATATGAAATTGTTTTAGATGCTCATGAGCCAATTAAGCCAACAGGTATAAGAAGAACATGGCCAAACATGATGACGCGTGAAGGAGTAAAAGGTATGGAATGGAACGGTTGGAGTGATGGTAACCCACCAAATCATACATTAATTTTACCTTTTACAAGAATGTTAGGCGGACCACTTGATTATACGCCAGGAATCTTTGACGTAAAGTATGAAAACTCTCCAAATAGAGTAGCTTGGAATACTACAGCAGAGATAATGAACGAAGCTAGAGTACATACTACTTTAGTAAAACAATTAGCGTTATCAATAATCTTGTATAGTCCACTTCAAATGGCTTCGGACTTAGTAGAAAACTATGAGAAGGAGCTTAAAGCCTTTAAATTCTTAGAATCTTCTACTGCAGATTGGGACGAGAGTATCATGTTAAATGGTAAGATTGGTCAGTTTGCAATTACAGCAAGAAAAAAAGGAACAGAATGGTTGTTAGGTGCAGCAACAGACGAAACAGGCAGAGCAGTAAGTATAAGCCTTGATTTCTTAGAACCTAACAAAGTATATAAAGCAACAATTTATGCAGATGCTCCAGGTAGTACTTATCTGTTAGCACCAACTAAATATGTTGTAACAGAAAAAAATGTAACGTCTACAGAAGCATTGTTAATTCAAATGAATTCTGGTGGTGGTACAGCAATCCACTTTGAGGTGTTGCAATAAGTAAGTTAGCTTTCTAACTTTGGGAGAGAGGTTGTTTTAGGATACTAAGACAACCTCTTTTTTGCTTTAAAACTACTTATTCTTTAAATTTTTGAGAGAAAATTTAATCCATTTCTATCAATAAATGTTGTGTATATTGTTATTGATATTTATTAGCAAAATACAGTTTTTAATTATAAAAGTCCTATTGAATTAGATTGATATTTGTATTGTCAAATAAAAAGTAAGCGACCTATTTTATTAACAAACTGAACTGATATGAACAATAAAATTTCACTGTTTTCACTATTAATCATCGTACTTAATATATTAACTCATCAAAATTTAAGAGCAAAAGATTATGTTTTGAAGGAAGTAAAAGTTTTTAAGGATCTTAAGAGCTGGAAAACAGGTTGGGGAGACTTAGATGGTAATGATTACCCCAAAAAGGATGACATAATTGTATTAGATTGGGGAGCTGATTTAACAATTGGATTTACATTTTCTTCAGAATTAAAAGGAGTATATTTAAAAGTAGTAAATGGTAATAAAACAGGCACTAATATTTCCATTGGGAATAAATCAGAGGTTACATTAAAGTTTCTGGATTCATATACTCATGAGAGGATGAATATTAATGTTGATGAAGGAAGTAAGTTAATAGTTGATGGCACGTTAAAAATTGATTCAAATGCATCAACTATCAAAGTAAAAGACGGTATCCTAGAGTGCGAAGATGCATTATTTGGTTCAGGAGCTTCGGCTGTTACAATTGATATCTTTGAAGAAGGAAGCTTTAATATTAATAATGGAGGTGATTTAAAAATTATTAATTATTCTGGATTGGTAATTAATATTGATGGAGAATTAAATATTGATGGAGAACTATATATAAATGGAGCTCCAACAATAAATATAAATAAAAAATCAGAAACAAAGTATGGGAAATTAAATATCAATAAAGACTTTGTAGTAACCTGTGATGGAGCTGTTACTTTTAAGATCTCTGGACATGTATCTGTAGAGGGAAATTGTTTAATTGAAAAAAATAAAATAAGGTATCTGCATAATGATCCTATTGTTGAATACTGCGATTCGAATAAAAAATATTTTTGCAAAAAAATTGATGATGGAGATTGGGACCTCCCAGTATCCCTAACTTACTTTAAAGGACAGCAAACCTCTAATGGAAACCTTTTGATTTGGGAAACTGCTTCTGAACAAAATTCAAGTCATTTTGAAGTTCAATCTTCTAATAACAAAGTAAATTGGAAGACAATTAGTAGAGTAGAAGCTGGAGGAAACAGTAATGTTACTTTAAAATATGAATTTTTGGATGCGAACTATTCTGGTAAATATTATAGGTTGGTTCAGCATGATTTCGATGGTAAAACAGAGTATTTTGGTATTGTTACTTTTGCAGATACCGAAAATAGTTTTCAATGTAAAGCGTATCCTTCGCTACTAACCAATGGGTCTAATTTGACATTAGAGATTCAAGGAGCGGATGGAAATAACCCAATTGTTGGCGTATTTTATTCTACAACAGGTAGAGTGTTATCTCATGATATTGTATTGAACAATGCAGAGGGAAATATTATCACTTCTTATAAAGTACCAAATGCATTACAGAAAGGGGTTTATATTCTAAAAATTTCTAACGGAAGAAATACCTCTAGCAATAAAATTGTTATTGAATAGTAATTAAACAAAAAGGTCAAACTAGTTTGTTCTAGATTGACCTTCTTTATAATTTAAAGTACAGTAGACTTTAATAATTCTTCTCCTTCTTTCTTCTCTCTTTTCCAACGCTTATGAGTCCATAACCAATATTGAGGCTCATTTTTAATATCTTTCTCTAAAAGTCTTGTATATTTTTCTAAAATTTCGCCATGTTCTGTTTTTGAAACATCATCGCTAATAAGTTTAAAATTACACTCGTAGAAGCCTCTTTTCTTCTTGATAATTTGAGTGTAAATAACTACCATATCATTTTCTCTAGAGTATTTCTCAGGACCAAAATACAATGCAGTGTCTTGACCAAGAAAATCTGCCCAAACTACGTTTTTACTATAAGTAGGGGATTGGTCAGCACCAAAAATAATTCCTATGGGTTTATTGTTCTCAGAATTAAAATATTCTTTTGCAAGATTTTTATCAATCATTTTTAAACCAAACCTTTCTCTTGAACGAGTTATTCTAGAATTAAAAAACTGATTAGAAAGTTTGGTATATAACGCACCGATTTCTCTGTTTGCATATTTAGAAGATACAGTTCCTGCATACTCCCAGTTATTGTAATGCCCTCCTAAAATACAGAGGTTTCTATCTTTATATTTATTGATAAGGTCTAAATCATTATAAACACATCTTTCAAAAAGATCTTCTTCTTTAACATTAAAAACTTTTAAGCTTTCGCAGATAATATCACATAGATGGTGATAGAATTTAGATTCAATGTCTTTTATCTCTTCTTTAGATAAATCGGTAAAGGAACTCGTTAAGTTTTGTCTAACCACTTTTGTCCTATATCCAATTACTTTATATAAGATTAAATAAAGAAAATCTGATAAAATGTATAATGCTCTGAACGGAAGCAGAGATATTGGTTTTATAAATAATAAATATAAAATCTTTGTCATATAATAGGTGTCAAACTAATGTAATCCTGTAAACTTAGTGTAGCAAAGATAAAAGTATGCAATTAAATAGTATGATCTTATAAATACTTAGTTAATGATACGGAAATGAAAAAAGCCTGCGATTTTTTTATCAAATACTAACTTTTTCTAACAGTTTTAAGCTTTAGTAACTGGATTAGTTATTTCACTGTATATCATTATAAAACTTAAAAGGATAGTACTTTTTATATGTTTTTTTACTATTAAAAATTCATCTTTAACAGACTTTTTTTTCTATTTATGAGATATATTAAACAATTTTTTATTTAAAGAATTATTATAGATATAACGGATATAAATTCAGAAACGTTTGTATATTTATACCGATAGAGATGAACCAAATAATTTATAAAAATGCAAAGTTATCAATTAGGAATATTTAATGAAGAAGCTAACATTTTCAATGTTACAGAATATAAAATAAATGACAATGTTTCTCCGTCTACCATTAAAAGAGCACTAAATAATGCGTTAAAAGGGACATCCGAAAAAATTGAAGTAGTTATTTCTTTTGGGAAAAATATTTTAAATGAGTTAGCACCTGAAGTTCAACCGAAGAATTTTAAAAACTTTGAACAACTAAACGGTGTGAATGGTTTTACTATGCCTTCAAACCAATCTGATTTATATTTTAGAGTAATTGGTTCTGATAACTCGCTAGTATTAGACAAGACAATTCAAATTCAAGAAGCTTTAAAAGCTATTACTACAATTGTCATTTCAGAAAATGGCTTTGTATACAAAGATCATAGAGATTTAACTGGCTTTGTAGATGGTTCTGCAAACCCAAAAGAAGAAAAGAAATATTTAGCTGCTATTGTTCCTGAAGGAGAACCTGCTGCTGGAGGTAGTTTTGTTTTTCATCAGAAGTGGGTACACGATCTAATGAAATTTAATGAATTACCTGTAAGCATTCAAGAAAAAATAATTGGAAGAACAAAGCCAGATAGTATTGAACTAGAAGGAGACGCTATGCCTGCTGACTCTCATGTATCGAGAACAGATGCAAGTCATGAAGGTGTTGCAATGAAAATATGGAGAAGGTCGTTCCCTTTTGGATCAGCAACTGAAAAAGGCTTGTTCTTTATTGCTTACACTTGTGATCCTTTCCGTATTGATATTCAATTAGAAAGAATGCTTGGGAATACCGAAGATGGTGTTTATGACCAAATGATGAATTACTCGAAAGCAACAACAGGAGCGTATTCTTTTGCTCCATCTATTAAAGATTTGAAAACAATCTTAACAGATTAAATAGAATACATTTTATAAAATGAAAGCCTAAAGATTATCGAGATCTTTAGGCTTTTTATTTAGATTGATTTTATTACTCTACATGGATTGCCAACAGCAATAGAATTTGCAGGTATAGACTTAGTAACAACACTACCAGCACCAATTGTAACATTATCTTCAATGGTAATTCCTGGTAAAATAGTTACATTCCCACCTATCCACACATTGTTTCCAATTGTTACAGGAGTAGCGTATTCAACGCCCGTATTTCTTTCTATTGGATCTGTTGGGTGTCCTACAGCCGTGATTAGTACATTTGGAGCAATAAAAACATTATCGCCAAAAGTTACTTTTGAACAATCTAAAATAATAAGATTGAAATTAGCGTAGAAATTTTTTCCAAAGGAAATATTATACCCGTAGTCACATTTAAAAGGAGCTTCTATATGAGCTTCAGTTTCCTGCTCAAGAATTTTTGATAATACACCTAAGTCTAGATCAACAGGGTTGTCATTATATTCCTTGCATAGAATTTTACAATTCCTTCTATCTTTTATTAGTTCAATATTATTGCCATCATAAGGCAACCCTGCTAATAGTTTTTCTTTTTCAGTCATACCCTTTATTGCTATGTAATTGTATCAAATTACAATAAATTGAAGTGTAAAAAAACACCTCTAAGGTTACTTAGAGGTAATTAACAGATTTGCTTAATTAAGCTAGTGTATTATTTTTAGATACCGAATCTATAGTTAATCCCTGTCATTAGAAATTTATTATTATCAGCAATGCCATATTCACCTCTTATTGCAAGGTGTTTATTTAATTCAATACTAAAGCCACATTGCACAGTCCATGTTTGTAACAAATCTTTCTTGATGTCATATTCTACTACAGTATTGTCAATCATACCATTCATGTGGTCATTTATTCTAGAACCGTCAGGAGCACCTCCTAAAACTTGTTTAACTAATGCTTGTTGCGTTCTACTTAATCCACTATAAATATTTTCTATTGGCTGACCTAAATCTACTTCATTTTTAACAACATCGTTTAAATTTATAGACCCTGGAGTAGAGCTATCATTTGTAAAGTTACGGTTCATAGCTCCAACATATACTGCAATACTTTGCTTACCATGATTTACATTAAATTTTTTGCCAAATCTGATAGAGTATGTACCAATTGCAATTTGTTCTTCTAATAAGTCTGTGTCACTTAAAGCATAATTAATATCCACAGAAGAGAACCACCCTTTATAACCATAAGCAAGAGTAAAACCACCTCCATATGCCAAAGCATCAAAATCTACAGTAGAACCGAAACCTCCAGTATCGCTGCCTCCTCCAAGGCCAATACTTGTAGAACCACTTACTTCTGATACCATACCATAAACATTTAAGAAAGGAAGAACATACACGTCCATTCTGTAATTCATTCCACTAGCTGTGGCCATAGTCACGTTATTATTTAACGATTCTAGGATTGGACCTTTAACAATCTGATCAATTTTTTCTTGAGGAATTTTTGCACCAAAATAAGGTTTGCTACTGTCAAGACCTTTAAAGCCAACACCAAGATCTGATATACCCATTCCCATAGATGTATTTATATAACTTACACTAAACCCAATTGGTAGAGGCAAAGAATAACCTTTGTCGTAAACTTTCTGACCAAGGATCGGAAATACATATGGATATTCTTTAGTTTCTCGCATTACTAAAGAAGTATCTGCACTAATTTTATCATTATGTTGATGTGTTTTATCAACAATAGTTTGAGCTTTTGTATTGAAAGAATAAAACAGTGTTACAAAAGAGAGTATTGAAAAGTATAAAAATTTCATAATTGAGATAAATAATGTAAGTGTGAGATCTAATAATAGTTTATGTAACGATAAATAAAACAAAAAGGTAACGATGTAACTGTTAAAAAAATTAAACAAAGAATTTTGATTGTGTGATAATTGTTACAAACAGGAAACTATTTAATTTTTAGTTTCGCATAAATCAAACTTAAATACTATGAATTATAAAGAATTAATATCAGGAGGAGTTCAATTATTAGACGTACGTTCTGAAGAAGAATTTAATGAAGGACATATTGAAGGAAGTGTAAATATTTCTGTAAATGATATTCAGAGTAGAATTTCTGAAGTAAAAGAATTAGGGTCTCCTTTAGTTGTATGCTGTTTGTCTGGCGGTAGAGCAGGTGTTGCAAAAGCATTAATTGAAGCGGCAGGAGTTAAAGAAGTATATAACGCAGGAGGTTGGGAGAGCTTATTGTAATAAATAGAATTCTTAGTGGAGAGAAAAGCATGTATTGTAAGTCAGTACATGCTTTTTTAGTTATTAATACTATATATTTACGTTTTTAACATAAGAATCCAAACTAAGAATGAACGTCTCTAAAACTTTTTTATGGCAACAACGCCCTATGATATATGTTGTTGGTAGAACTTTTGTACAGACTATACTTCCATTTCTAAAGAAAAAAGGTTCAACAGAAGTACCTCCTCAAGAGACGTTTGTAAAACCACCTACACAATCATTAGTAAAAGCATATTCTAAATGGACAGGTGCTGAGAAAGGTAGATATAAGAGTTTACCGCCTCATATGTTTTGTCAATATGCATTATCATTCGGTTTAGATTTACTCAATAAACTACCTTACCCATTAGCAAAAATTATTAATCAAGGTGTAGAGATCAAGGTATTTGGAGATGTCACCGCAAAAAAAATATATTTAAAAACGGAGTTCGTAGAAATTACCGAAGAAAATGGACGCGCAAGAGTACATCAAAGAATGGAAATTGGGAATTCAAAAGAGGATATTTGTATTGAAGTTCATCTATTGACTGCCTTTATTATTGGTAAAAGAGTACGTAATGGTAAAAAAGAGCATCAAGTTGATGCAACTCCTTTAGAACGTATTGCTACTTGGAGTGTTGATAAAAAGGATGGTTTGCGCTTTGGGATTCTTTCTGGCGATCTAAATCCTTTGCATTGGGTAAATTTTATTGCAAAAGCGACTCCTTTTAAAGGAACAATTTTGCACGGATTTGGAATGTATACTAAAACGTTTGAAATACTTCAAAACTATAAGAATCAACCATTAAAACAAATGAGTGTGCGTTTTATACGTCCTGTTAAGCTACCAAATGATCACCTTCAAGTAATGCTTTCTGAAAAGCAAGAAGGTAATCATTCTTATAAGATAGCACTGGAAGATAAAAATGGTCATTCACTAATGGTGGGAAGTTGCGAATTTTAATCTTCGTTATATACTTTATCAAGTAGTAATTTTTTTACTTGTTCATACTCTTGAGTTCCTAACAACAGCGGGTACGACATAAAATTTAATGGTAATTCTTGTCCACCTTCGATTGTTTGAGGTGCCATAAAAATCTTATCATTATAATGAAACCCTTTTCTCTCGTAAAAACCTACTCTTCTTTTTTGAATATCTTCTACAGGGTGTTCAACTTCAAGAATTATTTTTTCGCCATTATATTTCTCAATAAAGTAATGTAAAAATGCAGAGCCAGCACCAGAACCTCTACTGTTTGCATGCATTGCTAGGTATTCTATAAATATAAAATCACCTAATTCTCTGTAACATACTAAACCACAGCATTTTTTTTCTACATAGATACCTTCAAAATAAAAATTGGGTGTATCCATTAAAGAAATTATTTCTTCTTTGGGTCTTTGCTCGTCTCTAGGAAATGCTTCTAAGTAAATATCCCAAAGTGCATTAAAGTTTTCTGAAGCATCAATTAATTCAACCATTTTGATTTAATAATAAGGTTAGTTAAACGAGATGTATTTTAGAAATAATATACATAAGTTTATGAAATGAAAAGGACTTCTTTGTGTTATAAATTAATAATTAGGTAAAGAAGTTATAAAAGTACTTTTAGATAATGAAGAAAAAACGACATAATTACCTCTTTGAAATACAATATATAGGGTATCGTTACCATGGTTGGATGGTACAACCTGGTTTAAAAACGGTACAAGGCATGATTGATAAAACAATTAATTATGTTTTAGGAGGAGAGATTAAGTTTAAAACCTTAGGAACAAGTAGAACAGATGCAATGGTATCTGCAAATCATTCAGCTTTTGAGTTGTTTGTATTTGATGTACTTGATGAAGAAGAATTTTTAAAAGAGTTTAATATCAATTTACCGAGTGATATCAAGGCGCTATCTATTAAAAAAGTTAGTGATGCTTTTAATGTAATTCAAAGTTCTAAAGTTAAAGAGTACCAATATCTGTTTACTTTTGGCGATAAGAACCACCCTTTCTGTGCACCTTTTATGGTTTCTGTAATGGATGACCTTAACATTGATGTAATGATAGAAGGCGCTAAACTATTTGAAGGAGAACATTACTTTGGGAGATACTGTAAAGCCCCAAAAGAAGGTGTAGAACTAACCAGAACTATTGATTTGTGCGAGATTAAAGTAAATGATGTTGTTACGGCTTCCTTTTTTCCCGAACAGAGTTATGTACTTAATGTACATGGTAAAGGTTTTATGAGAAATCAAGTAAGGCTGATTATGGGAACTTTATTTATGTTAGGAAGAGGAGAACTGACATTAGATCAAATTAAAGAATCTTTAGAATTTAGCGATATTAAAAAACCTTTAGGTTATATAGCTCCTGCATCTGGTTTAAACTTAAATGCAATGAGTTACGAAGATGAAATCGTCTAAAAATAAAAAAAGTCAACCACATCGCGGTTGACTTTTTAATTCCTTTAATAACCCAAAAACTATTTCTTATTGCTGCTTTATGATATAAATATACGGTGAAATTATAGTCATATCCAAGGTTATAACTTGAGTTTTTATAAGTTTTGTCTATTGTTTGGTGTTATGAGAATTTTTAGTACTTTTTGATAATTTTACATAAAACATGAAAATTATCACAAATAATAGGATTATTCAGTTACGTGAGTGTTCGTTCATTGAATATATTTTATGTAAATAACTTTAAACAAAATATTATTTGGTTCGTGACTTTTTTGGTAAAACTACTGTTAAAATTTACAAAAATAGGATTTTAGCTAAATTTTTAAAGAAAAAAGGAGTTTATGAAATGCTTTGTTTAACTTTGGAATCAAGAGCAAACACACAGATTATTAGTAACAATTGAGCTAACAAACAATACTTAAAATGAAAAAAGGGATCTTATATTTTTTTACAGTTCTAATTTTACTCTTTTTAGGAAGTACCGCCTATTTCTTTTTTGCAGGAGAAATTAAGAATACTTTACAGTTTGATGAAGGAAGGTTTATAAGTATTCAAAAATTTATAAAACAAGGTAAAGTAGAAAGCCTTTCACAAGCAAAATTACAACTAGACCTAATTAGCAGTGATTTTAAGAAGGATAGCGTATCAATTTTAATCAGTAATTTAAATGAGACAGCTATGGTTAATGCTAAAGTGTGTCTACAAAAAAAATGGTATGGGAGCTGTGGTCAATATTTAGAATTAATTGATGCAGACTATAAAAAATCTGAAGTAGATCAGATCAGAAATAAATTAAATGCTGCCCTGATAGAAGTAAATGTTACAAAAACTAAGAACTATATAAAGGAGCGAAATATTGATAAAGCAAAAGTCTATTATTCTAAAATTGATTCTACTTACAGAGAAAGAACAAGACTAGGATTAAAAAAGAAGATTTTTGAATTAGAAAATGAGCTTTACATAGAAAATACATTGGAATTTGTTCGTGTCAAGGAATTTGAGAATGCTCGAGAAGAACTCTTAAAAGTATCTCCAGATTTCGATAAGAAGTTAGTGGAAACGGTAGCAGAACAGATTACATTAAAAGAAACGCTATCATCTCAAATTAACGAAGAAGGTGCTATTATTACTTTAGTTAATGAGGTGAAAGGAAAAATGAACGACCCAGAGAGTTTTGAACATGTAGAAACAAACTTATCAGAAAAGGGGAGGGTATTGAATGTTACAATGACGTATAGAGAAAATAATACGTATGGAGCAAAGGTTATAAAAAAAGTGACCGCAAAATTAAATAAAGATGGTTCATTAAAAAAAATTACAAAATAAATGGATGGTGTACTTACTTGGGATGACTTTACTAAAGTTGAAATGAGGGTAGGAACTATTGTTTCTGCTGAAGAATTTAAAGAAGCTAGAAACCCTGCGTATAAACTAGTAATTGATTTTGGCGAATTTGGACTTAAGAAAACATCAGCCCAGATTACATCTTTATACCAACCATCTGATTTAATTGATAAACAAATAATTGCTGTGGTGAATTTTCCGCCAAAGCAGATTGCAAATATAATGTCAGAGTGTTTGGTTTTAGGAGCTCTTGGCAACAATAAAGATGTTACACTTTTACATCCCGATTTAAAAGTAAAAAACGGTAGTAAAATTGGATAATAAATAAGCCTCATTGATATAATCAATGAGGCTTATTTATTATTGAGGATCTGTATTTGTCATACCGAAATTCATTGGAAACTTAGGAGCTTCCTCAGTCTTTCCGATAGGACCAAATTGTCCTTCATATTTCTTTAAATTATCTTGTAGAGCCATATACAAGCGTTTTGCATGTTCTGGAGTTAAAATAATTCTTGATTTAACTTTGGCTTTTGGCAAGCCAGGCATCATTCTAATAAAGTCAATCACAAACTCGCTATTAGAGTGAGCAATCATTGCAAGGTTAGCATAAGTACCTTCAGCTACATCGTCAGTTAGTTCGATGTTAATTTGATTTTCTGGTTTTTTTTCTTCTTGATCCATTATATTATGATTTATCTTCTTTTGCTAATAAATATGCTCCAGCATGCAGCATTTCATAAATGATGTAGTAATAGCCTCCCATAGGATGGTCCTCATCATATTTATCACTTTCAGCAAGCATACCAAAAGCAGCTTCAATTACACGTTCTCTATATTTTCCAGAAACATATTCTTTTGTAATTTTTGCAGCAGCTTCGTGCTCCGATTCTTTTGATAAGTCTTTGTACTTTTTAATAAGCACTGCTATTTGATCATTCATTTAGGCAATTTAGTTGTTCATTTAGAATATGACAAGATATAGTTACAGCAATAATCAACTAATAGCCTACTTTAGTAAATATCAAAAGAATCTATTTACTCATTTACTGATTTAAGTCCAATAAAGTCTATCATTTACCAATTTTGAAAGAAATAATGGCTCATTCAAAAGTATTTGTATGTCAATTTTGTAGGGTTAAAAACATTCTGATACATTTGCAAGATAATTTGATATACTCATAATATTCATAATGATAACAGTTTCAAACTTAGGCGTTCAATTTGGTAAGCGTGTGCTTTTCCAAGATGTAAACCTTAAATTCACAGAAGGCAATTGCTACGGTATTATCGGTGCTAACGGTGCAGGTAAATCTACATTTTTAAAAACATTATATGGTGCGCAAGACCCAACTAGAGGTAATATATCTTTCGGAAAAGGGGAACGTACTTCTGTATTAAAGCAGGAACACCACGAATTTGATGAATTTACAGTTTTAGATACTGTAATGATGGGTCATGATGAATTGTGGGCAATTAAAAAAGAACAAGACGAGTTATATGCTAAACCAGATTTTAACGAAGCCGATGGTATTCGTATTTCTGAGTTAACAGAACGTTTTGAAGATCTTGATGGTTGGAATGCAGAATCTGATGCTGCAAACTTGTTAAGTGGACTTCACATTACGGAAGATCTACATTACCAAACAATGGCCAACGTAAGTGGTAAGCAAAAAGTACGTGTGTTATTAGCACAAGCTTTATTTGGTAAGCCAGATAACTTATTACTTGATGAGCCTACCAACGACTTGGATCAGGAGACTATTGCTTGGTTAGAAAACTACTTAGCAAACTTTGAGAACACGGTATTGGTTATTTCTCACGACCGTCACTTCTTAGATTCAATTTGTACACAGATTGTAGATATTGATTTCTCTAAGATTTCAATGTTTTCTGGTAACTACTCTTTCTGGTACCAGTCAAGTCAATTAGCTTCACGTCAGCAAGCACAGCAAAACAAAAAAGCTGAAGAGAAAATCAAGGAATTGAAAGAGTTTATTGCTCGTTTCTCTGCCAATGCTGCAAAATCTAAGCAAACAACATCTCGTAAGAAGATGTTAGAAAAATTAAACTTCGAAGAAATTCAACCTTCTTCAAGAAAGTATCCTGGTATTATCTTCACACCGGAGAGAGCGGCAGGTAATAACATTCTTGAAGTGAAAGAAATGTCTAAATCAATTGATGGAGATGTACTTTTCAAAAATGTTGAATTCTCGATGCAAAAGGACGATAAGATTATTTTCTTATCAAGAGATCCTAGAGCTATGACGGCTTTCTTTGAGATTATCAATGAAAATGACGCTGACTTTGAAGGAGAATACAATTGGGGTGTAACAATTACCAAAGCATATTTACCTGTAGAACACAGTGAGTTTTTCAGAAACGATATGAACCTTGTAGATTGGTTAGGACAATATTCTAGCGATACGTCTGAAGCATTT